>CAVJRU010000017.1:0-39717 GCA_963652025.1 bacterium
GCGTAACGCAGTAGACCGCTTTTTAGTCAGCCTCTTTTATACTAATAGGTCGCCGCGCGCACGTATATCTTTAGTCACTATCGGATTGGCATAAATCTTCAGGAAATGCTCGCGCACGCCCTCTCTGCTAAGCTCCGGCTCAAGCGTGTCAAGCTGATGCTCCATATAATCCGTAAACTTCTCCTTGTCTGCGGCCTCGTAACGGTTGGCGAACCTTCCGCCAGGATTGAGGATGTCGTAGGCGATGTAATTGTTTTTCCAAAGCCTGTAGCCGTCCACAACCCTCATATTCACCGCGTGACGGATGTACTGGTAGCGGTCGTTCTTGTCGCAGAATGAGGCGAGTGAAATTTCCTCAATAGTAAGCGGGTGACCTATATTAAGGTGAACGTCGCCCTTTTGCTGTGTCACACCTATAAGAATGCTGTTCAGGTCCTCCCCTTTCACTTTTTCGTACTTTCCCTGGGTCTCCTTGATGAATGTCTCGCGGGCTTTAAGGATGTCGCACGGTTCAATTTCGTAGGAGATGCTCATAGGGATTATGTTCAGCTGCTCGAAATTGCCCTTGAAGTCGTCCGGTTTTCCGCTCATATCCAGCATTTTCAGAATCCCCTGCTCGGTGGTGTCGTAACCGTCCTTGGTCCTCCCCTGCCTCTGAGCCAGCCAAACCGAACTTTCCCCGGTTGTGACGCTGTTGCGGATGTATTTGGAAAGCCTCTGGGAAGAGAGGTAAAGTTCCCTTGCCGGCACTCCGCGGATGACTTTGATCATCTTGTTGGAGCGAACCAGATACTCAATGAACTTGTTCTGGATAAGATTATCCCCCACTGCAATCTCGGTGAGAGGAATGTTGTTTTCCAGGAGTACGTACTGGGTGAATGCCGGGTCGAGGATTATATCCCTGTGGTTGGAAATTGCAAGGAATTTCTTCTCAGTGTCAATGTGGGATATGCCGTCGTAGGAGAAATTGCGGACCGTACGGTCTATTATCCTGCGAATGACTTTTGCCATCACAAGGTGCTGGAATTCATCAACAGACTTCATCTGCAGGATGTTATCCTTCAGATAGTCTTCGTTTTCCTCAGGGAAAAAGTATTTAGAAATTTTGGGAAGCAGCGGGTTTGCGGCTATATGAGAGAATGCGTCAACAGCCTCTGCATCAGTCTTGTACGGCCCGATTGAATCCAAATCGTTAAAGTCTTCCATAACTAGAATTTAGGTTTCGCACTTGCGAAACTTTGGTTAAAAATATCGAGGGGTGAGTATATACTTTCCCCGTACAATCTGCAAATTTATAAAAAACCTTTTTATCAGGAGAATTTTAGGAGAAGAAGAGGTGTTCGACGAGAATTTTTATGCCGATGCCGATGAGAATCAGTCCTCCCACAAGCTCCGCCTTTGACGCCATCTTCTTGCCGACAAAATTTCCGGCTTTCACTCCTACAACGGAAAGGAGCAGCGTTACGACTCCGATTACAGCAACGTTGAGCCAGATATTCACGTTTTCCATCGTCGCGAACGACACTCCGACAGCAAGCGCGTCAATGCTTGTTGCAACTGCTGCTATGAACATATCCTTAGGATTGAGGTCGCTCTTGTGATGCTGATGAGCCTGCGTATCCTCTTCATTCTGGAATGATTCTCTGATCATATTCGCTCCAATCAGAGCGAGCAGTCCGAAAGCCAACCAGTGGTCCCAAGAACTGATAAAGCCAATGAACTGGATGCCGAGATAGTAGCCAATCAAGGGCATAAGTGCCTGAAATCCACCGAACCACAGTCCTACGACAAGAGCTTGAGGCAGCCCCGCCTTCTTCATCGATAGCCCCTTGCAGACAGAAACTGCGAAAGCGTCCATAGCAAGCCCGACGGCAAGCAAAAGCAATGTAATGAAATCCATTGTTTCGTAAGTTAAAGTTTAACCATTTCTAAACGGGACAGTGCCGGTGCCGGGAATGAGTTTGGCTTCAACATAGATTCGCCCCCTATGGCACTTATCCTCCAAAAAGGTCGGCAAATTTATAAAAATTCTACTATTTATTTCTTAACTTTGCGATAATTGTGTTTGCACCCCATAGAACTATGCAGAGAAACCATTTAAAAATAATGACTTCGCTTTTCCTCCTTGGGGCAGTCTCCTGCGTTCAGAAGGAATACGACCTCAGTCAGCCGATAGACTTGAAGATGAATATCGGCGGCAAAATAGAGATGCCTCTGCTTGGAGACAAAAGTTTTTCCTATTCAATAGGAGAGGTGCTCAGTCCCGCTGACGACGGAATCATACGCGAGGATGCGAACGGAGATCTCCGCTTCAGGGTAGAACCTGATGCGGCCTTCAATACGGATTATACTTTCGAGTCCATTTCCGTTGAACCCTACTCTTCTTCAGCGCAATATCCCGAGTCCGGCTCAGCTGTGGTTATAGACATAAATAAGGAAGCCGTTGAATTTCCGCTTGAAAACGCGATTTTCAATATTGACTGTTCATATTCGGACATAGATTCGCAAATTTCAGCAGTCAGGGAAGCTAGCCTAGACGCGAAACTCAAGTTTTCTTTTAAAGTTTCAAAATCCGGAATAGATGTCGCGCTTAAAAAGGGTTTCACGTTCACCTTGCCGGATTTCGTGACAATTTCTGATTCGGGCCTTCCGAGCGGCGTGGTAAAATCCAATGCCCATACGCTCAAGCTTACTTCGGATGCCTCACTTCCTTTTTCGCTCAGCTGCAATGTCACCCGCTTCGACCTGAGCAGTTTTCCGATAAAGAACTCCGCCATAGACATTACAGGAGACGTCATTCTCAACGGCACGGTAAGCCTTATCGGATTCGACTCTTCAATCGCCCCTGTGGGTACACAGTTTAAGGTTATCGCTGATGTCGCTATTTCCGACATAACCCCCAAATCAGTGAGCGTAAAGGCTTCTCCCCTTCTTGAATGCACCCCTCAGAGGTTCAGCATAGGAAATGTCCCCGAGATTCTGACCGACGGCAGCATCAATTTTACCCTTGCCGACCTCGGATTTTATATGACAGCCACCAACGGCACTCCGTTCGACTTTAAACTCACCTCTGACATAACTTCCCTTGATGCTTCGGGCAAAGCTCTCTCCAGTGTCTGCGTTGGCTCAGGCGAGCAGAAAGTCTCCATTGCCGCCGGAGCGGATTCCAAAAGTTTCTGCCTCTCCGGCAGGGGTACACTTGGCGGGGTGGATGACTCAAAAATAATTGTCGAAGGCATTCAGGGACTGGTCTCCCCCATCCCGAGCGCAATCAGGATTGACAATACCAAGGTTCAAGGCAGTTGTTCTGACTTTGTGACTGTGGAATTCGGAAAAAGCTATAAGGTCGGAATTGACTACTACCTGGACACTCCCCTGGCGTTCACGAACTTTGAGATAAAAACCGACTACACTGTGGATATCAACACGAAGTGGACAGATGTAAGTTTCTCAGACATCGCGATTTACGCCCTGGTTGAGAACTCTGTTCCGCTTGACGTCACCCTCCGCTGCGATGTGCTTGACGCAAATGGGAATATAGACAGGAACATAGATGTTACTCCGATTGACTCTGACGGAAATGCAATCGAGCATCTCGTGGTGTCTTCGGGAAGTGTAGCCTCTCCTACCGCATCAAGAATAGGCTTCAAGATGAGTAGCGGCACTTCTATTTCAGAGCTTTATTCCATCGTCCTGCATCTTGACGCGACATCCCCTAAGGGTGAGACAGTTACGCTCAATTCCGCTCAGAAAATCACCCTGAGTAATATTACTTTCGGGACTGAAAGCGGTATGAGCCTGGATCTTAACAAAAAATAAACGGAGGAGGGCGAGACTATGAAACGAATATTTAGCTGTTTTGTGATAGGCATTTTTGCCATTGCGGCGGGTTTCGGAGAGTTTTCTCTTTTGGCTCAGAACCTTAGGTCCGGCTACTTTATGGACGGTTACACCTACTCTTTCAAGATGAACCCGGCGCTGACTCCTTCGAGGGGATTTGTAAGTTTTCCTGTCCTTGGAAACTTCAACGTTGGCGCCACCACTTCCTTCGGGCTGTCTTCAATCCTCTATCCTAAGTCTGACGGGTCAGGCCTTACGACATTCCTCAATTCAGAAGTGGACGCAACTGCGGCGCTTTCAAAATTCAGCGAAAACAACTCAGTCGGAGTGGACACGGACCTTTCAATAATGTCTTTCGGGTTCTGGGGCAAAAAAGGCAAGCTCTTCCACAGCGTTGACCTTTCGCTCAGGGCTGATGTCTCAGCGGCAATCCCCTACGACGTTTTCCGTTTTGCAAAGGAGGGTTCCGCGAACGGGAATGTGTATGATCTTGGTAACACAAGCGTTTACGCAAACTCTTATCTTTCACTCGCTTACGGCGTTTCCATCCCGATTGGAAAATATGTCCGTCTGGGCGCAAGGGCAAAACTCCTTTACGGAATCGCCACTGCAGACCTCTCGCTCCAGGGCACATCTCTAACGGCAACAGGAGAACTTTGGTCCGCAACAACGGACGGTCATCTTAACGGGGCTGTTCCTGCTATGGGAGAGCCTTCTACCGATGCGGAAGGCAACATTGACTTCGAAAAATTTGGCGAAAACTTCAATGTGGATAACCTGAAAAGCACTCTCGGCAACGTGGGAGCGGCTTTTGACCTTGGATTAACTGTGGATTTTCTTGATAATTTCACCATATCTGCCGCTGTGACTGATCTCGGATTCATTTCCTGGGCCAATTATTTCACCAGTGAAGGCGCAAAGAACCCGGACGGCACTCCAAAGACATACGTTCTGATGGACAATACGACTTCTTCCTCGGAATTTTCAGATGTGGGACAGCGCCTTCTTGACTGTCTGAAATTTCAAAGCCAGGGGTCCGCAAAAAAGATTACATCACTCCAGCCGCTGGTTTATGCCGCTCTTGAGTACAGAATGCCTTTCTACGACAGGCTCTCCCTGGGACTTCTTTCCACGACGAAAATTGCCGGAAAAGTTTATACTTGGACTGAAGGGCGCTTCTGCTTGAATGTGGAGCCGACAAACTGGCTGAGCATCAACACGAACTACGCATACTCCACATATGGTCACTCGGCCGGTTTTGCTCTGAGTTTCCATCTTAGGGGTTTCAACTATTTTATAGGTACGGATTCATATCTTCCTTTTACACGAATCACCCCTCAGGGAGTCCCTGTCAACGCCGTGAACACGTCGGCTGTTATGGGACTTAACTTTATGATAGGACAGTATAGAGGAAGATTTGCAAAAAAATGAATAATATCAAATAAGCATAATTATGTCAGTAGAAATCAGAAAGGTAACAACAAAAAAGGAACTTAAAGACTTCGTCTATTTTGCCAATAAGCTCTACAAAGGCGACAAATACTATGCGCCTAGTATGCCGTCGGACGACTACAATACGTTCAACCCGAAGAAGAACGGGGCTATGGATTTTTGCCAGTGGGAGTTTTTCCTTGCATACAAGGACGGAAAGCTTGCCGGAAGGGTACTCGCGATTATAAACCCTAAGGCAAACGAGAGCTGGAAGGTGAAACAGGTCCGTTACGGCTGGATTGACTTTATCGAAGATATCGAGGTCGCTAAAGCGCTGCTTGATGCAGTGGAAGCTTGGGGTAAAGAGCGAGGGATGGAGGAAATCGTAGGACCTCTCGGTTTTACGGATTTCGACCCTGAGGGTATGCTCATCGAGGGTTTCGACCGCCTTGCCACTATGCCGGGCATCTACAACTATCCTTACTATCCGCAGTTCCTCGAGAGCCTCGGCTACTCCAAGGAAACCGACTGGGTGGAGTATAGGATTAAGGTGCCGGACGAGCTTCCCCAGAGGTATTACACCTACTCCCAGCTCGTTATCAACAAATACCATCTCAATGTCCGGAAGGTTTCCCGCAGGATGATTAACAAGGAGCATTACGGAAGAAAATTCTTCCAGCTCATTAACGAGACCTACTATAAACTCTACGGTTTCTCCCTCCTGAACGACAAGCAGATAGACTCTTATACGAAACTCTATCTCGGCCTTCTTGACACAAGGATGGTGAGCTTCATCGAGAACGACAAGGGCGAACTGATTGCTGCCGGTGTGTCTATGCCTGACCTCTCTCTCGCGCTTCAGAAAACAGGCGGTGAGCTCTTCCCGTTCGGTTGGTATCACCTTTTGAAAGCCATCTTCTGGAAGCCTTGCGACACCCTCGACCTTCTGTTGGTCGGTGTCCGGGAAGACTATCGCGACAAAGGCCTTAATGCAGTAATTATCACCGACTTGTTCCCTCGTCTTAAAGCTATGGGCTTTAAGTATGCCGAGACTACGGCTGAGCTTGAGACCAACACCCAGGTTCAGCAGATGTGGAAGAATTTTGATAGGGAGCAGCACAAGAGACGCCGCATTTACGGTAAAAAGATAGAATAATGCCTGCACCTCTTCCTGAAAGAATGCGTCCGCACAGCCTTGAGGGCTATGTGGGTCAGAAGCACCTCGTGGGAACGGGGTGCATTCTGCGTAATATGATAGAGAGCGGAAATCTTTCTTCGTTCATCCTTTGGGGCCCTCCGGGTGTGGGTAAGACTACACTGGCCTATATCGTGGCCAAGTCCGCAGGCAGGGAGTTCTTCACTCTGTCCGCTGTGAGCGCGGGGGTAAAGGAAGTTCGGGAAGTTATAGAAAAGTCTCGTTCTCAGGGGCTTTTTTCCGGTGGCGCGTCTCCGGTTCTTTTCATCGACGAGATTCATCGTTTCAGCAAGAGCCAGCAGGACGCTCTTTTGGGAGCCGTTGAAGACGGAACCGTGGTCCTGATTGGAGCCACGACTGAAAATCCCTCGTTTGAGGTGATTACGCCTCTGCTTTCTCGTTGCCAAGTCTTTGTGCTGAAGTCGCTTGACGAGAGTGACCTCAAGGAATTGCTTGATAGGGCTCTTACGACGGATTCCATCCTTAAGACCTTAAAAATCTCGGTAAAAGAGACAGGAGCGCTCTTTCGCTATTCGAGCGGAGATGCCCGCAAACTTCTGAACATTCTCGACATAATTGTGGCTTCACAGCCGTCCGGAAAGGAGATTGTGATTGACAACTCCCTTGTCACCAGCTGTCTTCAGCAGAATATGGCAATCTACGATAAAGGCGGTGAGATGCACTACGACATCATCTCTGCCTTCATCAAGTCTGTCCGCGGTTCTGACCCGAATGCTGCTGTCTATTATCTTGCAAGGATGCTCCGAGGCGGTGAAGATCCGCTCTTTATTGCCCGCAGGCTCTGCATTCTTGCTGCCGAAGACATCGGTCTTGCCAACCCCAATGCTCTCCTGCTTGCAAATTCCTGCTTCCAGATAGTCCACAGCATAGGGATGCCTGAGGCTCGGATTCCGCTTTCGGAGACGACAATCTATCTCGCCTCCTCCCCCAAGAGCAATTCCGCATACAATGCTATAAATTCGGCGCTTGAACTCGCTGACAAGACCCAGACAGCAAGCGTTCCTCTCTACCTTAGGAATGCTCCGACGAAATTGATGGAGGAACTCGGCTACGCAGACGGCTACAGGTACGCCCACGACTACCCAGGCCATTTCGTCGACCTGGAGTTTATGCCGGAAGGTCTTCAGGGCACGCGCCTCTACGAACCGGCCGACAACAAAAAAGAAGCAGAGCTTGACGCCCGCCTCACCAGTCTTTGGCCTAAGTATTACAAGAAGTGACAGGGGTTAAGAGGATAATTTATCCGTTTTGATGCAATCAAAACGGATAACCGACTCCGAAATGGAGAGCATAGCCCTCGCGGGTGAACCACTCTTTCGGCGCGAGCCAGCACTCTCCCACCGTGCGGGCAGGGTCGTGTAGCCTAAGACCCCAGTCAACCCTCAGAACGAGGAAGTCCATATCGAGCCTCAGACCCAGTCCCCAGTTCATCGCCATACCTCTAAAGAGGGTTTTTGCGCTGATCTGGCTCACCTCGGCTTCAGAGTCCTTCCTCTTTATGTTCCAGACGTTACCGGCATCGACGAACAGTGCCCCGCCAAATTTCCAGAAGAGCGGGAAGCGGTACTCCGCATTGAATTCCAGTTTCATATCTCCGGTCTGGTTAGGAATGACGAAGGTCTGATCCTTCTCGGAAAGTCCGGGGCCGAGGCTTCTGGCCTGCCATCCTCTCATACTGTTGGAACCGCCGGCGTAGAAATGCTTCTCGAACGGAAGCGCCGTGGAGTTCCCGTATGCCCAGCCTGCTCCTCCCACTGCCCTGAGAGCGAGCGCCTGCTTGTCTTCCTTGCCGAACCTCCAGGTCCTGCCCAAGGTGAGTTCAGCCCTCACGTACTGCGAATAAGGAGTGTTCCAAATCATCCCGGCTCCGTTGGAATCCTTCTGCATCAATCCCTTAAACGCACTCAGCAGGTTGCCGGAAATGTCGGCCTGCAGGCGTGCATAACGGTAGGACGTCTTTGGATTGACATCCGAGTTGCTCGTGTAATAGAATGTTCCTCCCGCTCCGAAGTCGAAGTGGTCCTGGTAGGCGTTGCGAAGGAACGGGTCGTTGGAGAGTGAATTGTAGAAGGACGGGTCCAGATTGAAGATGTGGACAATATTGACCTGAATCGGATAGAACTGGTAGAAAAAGAGCGATTGGGAGTTGCCGCTATATCCGAAAGAGGTGGAAATGATGTTTCTGGTGTACTCAGGACGGTTCTGGTAGTTGTATGAAAGGCTGACGTCTGTTCTTGGAATCGGGCCTTTGAATACGCTGATTGGAAGGAATATGAACCGTGGGAAACTCAGACTCCCGCTCACTCCGGCCTCGTTCGAGCGTACATTGTCCTTGAACTTGAACTGGAAATTTCCCATAAAACTGAGGTTCAGCCACTCCCCGCCCCTGAAAATGTTCTTGTGGTAATAGGTGAGTTGCGGAGACACGCCCATAAGTCCTGAGGAGTTCACCGACACTTCCGCATTCACTTTGAATCCCTGAAGGCGCGAAGGCATAAGGCTGATTTCGCAATTAAGCGAAGTTGAATCCACGGGGTTCACGCCGATATTCACGGTGGAAAACATCCTGAGTGACGAAAGACGGGTGTAGGTGTTGTTTACGGAGTTTTCGCTGTAGAGGTCGCCCGGGTGGATGGTGGTGAGCCTCCGAAGGATATTGTCCCTTACCTTGAATTTAGCCGGGTAGGAAATGTTGACGTCCTTAAAAGTGAACCTTTGCAGCTTTGCGGCTTCTTTCGGCGTCTCGTTTCTGGTGTATTCGTTCAGCGTGACGGTTAAAATCGCCCGTCCCGGAACTGAGAGGGTGTCGGCTTCGCAAAAGAAATTGTTTTTGCTCAGAGAATAGAATCCTTTGTTTCGAAGAACTGACGTCGCTCTCGTGCTTTCCTCTTCCAGGGCGCTTTCGCTGAGGTAGTCGCCTCTTTTTATCGTGGAGTTCACCGTGTCGCGGACAAATTCCGAGGCAATCTCCCCCCTTTCTGGAAGCACATAGTTTATGCTTTCAATCGGGTAGCGCTTTCCGAGGGTCACTTCGTATGTTACGTGGACTTTCCTTTTGCGGACTTTCACCTTCGCGTCAATCGTGGACCCGTAGAACCCCAGGTATTCGATGTGTCGGCCGATGTTCTCCACCGATTCGTCCACGAGCGAGGGGTCATAGACAATAGGGGGCGTGCCTATTTTCTGGACGAATTTGTCCCAACCCTTGCCCTTGCCGTTGGACCAGTTGTAAACGCTCACGAAAGGATTCCATCCGAAAATGAAGTTTGAATTTGGTTTCTGTTTGATGTAAGGCGTTATGTCAGACTCCTTTACACCTTTTCCTGAGATTTTTACGTGAGTCTGCGACAGAGAGTATTCTCCGTCAGCGAGCACCTTTGTCGTGCTGCAGGATGCCGCGGCGAGCCCCAAAAGAATGAGGAGCAGGCAGGGAATGGAGTATTTGAGTCGCTGACTTTTCATCAAAAGGTGTCTAAATATAGCAGTCTGCAGCCTTGGTCACATCTTTCAAAGTCACTCTCTAAAGAGGTGCTAAAGCCTTTTTGCAGCACGCAAACTGCAAATTTATGGATTTAAGTCCATATTTTACTAACTTTGCCGCCACAAATTTGAATATGAACCTAAATCCGCCAGATTCGGATAGCTTTTAGTATGTCGGCAATATCAAACAGGGAAATTAAATATGTGAAGTCTCTCTCGCAGAAAAAGTTTCGCGACCAGGAAGAGGTGTTCATTGTAGAAGGCGAAAAAATGGTTGCAGAGGCACTTGCATCGGGCTTTGAAGTCCTGAAAGTTTACCGCAGCGAAGAGATTGGAGAGGATGCGATGGGAAGAATCAGTTCCCTCAGCTCCCCATCCCCATCTCTCGCCATTGTCCGTCAGCCTTCCGCTCTACACCTTCGGGATGAAGCTTCGATGGAGAAGGAGATAGCCTCCCGTGGCCTCTACCTTGCCCTGGACACCATCCGTGACCCCGGCAACCTGGGCACGATTCTTCGCATAGCCGACTGGTTCGGGATTGACGCCGTTTTCGCGGCTGAGGACACAGTTGAGTGTTTCAATCCGAAAGTTGTGCAGGCGACAATGGGTGCAATCTTCAGAGTGAAATTCCATTATTGCAGCCTTCCTGCCCTTTCCAAGGCAGTCATATCACGCGGAGGGCACATCTACGGCACATTCCTCAATGGCGAAAATATCTACAGCAGGGATCTCTCGACAGGCGCGGACTCCCCTGCCGTCATTGTGATTGGCAACGAGTCCAACGGCATTTCGCCTGAGATGGCGGCGATGGTCACTGACCGGCTATTCATCCCGCCCTATCCTCTTGATGCTCACACATCCGAGTCTCTCAATGCGGCTGTGGCTACGGCGATTACTGTGGCTGAATTCAGGCGCCGAAGCCTCTAAGGGAGCAATATCTTTTTCGCTCTCCGGCAAATTTATTTTTTGCGTTAATACGGCTTTCTGTTTAGAGATATTAACTATTTTGACTTTATATCTTTATTTCCGAAAGCAATATTCCTACTGTGTCGCAGAAATGGTATTTAAGTCATTGTGTTGTGTGGCTTTGTGTAGTTGCAAATTATAATCATTTTTCTTAATTTCGCGCCCTGTTAGTAAATGTTAGCGTTTTAATTATGAGTGGAAAGCAACTCTTATCTGCTGCGTTTCTCTCCGTTTTCCTTTTTACTTCAGTGCTATCGCTTGATGCACAGGTAGTTAATGGCGGGAACAGCTCAAAAAGCATAAGCGGTACGGTGACCGACAAGGACGACGAGCCCATCGTGGGTGCCTTTGTTTATTATAAGGGTACGTCGACAGGCGTGAGCACGGACATTGACGGCCGCTACTCAATCTCCCTGCCGTCCGCCTCTGCAAAATCTCCGGTTCTTATATTTCAGTATCTCGGAATGGTTTCCCAGGAATTTGCCGTGGGAAGAGAAGGACGTATACTCAATGTGAAACTCCTTCCAGACAACGAACTGGACGGCTCCTACATCATCGGAGCCTACGGCACGGCGCAGAAACGGGAAGATATGGTCGGCTCCGCCTTCCAGGTCAACTCCACCGCCATTGCCGACAAACCGAAAGCCAATGTCGTGGAGTCGCTCCAGGGCTTAATTCCGGGAATGAACATTGAAGCAAGCGCCGACTATGCCTCCACGGGTTCTGCTCGTGACAAATACAATGTGCGCGTGAGGGGAACCGGTTCTCTTACCGGCAGCAAGAGCCCTCTCTGGGTAGTTGACGGTGTGCCAATCTACACGGGAAGCAAGACCGGAAGTATGCCGGGAATGGACTATTCCATCTCCCCTATTGCCAACATAGACCCTGCCGACATTGAGTCAATTACGGTTCTTAAGGATGCAGACCAGTGCACAATGTACGGCTCGAATGCTGCAGGAGGAGTCATCCTCGTAACCACGAAACGCAGCAAGGATAATGTTCCGTTGAGCGTAAATGCCGTGGTGAATTTCAGCGTTTCCGTGCCTGATTACAGCACGATGGTGAAAACGATGAACTCAGAACAGTATCTTGAGGTCGCGAAGGAGGCTTGGACTAACTCCGGTTACAGTATGTCCGATTTCCCATACCAGGACAACGACTACAACTCCTACTCCACCACAAGCACCAACTGGGCAGAGCAGTACCTGGGTGTAGGAAACGACATTTACGCAAGCCTTAGCCTTTCTTCCGGAAACAAGAGGGTAAAGTCTTATGTCTCAGGGTCTTACTATCGTAGCCAGAACATTGTAAAGGGCGATAACTCCCAGCGTTATTACATTCGCCTGAATCAGGACTACAAACTCCTTGATTTTGTGGACCTTGGCGTCACTCTGTCAGGAACATACACGGACGACGACCTCTTCTCTTCGGGACGTCACTATTTCGACCTCCCGCCTGTTCTCTCCCCCTATCTGAATGACGGGTCATACCGTCTCTACAACAAAATCTGGGATGAGACCACACACGGCTGGAAAATGAAGAAATTCTACGACAACTATGTGCCTGACCTCAAGGAGAACGAGAACAATCAGACCGGTTGGCGCACGCTTGCCCAGGCAAATCTCAAGGTGAGAATCTGCAAGGGCTTGAGTTTCGATTCTGTTTTCGGCTTCGAGTACAACCACCGTCACGAAAGTATGTACTACTCTCAGCTCACTGTCCGCGGACTTGACACCGACGGCAATGTGCGCGGGTCTTCAACCAAGGCGGACGGTTCTGTACGCGTGATTCACAACACCAACACCCTTCGGTATAACAACACTTTCGGAAAGCACACGGTGGGCGGAATGGCGATTTTCGAATTGAACCATAACAATTCACGCTCCCTCAGCGGTTATGGCTCAGGATTTATGAATGACAATATCCGGGAACTCTCATACGCCGACGACACATCCAAAGGCGTCAGCAGCTACATCAGCACCCGCCGCACAATGTCGTATCTTGTTCGTGGTGAGTACTCCTACGACAAGCGCTACTACATCTCCGGAAACTTCCGCCGTGACGGCAGTTCGGCCCTGGGAGCATACACCAAATGGGGCAATTTCTGGTCTGCCGGAATCTCCTGGAACGTTCATAACGAGCCGTTCTTCAAGGTGGACGCCATCAAGATGCTCAAACTCAAGGCTTCTGTCGGAACGACCGGAAACTCCGACGACGGTTCTTCGGCCAGCGGCACCTACGCTTACAGCGACACGTACCAATATGGCGGCACCACTGGAGCTGTACTTTCTACTGTGCCGAACCCTGGTCTGAGGTGGGAGAAAAAGTATAAGGCAAACGCCGGTTTCAGTCTGTCACTCAGCAAGATACTTGACATTGATTTCGAATACTACTACGACCGTACTGTGGATATGCTCAGCAGCGTCTATGTGTCAAGAGTTGTGTCAGATTCGAAGATTTCCGCAAATGTGGGAAAGATGCAGAACACCGGTGTTGAACTGAATCTTCAGGCAAACTGGATAAAAAATGGCGATTTTACCTGGTACACCACCCTGAACGCCTCCCACAATGAGAACAAGATTCTTGAACTTTATGAGGGGCAGCACACCGGATTCTTCGATTCAGTGTGGATGGAGGGGTATGACAGCAGAACCTGGTGGCTTGTGGAGTGGGCAGGAGTCGACCCTACGGACGGTTCCGCAATGTGGTATGACGCAAACGGCAACATAACAAAGACCTTCGACTATGCCAATCGCAGGCCCGGCAAGAGTCCTAATCCCATTGTTTACGGAGGACTTGCCAACACGCTCATCTACAAGAACTTCGAGTTCTCGTTCCAGATAAACTACGACATCGGCGGATGGACTCTTCCGTCCTATTACTCCACTATGGGTGACGGAAGCAGCATAATATCTGAAAATCAGGCGGTTGAAGTCTATTATAACAGGTGGACCACACCGGGTCAGGCAGCCTCTTTCCCGAAAGTATATCAGGACTACAACTACTCCTCCATCTACTCGACGCGTTTTCTCTACAACAAGACGGCTTTCCGTCTGAGGAATGTTGCCCTGAAGTATAATCTGCCTCGCAAGGTCGTTTCAAAGATGAAGATGTCAGGACTGTCCTTCTCTTTGGTGGGAGACAACCTCTACACTTTCACGCCGGACCAGAGCCGCAAGTACAATTCCTACAAGACTCTCAGCAGCGGTTACCCGACAAAGATGTCATTCACCCTAAGTATTAACGCTTCATTTTAGCCGACAATGAAAAGAACAGTTAAAGCATTTATTTGGGCATTAGTCCTTATGTCATTGTCCTCCTGCAAGTTTCTTGAAGTGGAAAGAATAGGAAAGACAGACATCCCCACCTTCTTTTCCGACCCTTCGTCCGCGGAGTCGTCGATGAACGGTGTGTATAACCGCCTCTACACGGTGTACAACGACTATCTTCTCATATACCCCGAGGTTGCAGCCGACCATCTTGTCGTTTCCGCAAGCGAGAAGGACTGGCAGAGGTTCGCAAATTTCGAATCCACCTATATGGATGAGACTACTCCTGTTGGCTACATCTGGCAAAAGGGATATGATGTCATCGCAAACACCAATCAGATTCTCAACTGGATGCCCCAACTCAAGGAAAGCCATCCCAGCTACGCTTCCACGATAGACAATGTGGTCGCACAGGCATATTTCGTGCGCGCGCTAATGCACTTTGACCTCTGCTGCGTTTATGCCCAGAATTACACCTACACCTCCGATGCGTCCCATCTCGGTGTTCCGGTAATTACCTGGATTCCTGCAGTTTACGATAAGATAGCAAGAGCCACTGTCGCAGAGGTTTATGCTCAGGTCATTTCAGATCTTAACAGTTCTCTCGCCTCTTTTACGGAAAATTACTCAAAGAATGGTTATTACGCCTCGCCGCTTGCCTGCAAGGCCCTTCTTGCGAGGGTTTACCTTTATAAAGGAGACTATGAGAATGCGGTTAAATACGCCACGGAAGTCATCGAAGCCACTTCCCTCACCCCGCGCGACTCTTATGTAAAGATGTTCCGCTCGAAGGATGAACTCGGCTCAGAGAATATTTTTCGTCTGAACGGCTATGATATGTCCAAGACGATGAGTAAATTCTATCACTACACATCACCGAAGGCTGTTCCGGGGAAGAAACTGAAGAACCTCTTCACCAATCCTTCGGACATTCGCCTGTCCCTTTTCGAGGTCGACATCACTGACTCGAATTCAAAGACGACGACTCATTATTCCAACACGTTCACGAAATATCTCTGCACGGACGACATCGACGAGAGCAAGCAGCACTACAACCCATTTGTGCTCAGGGCCTCCGAGATGTATCTCATAAGGGCGGAAGCGAATTGTGCACTGGGAAATCTCTCCGCGGCGGAGGATGACGTGAAGGCTCTCGAAGCAAGGGCGCTTGGCTGTGACGCATCTGAGGTAAGTCTCAGCTGGTCCGATGCTAAGGAGCTTGACAGTCTTATTATGGAAGAGAGGCAGAAGGAACTGTGCCTTGAGGGCCACCGCTTCTTCGACCTTGCGCGGCGTCACGAGGGCGTTTCCCGCGAGGACGACACCACCTCTTCTCTCAGACGACTTGACTATCCGGACTACCGCTATGTACTTGCTATCCCCTACATCGAACTCACTGTGAATAGTGAGATGGTGCCGAACCCTTCTTCAAATTGAGTATTATGAGAAAGAATATATCCTTGCTTTGCGTTGCGATAGGATGCCTTGCGGCGCTGACATCGTGCAACAAAAACAATTTCATCATTTTTACGGATGCATTCGTCGCATTCCAGCCGGATAAATCCTCATCGACAATAATCGACTGCGAGGGAACGTTCACTGCGACATATTATGTCCATCTGACGTCTCCGAAGCCCTCTGAAGCCATCTATGTGGATTTTTCCGTTACACCGGGCAGCGGACTTAAGGAAGGGGTCGACTATAATGTAGTGACTACGGGACGCCTGAGGTTTCTTCCTGGAATTTATGACAACCAGGTTAAGATTGAGTGGCTCAGCCATCCGATAGACAAAAGTGAGGACAACACTCTTACAATAAGCCTCGACTCCTGCACGAATCCTGATGTCTGTCTCGGGGTCATAGGGCCTGACCAGAAGAACAAGACTATCGTTATAAGCAAATATTAATCAATTAAATAACAATTTTCTAAAATTTTCAGATTATGAAAAAAACATTATTAGCGGTTCTTTCCATCGCTGCCGTGCTCTTTGCCGGCTGCGAAAAGACTGGACAGGAGCAGCAGAAAGTCAACCCTGTCTATTTCACATCATTCGGATTCTATGCCGAAGACAATGCTGGTGTCCTTTCCGAGGACCTCGTACAGACGAATATCTCAACTGTATCAGTGCTCAATTTTGAATTCCCGTCTGACGTACTCGCTGACTCGCTCAAGAGCCTTTCCGCACGCTTCGAATTCCCTGAGGGACAGGATGTCAAGGTGACAATCGGTGAGGGTGATGACGAAACTGAGGTCGTGAGCGGAGACACCCTTGACTTCTCTTCGCCTGTAGTTTTCCTTCTTCAGAAGGACAATGACTACTTCCAGTACACTGTGAACGTGACGATTGCTCCGTCAAACTGGGAAGTTGTCGCTTCAGCACCTGTTACCGACACCATCAACGCTTCTATTTCCGCTGCTGCCTCTCCGGTTTCAGACGACATCTATGTTGCAGGTCTCTACAATCACAAGACATCAACCACAAACTACCCGATTAACTACACATTCAACTCTACGCTGAGCAGCGCAGTAGTGCTCAACGAAGTTCAGACGACGGCCGATGTAGCTGTGGGAGTATCACCTACCGGAGTCCCTTACACCGTATATCTTGATTATTCCTCAAACACCAGTTCTTCAAAGCGCACTTCTTCCGTTTCAAAGCTTGTGGACGGTAAGCCAGCTCTTGTCGGAGCTGCCGGTAAAGTGAATAAATTCGGCACCCAGCCGTGTGTTTTCCCAATTGCTGACAATAATCTGTACGTTGCTGGTCAGGCAGGTGGAACTACTCTCGGAGCTACCAGACGTATGCTTGCAATCGACCATTTTGACGGTAGCGAATGGACAAACAAGATTGAAATTGCAGGGCGTGTATCAGACCGTTACGGCTACATAACAATAGGTCACGTATTTAATGGTGTTTCGTACCTTCTCGTGCTTAATAACAATAGTGGCGCTCAGCACGGCATCTCATTCTATAAGAACGCAGGAGAGGGTTGGACGACCATTTTTGAGGATTTGAAGCTTAAGAACCTCAAAGGTGAAGAAGTTCAGGATATCTATTGGTATATGGATTTCGCAATCACTTCCAAGGGCGAGATTCTCCTTCTTCTCAGCACTACATACGAGGATACCGGTTTCTCACACGCCATCGTGAAGTACGACGAGAAGTCCAAGGCGCAGACCATCCTTTACGGACTTATTCCAGAGTGGAGCGTCGGAGCAAAAGAAGAAATCAGGCCGAAACTCCTTCTTGACTCGGATGACACCCCGTACGTGACATATATCACGCGTGACGGCAGCGACCGTATTTTCGTAACTCACGTTGACAATACTTCCAAGACCTGGACAAAGGGTGAACCTGTCAGCGACTTCGCTTGCTATGAGGGATTCCAGTTCGTAAAGAACAAGAGCGGCGAGATGTTCGTCTTTGGTGTTTCTGCAGCGTCAGGAGACTCTAAGCACCTTTGCGTTTTCGGTCTTAAAAAATAGATTCCACTCCATTGAGGCCTTTCCGCGAAGGCTTCAGGGAATTTCTTAACTTTGCAGGGATGATTAAGTACAATCTTAGTCATCCCTGCTTTGTATTAACTAATAAAACATATATGTTTTCAAGGAAAACAATTTTGTTACAAGGCTTTTTTGGCCTTTTGACGCTCTTTTTCTCCTGTATTGCGCTGTCCGCGCAGGATTTTAGGGTGGCATTTGTGGGTGACCCGCAGGTGGACGACTCTCTTGAGATGGACTTTGCACGGCGAACGATTTACCGCGAACTCAGGGAAAGCCGGGACATTGATTTCGCTCTCATTATGGGCGACATTGTGAATGAAAAGCCGGAGCTGCTTTCCCCCAGCAAGGCTTCGCTTGACTCTCTCCCCTTCCCCTATCTCTGCATTCCCGGTAACCACGACCGGGGCCGTGCCTTCAACGACGTATTCGGCTACGGCGACACAACCTTCGTCTGTCCGAACAAGGGCGTGAGGTTCGTTCTGATGAACAACATACTTTCCGGTTTTTCAGGAGGATTTCGCTCCGAGCAGCTGGAATGGCTTCGGGGTGTAGTCGGACGCTGCGGCAAGAGGGAGAGACTGGTGCTTGCCCTGCACGTTCCTCTTCGTTACTGCGAGGGGCGTGACAGCGTTCTCTCCATCCTTTCCGCCCACCCCAAGACTCTGTTTGTTTCCGCCCACCTGCATCGGGTATTCAGAGACGATGTGAGCCTCCCGGGAGGGTCTCAGGTGGAAGAAATCGGGGTCGGGGCTACCTGCGGAAGCTGGTGGAGAGGCTTGGAGGAGCCTGTGCTGGTGGAAGGCTCGGACACTGTTTGGACGAGAGGAACTGTTCCGAATGCAAGGATGAACTGCGGTGCTCCGAGAGGATATTTTGTTACCACCTTCAAGTCCGACGGGAGTTACTCCTCCCGATACAAAAGAGTCGGAAGAGATGCTTCAGACGTGGCTTCCGTGCGAATCGTGGGCGACAGTCTCTATGTCAATGTCTATGGCGGACACGAGAAGGGCAAAGTCGCTTTGGAACTGCGCGGGGAAAAGCGCAAACTGGAGTGCACGAGAACAGGTTCAACAGCCCCTGAGGTGCAGGAGATAATTGATTATAATGCTTCTGTCCCCCGCAAGGAACGTCGCTCGCGCAAGCGGGATTTCATCCCTATGCGCCGCCTCAGCTCCCAGCATCTTTGGGTTTGTGCCCTGCCGGAAGCACTCAGAGGGCAGTCCTTGAGTGTTAAAGTCAAGTATTCCGACCCTACGATGCGCTTCTCGCTGAAGACGAAAGCCGAATGATGGCGATGTCGTTTGCCTTCACATTAACCTTAACAGGGCACTTGGCGTTGCACTGCGGAGTCTGCTGAAGCTCCAGCCAGTCGAAAGCGTGCTCCGGAATGCGGATGTCCATATCCGCCCCCTGAGAGGAAAAGTTCGCCACGATGAGGAACGTGTCGTCGTCAAAGTCCCTGAGGAAGGCGAAATGACGGTCGCGGTCGAAGCCTCTGGAAGAGTAGTTGCAGTAGCACAGGTCGTATGTCATTCCGTCTGTTATTGCCTTCTCGTTAGCGGCAAAGTGAAGCAGCCAGGTGAATTTTACGAAAAATCTGAGTTCCAATTCACTAAGTTCCGTGTCCTTAAGCAAAACTTTAAGAGCGAGAGAGGCCTTCATCCTCTCCTTCGCGCCTTTAGGGTCATCTGTTGGGTTGTCAATTATGGAGATGATTTTTGCGGCTTTAAGATAGTTCCCGTCCTCGGTGAGTCTCTTTAGAGCTCTCAAGCCCCTCGGAGACCACCAGTCAAAGATGGATGTGCGTCCGTCCCTTCCGCTGAATCCTTCCTCGTCCATTCCCCTCTCGCCCAGTTCTTCGCCGAAATAGGTCATAAACGGGGTTATGTTCATCATAAGGCTCACCCCGAGCGCAGGGAAAATCCTGCGGGCATCGCGGCCGAGAAAATCGCTTGCAAAGCGAGGTTCGTCGTGGTTTTCGAGGAAGTTGAGCATATAGTGCTGAAGGTCCCCGAGGTTCTGCCAGGAGGTTGTTATGCGGGTTGCGGACTGCCAGGCTTCCACCTGGTCGAAATTGTTGTCGTCGCGGCGGACAATGTCGGAGAGAGCATCGTAAAGGCCGGATTTGTCGTACAGAAGGTCGAAGCCAATCTCTCGCGCGTAGGTGCTGTAGAGGGCTTTCTGATAGACTTCTGCAACAAAAATGAGGTTCGGATAGTCGCGTTTAATCTCTGATATTGCCCATTTGAAAAACTCCTGGGGGACGAGTTCCACCATATCGCAGCGGAATCCGTCAACGCCCTTTGCCGCCCAGTACCTGAGGATATGAAGCATCTTGTCCCAGGTTGCTGTGTGGAAGTCGCAGTAGTTGATTTTCACCGTCTCGTACCAGTCATTCACTCCGGGAGCGCTCGTGTAGGCGTTTCCGCTTGCTTTTGCCGGATATTCCTCGTAAAGCGGCTTTCCTGAGGCAGCCCACTCTCTCTCATTCGGCAGGTGCAGACTCTGTCCCGGATAGTAGAAAAAGTCGTTTTCCGCTTTCCAATGCACTGACTTGTCATCGGTTGCACCGAGTGACATATTGGCAGGTGCACGCCCGACGATTTCCGTGTCAACGCCCACACCGTAGTCTCTTGAGACGTGGTTCGGGACAAAGTCGATGAGGACTTTTAGGCCGGCCTCGTGAATCCTTTCGATGAGGGCGTCAAACTCAATCAGGCGGTCTTCTGCAGTGTCGGCGAGGTAGGGGTTGACGTCGTAGTAGTCCTGGATGGCGTAGGGAGAGCCGGCGAGACCTTTGGTGAATTGAGGGGAGGAAAGATGTCCTCCGTGCCCCTCGGTGAGGCCCCCCATTGCAGTGACGTCGCTGCAGGAGTGACGTACGACCCCCGTAAGCCAGATGTGCGTGTAGCCGCACCATTTGAGGTATTCGAGCGTTCCGGAGTCGATGTCGGAGAATTTGCCCGAGCCGTTCTGTGCGTATATTCCCCCTTTAACTGGGTTTTCGCAGCGGTTGCCCCAAAGACGCGGAAGCAACTGGTATATAAGTGTTTTACCCATATAATTTACAGTTTTTATTTTGGACGTGCGGGAGACAGGTGTCGCTCCAAAAAGGAACCACCAAAATTTCTGCGAAATTTCGGTCCCCCACGCGTGCGTGGACCAACGCCTTTTTGTGAGTGACACCTGTCTCCTTCCCGCACTCACAGTCAAGACCTGATTCGAAAGCGACTCCTTTTTGAAACACCCCATAAAACAAAAGGAGTGCCCCAGTTGCCGGACACTCCTTTTTGTCAGTATTTATTTCCAATTGGTCGATTACCAATTCAAAATTTTCTTGAAATCGTACTCCTCTGGATTCGGGAGGTATGCCTTCGCAGCCTCGTAGTCATCCGGAGTGATGTAGTGCGCGATGTAGTTGTAGTAGTTCTGCGCAGTACCTGAAGTGATGTCAACGACTCTAGGCGGAATCTTTCCGGTCTTAGGGTCCTGAAGGTCAGCAAGGTAGAGCGGAGAAACATTGCCGTAGGCATCTACATAAACCATACATCCGGTCTTGCCCTCGCTGAAGAGCTGGTAAACGCCCATTGCGAGTTCTGTGCAGTATGTAAGGTCGTATGCGACAGGGTCCTGGCAACGTACATCGTAACCGATCTCTACCGGACGGCTCTTAACCTTCACTCCGAGTTTCTTGAACTCTTTCTCGAGAAGGTCGTTGAAAAGGACGGCCTTTGAGATTTTTCCGAGCTCCGGATGACCGTGCTCATCGTAAGTGAAGTGGATGCCGGCCTCGGCAGCTTCCTTAGCCACCTGCTCATTGTGGAACAGACCCTCGGCAGCGATGATTGTACCGTAGTTCACTCCGAGAAGTTTCCTCTTAACGATTGCTGAGATGGAAAGTTTGATGATCTTCTCAAGGGTGATGTCAGTCTTGTTGAACATCTCAGGGATGATGGTCATAGGGCAGTGAGTTGCCTCGCCGATACCTAAAGCAAGACTTCCGCAAGTACGGCCCATTGCTGAGATAATCAGCCAGTTGCCAGATGTGCGTGCATCCTCATAAACGGTCCTCGCGATGTGAGCGCCCTCGTTCTTTGCGGAGTTGTAGCCGAAAGTCGGGGTGTTGTTCGGAAGAGGAAGGTCGTTGTCGATGGTCTTAGGGCAGTGGATGTTTGCGATAGGATAGTTCTTCGCAGCGAGGAACTTGGAGATGCGGTTCGCTGTTGAAGCGGTGTCGTCTCCACCGACAGTCACCAAAAGCTTGATGTTGTTCTCTTTGAAGAGGTCGAGGTTGAAGTTCTCCTCGAAGTCCTTGTCGGTCGGTTTGAAACGGCTCATCTCAAGGTATGAACCTCCCCTGTTGAAGTAACGGTCTGCCTTTGCGAAGTCAAGGTCTTCTGTGCGGGCGTTCTTTGAGAACAGTCCTGAGTAGCCTCCGTGAAGGCCGATAACCCTGTAACCCTTTGAAAGGAAAGTCTTTGCAACACTCATTGAAACTGAGTTCATTCCCGGGGCTGGACCGCCGCCGCAGAGGATAATGATAGAATCTTTCATCTTTTTAGATATTAGATATTTGTGATATTTTAACTTTTCTTCTGAAAAAATGTTCGACATCCGGAGCGTTTGCACCAATGTTCACACATATTCTCGTTTTGCGGTGCAAAATTATTCAAAAAACGGGGAATATCCACATATATAAACCGAAAAATGGCTAAATTTGTAAGATTTTAACCCTTCGGGGCTAGAGACCATCGTGCACATTTATGGACAATAAGGAAAAGGATTTGATAAGGATTGCTCAGCTGCGGGAGACTCTCGCGGAGAACAACCGCCGTTATTACGTAGATAACGCTCCGACAATCAGTGACTTCGATTACGATATGCTGATGAATGAGCTTATCGCGCTCGAGAAACGCTACCCCGAGTCCATAACTCCGGACTCCCCCACCCAGAAGGTCGGGAGCGACCGTACTAAAGAATTTGCACAGTTCCCGCACCGCTATCCTATGCTCTCGCTCGGCAATACTTACGACATCTCTGAGGTTGCCGCATTCTCGCAGAGGGCATCCAAGGCTCTTAGCGGCACATCCTTCACATACAGCTGCGAACTCAAGTTCGACGGAACGGCAATCTGCCTTACCTACCGCAACGGAGTGCTTCAGAGGGCTCTGACTCGTGGTGACGGCACTGTGGGAGACGACGTAACTGCGAATGTACGCCACATCCCTTCAATCCCGCAGCGGCTTCACGGCGGCGCCATTCCCGAGGAATTTGAAATCAGGGGCGAAATCTATATGCCTTACGCCGCATTTGACCGCCTTAACGAGGAAAGGGAAAGGGACGAGGAAGCGCCCTTTGCCAATCCGCGAAACGCAGCTTCCGGCTCGCTCAAGCTTCTGAATCCTTCCGAGGTCGGCAAACGAGGCCTGGAGTGCACTCTTTACCACATTCTTGGAGAAAATCTTCCGTTTGAGACCCATTCTCAGGCGCTTTCTGCCGCCGAGTCCTGGGGTCTTCCCGTGTCGGACAAAAGAAAAATCTGCCACGACATCGACGAAATAGAGGATTATATAAAGTACTGGGACACAGAGCGCAAGGCTCTTCCGTTCGCAACCGACGGCATTGTAATCAAGGTCAACGAACTCGCCTACCAGTCCTCGCTCGGCTACACGGCGAAGTTTCCGCGCTGGGCCGTTGCGTACAAGTTCAAGGCTGAGCAGGCTCTCACAAAGGTCCTTTCCATTGACTATCAGGTAGGACGCACGGGAGCGGTGACCCCTGTGGCGAACCTCGAACCGGTACTCCTTTCCGGAACCACCGTCAAGCGAGCCTCCCTTCACAATTCCGACCAGATGGAGCTTCTGGATATCCGCATCGGAGACTATGTCTATGTGGAAAAGGGTGGCGAGATTATTCCGAAAATCACCGGCGTTGAACTTTCACAGCGGCTCGCAGGTCTCCCTAAGCCGGTTTTCCCTCTCCACTGCCCGGAATGCGGATGCACTCTCGTTAGAGACGAGGGAGAGGCCAAGTTCTTCTGCCCCAACACTTCCGGCTGCCCTACTCAGATTAAGGGAAGGCTAGTTCATTTCCTGAGCCGCAAAGCTATGAATGTCCTTGCCGGCGACGCAACGATTGACCAGCTTTTCAACCTTTCCCTCGTAAAATCTCCGGCAGATTTCTATGACCTTGACCTTCAGCAGCTTCTGCTTTTGGACGGTTGGAAGGAACGCTCCGCGGAGAGATTTCTCAGGAGCCTTGAAGAGTCAAAGAAGACTCCATTCGAGCACGTTCTTTTTGCTCTTGGAATACGCTATGTGGGTGAAACCACAGCAAAGACCATCGCACGCCATTTCGGCAGCATCGACGCCATCATTGCAGCCTCCAGGGAGGCTCTGCTCTCCACTCCTGATGTCGGAGAGGTAATCGCGGACAGCATTCTGGAGTTCTTCCGCTTGGAGGAAAATCTGCGCGATGTGGAGAGGCTGAGGGCGGCCGGGCTAAGAATGAACATTGACGAGAAGAAGGCTGAAGCCCAGTCAAACGTTCTGCAAGGCGCAACGGTTGTAATAACAGGAAATTACAGCATCTCACGCGAACAGATGAAAGCCCTTATCGAGGCAAACGGAGGCAAGAACTCATCTTCGGTGAGCTCCAAGACAGCCTATCTTCTCGCAGGAGAGAAGCCGGGCCCTGAGAAGATGAAAAAGGCTGAGACTCTTGGGGTTAGGATAATTTCGGAGCAGGAGTTCCGGGATATGATTTCCTCTACGGAGGAAGGAAACATAACTCCGAAGGAAAATATTGATACAAAAGAAGATAAACATAGAATTGGAGAACAGCTGTCGCTTTTTTGACGGTTTGTGTCAGGAATGAAACTCCTGCACAGGTTCTTGTAGAATAGATAAATATGAGCACAGTTTCAGAATTCACACCTCAGGATTACGAATTGATTGGCCGTGAATACGCCGAACTTCGTGAAGCGGCATCGCGCCGTTGCGCCAACGAAGAAGAGCTTGCCCTCGTGCAAAAGGCTTTCGACTTCGCGAATGAGGCCCACAAAGGTGTCAGACGCCGTTCGGGTGAGCCATATATAATCCATCCGATCGAGGTGGCGAAAATCGTCGTAAAAGACATCGGCTTGGGATGTAAATCCATCGTGGCGGCACTTCTGCACGATGTCGTGGAAGACACGGAATACACGGTCGAGGACATCCGCAACCTGTTCGGTGACAAAATCGCTGCTCTTGTGGACGGACTCACCAAGATAAAGACCGTGCTTGACAACGAGGACAAGACGCACCAGCAGAAAAGCCTTCAGGCAGAGAATTTCAAGAGAATCCTTCTTACTCTGAACGACGATGTGAGGGTGGTGCTCATCAAACTCGCGGACCGGCTTCACAACTGCCGCACAATCGAATTTATGCCTGAACACAAGAGGGATAAAATCCTCAGCGAGACTATGTTCGTATTCATTCCGCTTGCCCACCGGCTCGGTCTGTACAACATAAAGTCCGAGATGGAGGACATCTGGCTGCGCTACAAGGAGCCACAGGCCTTCAACGACATCCAGGCAAAAATCAACCGCAATGTCTCCGACAAGGAAAAGCAGGTGGACGAGTTCGTGGACTCTATTAACGAACTGCTGGACAAGATGGGCATCCGTTACACGGTGAAAAAGAGGGTCAAGTCCCCCTACTCCATCTGGCACAAGATGCAGACGAAGAACATCACTTTCGAGCAGGTATATGACCTTTATGCAGTGAGGATTATCTTCGAGCCGAAGACCGCTGACGATGTGGAGAGCGAAAGGGCGCAGTGCTATGCAATCTTCGTTGCCATTACGGACAAATACGACTTCAAGGAGGACCGTTTCCGAGACTGGATCCGTCAACCGAAAAATAACGGATATGAGGCCCTGCACTGCACTGTGATGAGTAAATCAGGCATTTGGATTGAGGTGCAGATCCGCTCCCGCAGGATGGACGATATCGCCGAGAAGGGAATCGCCGCCCACTGGGCATATAAGAGAGAAGGCGTCGTGAGCGAGAATGAGAGCGAAATGGACAAATGGATTGCAAAGGTGCAGGAAATCCTCATCAATCCGGACGTGAATGCGCTCGAACTCCTGGATATGATCCACAATGACCTCACAGCCTCAGAGATACTTGTGTTCACGCCTAAGGGTGAGCAGAAATCCATAATGAAAGGTGCTACGGCGCTGGATTTCGCATATATGATTCATACCCACATCGGCAACAAGGCGATAGCGGCGAAAGTGAACTTGAGGCTTGAACCCCTCTCATACGTACTTCGCTCCGGTGACCAGGTGGAAATCATCACCGCCCAAACCGAGAATCCTAAGAGGGAGTGGCTTGATTTCCTGAAAACAAGAAAGGCAATCGGAGTCGTGAGCGACTATTTCGACAAGATTGACCGTCAGAAGGCGGCTGAGGAAGCTGCCCAGAAGCAGAAGTCCGGGAAGTGGACTCTTCCGTCGTTCTTCCGTTCCAAGACGAAGACCGAATATGTGATAAACGACAGCCATAACACTGACAATCAATTCATTATCGCGACCTGCTGCCACCCTATCCCGGGCGACCCGGTGGTGGGATTCCTTGACAAGAATGGCGTTATCACCGTGCATAAGAAAACCTGTGAAGTCGCGAATTCTCTTGCTGCAACTCACGGAGACAGCATCGTTTCACCTAAATGGGAAGCCGACGACGACCAGAATTTCATCGCGCGCATTTCTCTTAACGGAATTGACAGAGTGGGCCTTCTGAATGAAATCACAAAGTACATCTCGCTGGTGCTGAAGGTAAACCTCCGCCGCCTTGAATTCGAGTCCAAAGACACGATTTTCAGCGGGGAGATGGACCTGATGGTTCACGACAAGGATGACCTTAACCGCCTGATTAAGAAACTTTCAAAAATCGACGGAATACAGAAAGTAGTAAGAAAAGACCTCTAACGGCAATGATACGACATTTCAAGACATTTTGGGACAGATATATACTCGCGCTGGGCGTGGCTGCGCTACTAGGCGCGGCTGTTTTCACGCCATCTTGCGCAAACACCACCACTCCCCCGACCGGAGGCCCTAAGGACACGATTCCTCCTGTAATGAAGAAGGTCAATCCGCTGGAAGGGAGTGTGAACGTACCCACTCACAAGACGAAGCTCACTTTCACTTTCAACGAATATGTTGTTGTGAAGGACGCCAAGGGCATCTATCTTTCCCCTCCTCTGGAGAAAAATCCCAAGTACAAGATTCACGAAAAAAGCGTGATTGTCTATTTCGAGAGTGACCTTGACTCTGCGCAGACCTATACCCTGGACCTTAACGGTGCCATAGCCGACAACAACGAGGGGAATATGTTCCCTGGCTATACGCTCGTATTCTCCACTGGTGACCGCATTGATTCAATGATGGTTACGGGTACGGTTCAGGATTGCAACACCCTTCAGCCCATAAAGGGGGCGACAGTGATGCTCTATAAGGACCAGGCCGATTCTGCCGTTTTCCTCCATCGTCCTGTGGCTTCGGCCAAGACCGACGAATGGGGCTACTTCGCAATCCGCAACATTCAGGACACGGTTTACAGGATGTATGCCGTCGTGGATGAAGCGAACAACAACAAATATGACCCTGACGCAGACAAAATCGCCTTTATAGACACTCTGATACGTCCTGTAATGAAGGTCTCGGACTCTCTGCCGGAGCTGCAGAAGTACGATATGAAAGACACCCTGCACTGTCTCGCGCGTAAGTCTGAATACACGCTGAACGTTTTCCGCGAGAAACCGAGCAAGCAGATGATTGTGAACAAGGAGCGTATCGGAGAGAGAACCGCCTACATCACTTTTATGGCTCCTTACGCCGATGTGGATTCAATCTGGATTAAGGGCGTGCCGCCTGAAAAACTCATAACCCAGTTCAACCTTCAGAGGGACAGCCTCGAAATCTGGGTGAACGACCCGAAGACCCAGCCGGACACATTCTACTTGAATGTCAAGTATATGAAGACCGACACGACCGGTTTTCTCACGGATTTCACGGAACTTGTGAAACTTACCAAGCCTAGAAAGACCGCCGCTGCAGCCAAGAAGAGTTCCAAGAAGGACTTGAAGAAGGAGGACACTCTCTGCGTTTTCACTGTGGACGCGAAGCCGGAGAATGTCGAGCAGTACGGATTCGTTATGGAATTCAAATATCCTCTTGTTAATGAGGCATTTGACTCCATAGTATTCAAGTCCGTGAACCCTAAGCAGCAGGAAAAAGTGGAGAAATATGACATTGTCCAGGACAGCCTTAATCTTAGGAAATATGTTCTGAAACCACGTCTGAAGTATCTTCAGGGATATGAATACATTATGAAGGTTCCGCATCGTAAGTTCTCCGACATCAACGGGTTCTGGAATGACAGCCTTGATGTGAAGGTCTCACTTCCTAACGACGACAAACTCAGCACGCTGACGATAAATATGAACAATGTTCACAATAAATACATCGTCGACCTCCTGAATGAGAAGAGGGATCAGGTGCTGCGTTCGTTCATAATCGATTCGGACAAAGCTCTTGTTTTCCCGTATGTCAAAGCGGGTAAATACTCAATTCGCATCACTGAGGACATTAACCGCAACGACATCGTGGACACGGGTATTCTTCTTGAGCATCGCCAGCCTGAGAAAGTGCTTTTCTATAAACTTGAGGACGGCACATTCATCATTGACATTCCGGAGATGGCAGAAATTGAGCAGAGCATTGATGTGGGAGAGATGTTCAAATAGTTGATTTTTATGAGATTACACAGACATATATTGACTCTGATTATCGTTCTTGCCTCCTTCGGCCTCAATTCCTACGCTCAGGATGAAAAGACCCGAGTCCAGGGAGTCGATGTGGATTCGCTTATGAATTCCTCATTCAGTGTGGATTCCCTTTCGAACGACGTCATTGATTCGTACGACCTCAAGAAAAAGAAAGTCATCAACGACTACAGTATGATAGGCTTCCAGTACGGTGCCGCCCTGACCAGAACCTACCTCACGCCGGAAATGGCCAAAGAGGATATGTTTCTTGTTCCTGTGAATGTAGGTGTGACTTTCACCAAATACGGGAAAATGTTCGGATATATGCCATATTTCGGCATCCAGGTGGGACTTTTCTACACTCGTGAGGGCTACAAGTTCCGTTATGACAGCAAAAAGAACATCGTGCCCGTATTCCTTGGAGCTCAGAAAGCTGTGATGGATGTGGTGGAGATGCCTGTTATGGCACATTGTCACGTGGATTTCTGGAAGATGAAACTCTTCCTCAATGCGGGACTTTTCCTCGGATACAGGCTTACGATACATCGTTATGCTCCCGAGATGAGCGGCACAGAAGGTTTACTTTATACGAATCTCACACCGAGCTATGACGCATTGAATGAGGAATACGCAAACAAATTTACCGATTTTGAGAAGCGGTTTGACTACGGAGTAAAGGGCGGCGTTGGTTTCGCTTTTGTCTTTGACCCTGTTGAAATCCACATTCAGGCAATGTACAAGCACTCTTTCGCAAGTCTGTTTTCGGCAGATTACAACAGCACCTACTACTACCGTTATTCTTATCAGCAGAACATCATTGTTTCCGTCGGACTGCATTTCCAGCTAGGAAAGCGTGTGGGCAAATCAAAGGCACAGATTCGCAGGGAGGCAATGGAATTTGCAAACGGCGGTTCTGTAAATGTAGGAGAAGTGGAAGTCGAAAAGTCTAAATAGAGGAACTCAAGTTTCGCAAGTGCGAAACTTGACAAGGGCTTCTGCCCGCCGGCCCAGGGGGCCGTAAAAAATCCTTAGGCTCAAGAGAGCCGTGCGGAGTCTTTGAAGGGAGGGGGGTGTGATGATAGGGAAGATGGAGCACCACTTCCCCTATAAAGGGGACGGGAGGGGTTAATATAAGGGTGCAGGGGGTTCAGATAAAAAAGAGGGAAGGAAAGTGTGAGAGAAAAAGTGCGTGGGACTTGAGAGGTTGATTAAAGAGAAAAGGTTTATATATAAGTGAGTTAGATACTTGCGAAAGTTAGATTGATTAATATGGAAAAGTCAGCATATAAAAGTCACGCCGTAAGGGTAGGCGACATTTTCATCGGCGGAGGAAACCCGATTGTTGTTCAGACGATGTGCAACACGCACACATCCGATGTGGAGGCCTCAGTGCGCCAATGTCTGGAACTTGCCGAAGAGGGCGCCGAGATGATTCGCCTAACTGTCCCCTCTATGGACCAGGTGGAGTGCATCGGAGAAATTCGCCGCAGGCTGCGTGAAGCGGGAGTGAGTGTCCCGATTGTTGCTGACGTGCATTTTAATTCGGAGATTGCCATTGCTGTGGCCTCGCGCGTCGAGAAAGTCAGAATCAACCCCGGCAATTTCCATCGCGACCACGACAAGGCCAGAGAACAGTTTGCGCGCCTTGTGTCAGTCTGCAAGGAAAACGGAACTGCCATAAGAATCGGCATAAATCACGGTTCTCTCGGCGAGAGAATTACCTCTTTGTACGGCAACACTTCCTTTGCTATGAAGGAGGCGGCAATGGAATGGCTGAGAATGTGTCGTGAAAACGATTTCGACTCAGTTGTAGTGAGTCTCAAGGCAAGTAACACCCTTGTTATGGCGGAGGCATACCGTCTTCTTGCTGAAGATATGGCCCGCGAAGGGATGCACTACCCTCTTCACGTGGGAGTGACCGAGGCGGGAAACGGTGATGCTGGCAGAGTGAAGTCACTCGTGGGAATTGCCGCGGTGCTCAGCAAAGGAATCGGTGACACCGTTAGGGTTTCGCTCACTGAGCCGCCGGTGAATGAGCTTTCTCCTGCACGCTATCTTTCAGACCGCTACGGTCACAGACTGCATTCTTCAATGATACATCTTTCTCTTGAGGACGGAGGTCGCAAGGCTGCAGCCGAATATGCCGCACCGTCTAGAGAGAGGCTTGTGTACGATTTTGCCTGCGACTTCGGTCCGAAGCTTCTTGACGGGGAGTTTGACAGCGTTTCACTTAGCGGAACTTACTGCTCTGAAAGCGGAGAGAGTGTGGAGATTACTTCGGAATTTGCTGATTATCTTGTAGATGAAGTGATGCAGGCCGCGCGCCGCAGGTTCTATCGTCCTGAGTATATCGCCTGCCCTGGCTGCGGACGCACTATGTACAATCTTCAGGAGGCATTCGAGAAGGTAAAGGCACGCACGGCGCATCTTCAGGGAATGGTCATAGCGGTGATGGGCTGCATTGTGAACGGCCCTGGAGAGATGGCGGATGCCGACTGGGGCTATGTGGGCGAGGGTAACGGCAAGGTCAGCATCTACAAGGGCAAGACCCCCGTTCTCAAACACGTCAGCGAGGACGAAGCCGTCGACCGTCTGCTAGATCTTATAGAAGAGGCCGAATAAAAAGCGGTCTACCGCGTTGTTCTCCTAGCCCAAATCCTCACAACCGAAAGGTTGCTCCGGTATTGGGCGTCGTCGAGAGCCTTGTATCCCATCTTCTTCTTCGACCTCTTCCCCACCGCACTATCAGGAAGCGTAGCGAGAGAAGGTGATTGAGGGTGTGCCTTTCGTGCTGTGGCCACCCTCGGCCACATAAGAGGGAGGGGCCCAAGCTCTGCTTGGGAGGGGTCTCGCGTAGCGAGACGCTAAGAAAGGTACCCTTCAATCACCCTCGCTACGCGTTCGCGTTGTTTTCTTCGATTTTTTTAACCAAGACCTTATCGATGCGCGGACCATCCATATCCACGACCTCGAAACTGAATCCTTCCCATTCAACGACCTCGCCTTCGGCGGGGATGTGACCTGTTTCATTAAGAATGAGACCTGCAATGGTGGTGTACTCAAAATCATCCATAGAATCGTCCAGAAGGTCGAAATAGGAAAGGAAATCGTAGATTGGGCACTGGCCTTCAACAAGATAGCCGCTTTTGCCGGACTCGTCCGGTTGTCCGTCCTCACCGAGTCTCGGGATGATGTACGGCTCGTCCTGTTCGTCGTCATTTACATTGCCCACAAGAGCCTCCATAATGTCTTTCAGCGAGATGAATCCGCAGAGCGCGCCGAACTCATCGCATACCAGAGCCCTTGAAATCCTCTTCGTCTTCATTTCCTCAAGAACCCTATAAACCGTCATATTCTCGTGGAAATAGACCGGCTCGCGCATCATCTTCTCTAGATTGAACTCCGGTTTTCCGTAGCAGCGGAGATAGTCCTTGATGTTCAGAACGCCGACCACGTGGTCAAGGTCGCCATCGCAGACAGGATATTCCTCATAGATTGTCCCTTCAATCACTCCCCTCACCTCGTCCTCGCTCATAGTCTTGTCCAGCCAGACGATGTCGGAACGGGAAGTCATAATGGTGCTGACGCTCAAATCTCCAAGCGTAAAGACCCTCTCAACAATGTCCTGCTCCACTTCGGAAACCTCTCCATCCTCTGTTCCTTCCTGCACGAGAGAAATAATCTCATCTTCTGTTACGTTATTGTCGTTCTCCTTGACTCCCAGCAATTTGGCGATGCCGGATGTGCTCTTTGACAGAATCCAGATAAACGGAGAAGCAAGACGGGAAAGAAACTGCATCGGGCCTGCCATTGCCTTGGCAACTTTCTCAGCACGTGACATACCTATCCTTTTCGGGACAAGCTCACCCAGCACGATGGAGAAATATGTCACGATGATGACAATGATGGCTTTTGCAAGACTGAGGGCAACTCCCTCGCTCATCCCCCAACGAGAAAATGCATCTCCAAGAAGAGATGCAATCTTATTTCCGGAGAAAATACCGGTCAAGATGCCGATGAGAGTGATGCCTATCTGAATGGTAGAAAGAAACTTATCCGGGTCGGATGAAAGTTTCAAGGCACGTTTCGCCTTCGAATTTCCCTCATCCGCCTCCGTCTGGAGACTGGATTTGCGAGCCGAAATCATAGCGATTTCGCTCATCGAAAACACTCCGTTCAGCAGGATAAGAAACAGTATTATAAATATTTCACTCATAGTTTAGACAAGGAGCACAACAAAGCAAGGTGCCCCTACTTAAATTCGGCAATGACGGTTTCGCAGGCGCGCACATCGTCTCCAATCTCCACCTTGATGTCTGCGTCAAGCGGCAGATACATATCAATCCTGGAACCGAACTTGATGATTCCGCACTGCTCCCCTTTTGTCTCCTTGTTTCCGACCTTTGCGTAGCAGACAATTCTGCGTGCGAAAGTGCCGGCGAGCTGTTTGAAGAAAATCTCCCCGTGAGCGTTCTTCATTCCAACAGAAGAGTGCTCATTAAGCTCGGATGCCTTAGGCAGGAATGCAAGGTAGTATTTGCCGGGGTGGTATTTGTAGTAGCTGACCTCTCCGTCAATTGGCCAGAAATTAACGTGCACGTTGAAGAAATTCATATAGATGGAAACCTGAATGCACTCCCTCTTGAGGTATTCAGGCTCATAGACCTTCTCCAGGATGACGATTTCTCCGTCAGCAACTGCCGTGATGGTCTTCTCCCCGGGCGCTGTATCCCTGTTCGGAAGGCGGAAGAAGTAGGAAATGAAGCCCATAATGAACACGAGAACCGCTGTGAGCGGAATCGTGACATAAAGCAGATGGACAAAGTGCCATAAGAGGAATAGCAAACTAAGGCATATCAGCCAAACGCAAGTGATAGTTTTGTAACAGTCCTTATGTATCTTCATAATTCGTTTATCTTTTTTTGTCAAACCTGCGAATTTACACAAATTTGCTGATATAAACTCTATATAAGGTTAAAACACATCAGGTAAACCACAGCTGCGGGGATGGCCATAAGGGCGCTGTCGAAGCGGTCCAGCATTCCGCCGTGTCCCGGGATGATTGTTCCTGAGTCTTTAACTTCGTAGTGTCTTTTCCACTGTGACTCGATGAGGTCGCCATAAACGCCTCCCACATTCATCACAGCCGCTATCACAACGCAGTGATACCACTCAAGTGAGCTGAACGGAAGGAACGGAATGAAGTGCATCCCTACTCCTGCGGCAATTGCTGCGGTGAATCCGCCGACGCAGCCAAGCCAGGACTTGTGCGGAGAAACCGACGGGAAAAGCTTCGGACCGTATTTCTGCCCAAGGGTGCTGCCAACGAGGTAGGCTCCGATGTCTGACACCCAGATGATTACGAACATACACAAGAGCATAAGTCCGTTGAAATTCTGAGCGTCATCGAAAGCTGCAAAGTTCAGAAGAGTCCAAGGGACGCCGATGTAGAGGATGCCTGTGTAGATGTTGGCAAACTTGCCGAAGTCCTTTTTCTCCTTGACATAGAGCGAGTTAATCATCACCACGAAGAGGGGGATGAATGCAAGGGCTATGAACCTGCCGGTAACGGCGGCGTATGCCTGCTCCGCGAAAGTCACGAGGAACATAAGACAGGCCCCGATGGTTGCAAGCACCCTCGAGACCTTGTAAAGTCCTCCCATTGTCATCCTGAAAAACTCCGTCATCATCATAATGAGGGCGAACATCATCACGGCGGCAAAAACAAACTTACCCCATTCGAACCAATCGCCCAGCAACAGTGCCACGAGCATTATGATAAGGAACACAAGTCCGGATATAGTCCTGACAATTAAATTTTTCATAGGAGAGATGATTTATTCCGTTTTACTTTCCGATGTTTCATCTGAGGTCGCAGCAGCGGCTCTCGGTCCAAGAATTCTCTCGAGGTCGTCGGCAAAAATCACTTCCTTCTCAAGCAAAAGGGCTGCAACTGCAAGGAACTGCTCGCGGTGCTCAGTGAGTATTGAGAGGGTCTTATCGTGGATTTGCTGGACAAGATTCTTCACCTCTTCATCCATCAGCTCAGCGGTTTTTTCGCTGTACGGTTTCGTGAGGTCGTAGCCGCGGGCGCCGGTGGAGTCGTAGAATGAAAGTGTGCCCACCTTCTCGCTCATACCATAATAGCAAACCATACTGTAGGCCATCTTGGTGAGTCTCTCAAGGTCATTCAAGGCACCTGTAGAAGGCTGTCCGTTCACGATTTCCTCTGCCACACGGCCTCCGATGAGAGAGCACATTTCATCCATCATCTGTTCACGGGTCACCAGCTGGCGCTCCTCAGGAAGGTACCACGCAGCTCCAAGAGCCTGTCCGCGAGGGACAATCGTAACCTTGAAAAGAGGATTCGCGTTAGGAAGAAGCCAACTTACCACAGCGTGACCTGCTTCGTGGTGTGCGATGGACTTCTTTTCGTCTGCGGTGATTATCTTGTTCTTGCGCTCAAGACCTCCGATTATGCGGTCAACAGCGTCAAGGAAATCCTGTTTGCTAACCAGTTTGTGATTATTGCGGGCGGCAGTGAGGGCAGCCTCATTGCAGACATTGGCGATGTCGGCACCGGAGAAGCCCGGAGTGTGTTTTGAGAGAAACTCCACGTCAACGTCTTCAGCGACTTTCTTGCCTTTGAGGTGGACCTGGAAGATTTCCTCCCTCTCTTTGAGGTCCGGAAGTTCGACGTGAATCTGGCGGTCAAACCTGCCGGCACGAAGCAGAGCCTTGTCAAGGATATCAGCGCGGTTGGTAGCCGCAAGGATGATGACTCCGGAATTGGTGTCGAATCCGTCCATCTCTGTAAGAAGCTGATTCAGAGTATTTTCCCTCTCATCATTGGAAGAGAAGCCTCCGTTTTTGCTTCTTGCCCTTCCGACTGCGTCAATCTCGTCGATGAAAACGATGCAAGGGGATTTCTCTTTTGCCTGGCGGAAGAGATCACGAACACGTGATGCTCCGACACCTACGAACATCTCCACGAAATCAGAACCTGAGATTGAGAAGAAAGGCACGTCAGCCTCACCTGCAACTGCCTTTGCAAGAAGGGTTTTACCTGTTCCCGGAGGGCCCACGAGGAGTGCTCCCTTAGGAATTTTGCCACCGAGGGCGGTATATTTCTTAGGATTCTTGAGGAAATCGACAATTTCCATCACCTCCTCCTTCGCGCCGTACAGACCGGCGACGTCCTTGAAGGTCACCTTGTTCTTATTCTTTGTGTCGGCAAGTTTTCCTGTGGACTTCCCTACTCCGAAAATGCCTCCTGTACCCGGTGCGCCGCCCATATTGCGGTTCATTCCCCTGAACATAAATATCCAGAAGATGATAAGAAGTGCAGGCCAGAGCAGCCAGTTGAGCACCTCAGCCCAGGTCTTGTCATTATTTTCGATTACGAGTTTGAACTGTTCCTCCTGTGGAAGTTTCGCATTCAGCTCTCCAAACATTTCCTCGGCATTGAAACTGCCAGAAACGAGGAAAAAGAAATGCGGGGACTTAGTCGGGACAATTCCACCGAACTTCGACGAGTATTTTTCCAACCTCTCCGGACGAATCTTGATTTTTCCTTCAAGGTCGTTGCGCACGAAGTCAATTTCCTGAATGTCACCGGAAAGTGCCATCTGCTGCACCTCGTCCCATTCTATTTTCTGCGGTTTTGCGGAAGAGTAGGAGTTGAAAAACATCCATCCTATCGCAAAAATCACCAGCAGATAGAGCCAAGAGAGGTTTATGGTTATGATTTTAGACGGCTTTTTGCCGTTGTTCTTTTTCTTGTTATTGTTTGCCATCTGTTTTTGGGGCTGCCTTTTCAGCGTTATGAAATTACTTCTCCTCCTCGTCCTTGTAGTCGCACCTTACGGCATCGGCCCAAAGATCCTCAATGCGGTAGAAGGCCCTATATGCTGTCTGGAAGACGTGCACAACGATGTCTCCGTAGTCGAGGATAACCCACAGAGCATTTTCCCTTCCCTGGGAACGAATCACTTTTCTGTGGCAACGTTCAATCATTTTGTCTTCAACGTTGTCTGCGATTGAGAGTACATTGGTTGTTGAGTCCGCGTGGCAGACAACAAAATAGTCGGAAATAGCTGTTCCTATCTTTTTGAGGTTCAGGGAAAGAACCTCCTGACCTTTCTTTTCGAGCATTGCCTCAGCAATGACTTTAACTTCGTTTACCTTCATTTAATTTTATTTTCGTTATTGGGCAAATGTTGCTAAATTAGCCTGCAAATATATCAAAATGCGCGGAATTTATCAAATAACCGGGCACGAGTATTACAAGTAGTGAGCCAATATCCTTTCTATGAGCGGTCAGGGACATAAATACAACATAATATGGCTGGATGAGGTGGATTCCACCAATTCTGAGGCAGTACGGAGGCTCGATAGCCTTGACAATATGTCAGTGCTTTCTGCCCTGTGTCAGACTGCAGGACGCGGAAAAGACACCCATAAATGGATAACGGCACCCGGGGAGAACCTCACATTCACCATTGTCCTGAAGTACTCTGCCTCTTCACCATCCTCCTATCCCCCCTTCCCGGCAGCAAATCAGATGCTTCTCAGTGCTGCCGCAGCTGCCTCAGTAGTGAAATACCTCGGGGAGAAGGGTATATCCGCGTGGGTCAAATGGCCGAACGACGTCTATGTGGGGGATAAAAAAATATGCGGCATTCTCATCGAACACCGCATTAAAGGTAATTTGTTGAAATCAAGCATTATAGGAATCGGGATAAACGTCAATCAGACCATTTTCGACCCTCTTGTTCCGAATCCCACCTCTGTGGCGCTTCTTACCGGAAAGCGCTTTGAAATACGCGAGGAGATGAACCGTTTTTGCGAGATTTTCTCCTCAAGTATGGTTTCAGTCTATGCAAAGGCTCCGCATCTTGGCGATATAATCTCCGGGACATTCGCTCTTGAAGATGGCACTCCCGGCGACGAAAATCTCCGCTCCTGCTTCGCTGAGTGCGTGAATGTTCTCCTTTGACACTCCCCCGTCCACTTCGATGGGCTTATTGATCCCACGACGGGACATTTCTTCGCGCAGCTTCCTGATTTTATCGTAAGTTTCCGGGATGAATTTCTGGCCTCCGAAGCCTGCGAACACGGACATAATAAGGAAGAAGTCCGCAGTTTCAATGTGCGGGAAAAGCCTCTCCACGGGGATGTCCGGATTGATTACAAGTCCCGCCTTAGCACCGCCTTTTTGAATTTCCCTCAGAATTTCATCAGCTACGGCGTCATTTTCCACAGCTTCAAGATGGAAACTTACCATCGCTGCGCCAAGGTGGGTGAACTTCGGGGCGTATTTCTCAGGATGCACGATCATAAGGTGCACGTCCATAGGCTTTTGCGCCTTTTTCGCGATGGCCTCCACAACAGGGAAACCGAAAGAAATGTTGGGCACGAAGACCCCGTCCATAACATCAAGGTGAAAAAGGTCGGCATTGGAGTTCACCATCTCCACGTCCTTCTCCAGTGCAAGGAAGTCGGCGGAAAGCATTGACGGAGCTATGAGGTTTTTGCGTTTCATTTGGGTAAGGTAAAAGACCGGACCAAAGGCTTATTGCCCTTAGTCCGGTATGTATCGGTCTAATTGTGCAGAAGGTAATCAAGAAGGAGCGTAAACTTGTCGAGAGAGGCCAAATCAAGCCTCTCGCCCGGGGCGTGAACTCCGCGAAGAGTAGGGCCGAAGGAAATCATATCAAGGTCAGGGTAGATTTCCAGGAACAGTCCGCACTCAAGCCCCGCGTGGATGGCCTTCACTGCGGCGTAAGTTCCGAAAAGCTTCCTATAGGCTTCAACGCTTTTTCTCAGAATCGGAGATTCTACATTAGGTTTCCAACCCGGATACTCGCTCTCGTGAGTGACCTCGGCGCCGGCTAGATGGAATGAGGCTTCAACCCTTGAGGCTGCGGCACGACGTGAGGATGTTATTGAGCTTCGCTGACTTGTCCCGACGCGGACTTTCCCTTTTTCTGTCATCTTAACAGATGCAAGGTTGGTGGAAGTTTCCACAAGATCCGGGATGTCGGCGCTCATTGCGAGAACTCCGTGAGGAGCGGCGTAGAGCCCGCGGATGAGAAGGTCCGAGCTATTCTTGTCAAACGCGGTCTCAGGGGCTGACTGCGCTGGCACAATGCAGAAAGAAAGGTCCGGTTCTGTGACTGAGTATTCCGCCTTGACCTCTTCTGCAAATTCCTCCCAGAGTGCCTTGAACGCGTCGGAGCTGCCCTTAACCGCGACGAGAGCTTCTGCCTCGCGGGCAATGGCGTTGCGCTTGTTTCCTCCGTCGATTTCGCAAAGCCTTATGCTGAAAGGTGCTGAGGATTTTGATGTTGGGAACGAACCGTCCGGGACCTCACCGCGGGAGAATTTTTCGCAGTCGAGGCAGCTGCACAGAAATCTTGCAAGTAGCTGCACCGCGTTTGCCCTGCCCTTATTGATGTCGTCGCCGCTGTGTCCACCGACGCCGTTGAATATTTTTACTGTCCAGAAGGCCTCGTCAGCCTCAGCAGGGGTGCTCTCATAGCGGAAAATCGCAGTCGTGTCCATTCCTCCGGCGCAGCCGATGAAGAGTTCGCCCTCGTCCTCGGAGTCGAGGTTGATTAGGGTCTTTCCGGTTATGAATCCCGGTTTGAGGCCGAACGCACCGTCCATTCCCGTCTCCTCGGACGAGGTGAAAAGGCACTCCAGACGGCCGCAGGGGGCAGGATCTATAAGTGCGGCAAGCTCTGAAGCCACTCCGATGCCGCAGTCGGCTCCGAGAGTGGTGTCCGGGGCAATCATCCATCCGTCGCGGATTTCGTAATGAATCGGCTCGGTTTCGAAGTTGTGTGTGCAGCCCTTCTTCTTCTCGCAGACCATATCCGTGTGTCCCTGAAGAACTATAGTCGGACGCGTCTCGTAGCCGGGAGTGGCCTCGCGGACTATAACGACATTTTTCGCTTCGTCAGTGCGGCACTCAAGGCAGTGCGCTGCGGCAAAGTCCTCAAGATATTTCACGATTTTATCCTCGTGTCCCGACTCTCTCGGGATGGTGGTGATTTCTTTGAAAATGGAAAGTATAGTTTCTGAGTTCATATTTTTTTTATTTAACTTTCGTTAGTATCGAACTTATTCTTAACTTTTTAATCCCAGGTCCAGCCGTCACAGAACGTTTGTCCAGCCCCAGCCGCTCGGAA
>CAVJRU010000018.1:0-37251 GCA_963652025.1 bacterium
AACATGTGGTTTAATTCGATGATACGCGAGGAACCTTACCCGGGCTCGAACGGCAGGCGAACGATGCAGAGATGCAAAGGTCCTTCGGGACGCCTGTCGAGGTGCTGCATGGTTGTCGTCAGCTCGTGCCGTGAGGTGTCGGCTCAAGTGCCATAACGAGCGCAACCCCTCTCCCCAGTTGCCATCGGGTAATGCCGGGCACTCCGGGGACACTGCCACCGTAAGGTGTGAGGAAGGTGGGGATGACGTCAAATCAGCACGGCCCTTACGTCCGGGGCTACACACGTGTTACAATGGCAGGTACAGAGGGAAGCCACTCGGCGACGAGGCGCGGATCCCTAAAGCCTGCCCCAGTTCGGACTGGAGTCTGCAACCCGACTCCACGAAGCTGGATTCGCTAGTAATCGCGCATCAGCCATGGCGCGGTGAATACGTTCCCGGGCCTTGTACACACCGCCCGTCAAGCCATGGGAGCTGGGGGCGCCTGAAGTCCGGGACCGCAAGGACCGGCCTAAGGCGAAACCGGTGACTGGGGCTAAGTCGTAACAAGGTAGCCGTACCGGAAGGTGTGGCTGGAACACCTCCTTTTTGGAGTTTGGTTCGGACCGACGCTAACGTTTAGTTTGGCACTGCGCGGTACACTCTTCCTTAAAGTCTTTATGGGAGCATAGCTCAGTTGGTTCAGAGCGTCTGCCTTACAAGCAGAGGGTCGGGGGTTCGACTCCCTCTGCTCCCACCAGTTCTTTGATTCTTTGGCGAAGCCCAACGCGGCAGAAATCCAAGATGCGAAACTAAGGTTTTGCGATTTATTTTTGGATGGATGCGAAGCCCAACGCGGCAGACGCCAAAAAGAAACGCAAAACTTGGGGGTATAGCTCAGTTGGCTAGAGCACCTGCTTTGCAAGCAGGGGGTCGTCGGTTCGAATCCGTCTATCTCCACCAAAAGAGATGAATGAGATATAGCATATGTTTTTTCATCTCTTTTTTTATGCCCGAAGTTACTGAAATGACGTTGTGTATGTATATGAAATAACGTGTCGGGCATTACAATCGGGAGGGGGAATGAGGCTTGTTGAGCGGATAGCTGTTATTGAAAATTTCAATAGCAAACCTATCTTTCGGCAAGTTTTTTGATGACTACCCCCCCCTATTGTGTAAAGTAGTGTAAGTGTAATAGGGGATAATGGCTAACGAATTTTAATCACATCCCTTGTGGTACTTTGAATTATTAAGCAAAGCCGTGAAAGGTCCAGCAAGAAAAATTATTAGTGCCTCTTTGGCTCAAAGATTTTAACCGGAATTGTTACAAGATATGAAGCAGGGCTCCGAATCAATAATACGGCGCTGCGCATTCTGCGCGTATGCCTTTTTGTGTCTTTCTGTCGCTCTCCTGTGCTCAGGGGTTGAGGCGAAGGCGCAGGACTGGGCCGTTAAAACCAACCTTCTATATGACGTCACCACCACCCTTAATGTGGGCGGAGAGTGGCGATTTGCACCGGATTGGACGCTCGATGTGAGCGGCAATCTCAACCCTTGGGGGTTCAAGGACAACACCGTGAAGTTCAAGCATTGGCTTGTTCAGCCGGAAGTCCGCTGGTGGTTTTGCGACGCCTGGATGGGAAGCTTCCTCGGAGTGCACGCCCTTACCGGACAGTATAATATAGGAGGATGGAACTCTTCCATCAAAATGCCTATCAACAACGATTTCAGTCTTCTTAAGGACCATCGCTACCAGGGCTGGATGGCCGGTCTCGGCGTGGCATACGGCTATGCCTGGGTTCTTGACCGCCACTGGGACATTGAAGTTGAGGGCGGTATCGGCTGGATATACTCTCGTTCCGACACATATCGTTGCGCAGGCTGCGGTAAAAAAGTGGAAGAAGGTGTAAATCACCATTATTTCGGACCTACGAAATTCTCCGTAGGACTTGTCTATGTATTTTAAGGAGGAGGAAAGTATATGAAAAATTCAGTTTCACGCATTTTCGCCTGCCTTGTTTTCGGTACGGCACTTCTCTCTCTGGGTCTTGGCAGCGCAAAGGCTGACAATCGTCTCAAGATGAAAAAGCATCCTGCGGTGTACAGCTACTCTGTTGACAGCGTGAGCGTACTCCGTAGCGGAGACTATGTTACCGTAGGACTGTCAATCGACCTTGATTCTCTTAAGGTAAAGAGCACCCGCGCAATTCTCTTCACTCCATACCTTACAAACGGAAAAGATTCGCTTGTCCTCCCGTCTGTGGGCGTTTACGGGCGTCAGAGATATTACTACTACCTCCGTCAGGACAATGGTACGATGATTTCCGGCAAGGATGAAATTACTTTCCGTGCCGACCAGATGGAGTCTATGCGCGTGCCATACCGCACTACCGCTTCCTACAGTGACTGGATGACCGGCTGCAGCCTTGTCCTCACCAGCGACGAGTACGCCTGCTGCGGAATCGGAACCAAAAAGGATACTCAATCCCTTCTGGATGACGCGATGTATATGCCTTCCTACCACTACATCCGTCCTGCTGCCGAAGGACCTAAGAACCGCAGTCTTGCCGGAAAGGCATACGTTGACTTCCGCGTGAACAAGACCGACATCGACCCGTCCTACCACCGCAACGCCATTGAGCTTGGAAAAATACGTGCGACCATCGACTCAGTTCGTTCAGACGCCGATGTCACCGTCACAAAACTTTGGATGAAGGGTTATGCCTCACCGGAGGGTAACTACAAGCATAATGATGAACTCGCCCGCGACCGTACGCAGACAATCAGTAACTATGTCCGTATGCTCTGCAGCCTTGACCCTTCTGTCGTAGTGACTGAGCACGAGGCTGAGGACTGGGGCGGATTCGTTCAGTGGCTTCGCGACAGCAGCACTCTTATGACCACCACCACTGAAGCGATCCTCGCAATTGCGGAGGACGGCGCGATGGCTCCGGATGCCAAGGAGAAAATGCTCAGACGCAAATATCCTCAGGAAACAAAATACCTCATTTCAGATGTGTTCCCTTCACTCAGACGTACAGAGTACCGCATCGAGTATTCCATCCGTTCTTTCGACGACCCTGTGGAGATTCTCGAGAAAGTGAAGACCGAGCCGGGTAAGCTCTCCCTCAGGGAGTTCTTCATCGCGGCAAACTCTCTTGAGCCTGGAAGCGCAGACTTCAACCGTGTGTTCGAAGTTGCTGCAGCGATGTTCCCGACCAACGAGACCGCAAACCTCAATGCCGCCAATGCCGCTCTTGAAAGCGGAGACCGCGCTCTTGCAGCCCGTCACTTGGAGAAGTCCGGTGACAGCGGAGAGGCTGAGTATTCAAGGGGTATTTACGCAGCCCAGGCCAATGACTTCGCTTCCGCAGTGCAGCACTTTGAAGCTGCCGCCGAGAAGGGAGTTCCGGACGCTGCCGAGGCCGCTGCCATTTACCGCAAATACATCGGTAAAAATAAGTAACGCGCTATATATCAAGAAAATATAGAAATAAATTATAACAATTTAATTAAAGTACAATTATGAAAACAAAAAATCTTCTTCTTGCAGCTGCAGCGCTTGTCGCTCTTGCATCCTGCAACAAAGAGAACCAGACTGCAACTGAGTCTCCAGTTTACGGAGGCGGCGATGTCGCTTACCTTTCAGTCGCAGTTGTAAGCTCTGATGCTGAGGCGCCGACAAAGGCTACCGGCACAACAACTGAGTCCGGCTTTTTCTATGGCTCAGCAGACGAGAACACTGTAGCCGTTGCTGACTTCTTCTTCTACAAGGAGGACGGCGCATTCTTCTCACACGTAAGCCAGAAAATCAGCGGTACCGCTAAGGAAGGAACCGGTTCTGACAATGTAGAGTGGGTAGGAAAGGACATCGTTGTTCTTAAAGGTCTTACCGCAAAGAGCAGCCCTGCATATATGAGCGTTATTCTTAACGACAACGCTCTTGCAACCTCTCTCGAGGGCCACAACCTCTCTGAGGCTCAGGCAAAAGTTACAGAAAGAATTGCTGAGGAAGGAACTACTACTTCTCTCACCAAATTCACTATGACCAGCTCAACTTTCGACAACTCAAACGAGGCTTCCGGTTATTTCTGCACAAAGCTCTCTGCTTCAATGTTCAAGGACTCTGCAGCTGACGCTGAGGGTGCTGCAGCTGAGGATATCGCAGTTGCATACGTAGAGAGACTTGCAGCAAAGGTTCAGCTTTCTCTTGGAACCATCCTTGGTGACGGCTCAAAAGTTTCCCTCGGTAAATTCAAAGTAGGCGCTGACAGCGTTGCTCTTTATGTGAAGATTGGCAACTGGGGTCTTAACGCAACTGCAAAAGAGACTTACGCTTACAAGTCAATCGATACTGACTGGAACTTCGGCGTATTCTCTTGGAACGATGCCGGAAACTACAGAAGCTACTGGGCAGCATCTCCGAACTACGGTGACAACACTTGCGTTTATGCTGACAGCTACGCTAACTCTGAGTCAACTCCTGTAAACAACTACAAGGGTAACGAGGCAAACCAGACTCTCAGCTATGTAAGCTTCAACCAGTGCGCTGTCGCTCCGTCTCAGGTTGCATACTGCCGTGAGAACACCAACACTGAGGACGTTCTCCGTGCGAAGAACTTCAACTCCACTGCAACCTGCGCTCTTCTTACAGCTCAGATTGTTGACGAGAACGGTGCAGCCGTTTCTGTAGTTAACTACGAGAACCAGCTCTGGACTGTTGACCAGTACAAGACCCGCGTACTCAGCAAATATTCCGGAATCGCAACTGACACTTACATCCCTTACCTTGCTCAGACAGGTTCAACAAATTACACCAAGATTACCGAGGATAACCTTAAGGAAGTAAATGCCGGTGACGGTGTGGTTTATCTCCTTATCGCTGATGCTCCGGAAGGATACACCTACTATATGAAGAACGGTGACACCTTCTCCGCAACTACTGCTGAGCAGCTTAACGCCAACGTATGGAAGAGGGATATGTCCGAGTGCAACTACTACAACGAGGGCCGTATGTACTACAGCATTCCTGTTGAGCACCTTCGTCAGGGCGGCACTTACACTGCAAACGACTATCAGGAGGCTGACTACGGAGTTGTCCGCAACCACTGGTATCGCCTTACCATCAACTCAATCGCTAACCTTGGAACCGCAGTTTACGACGCTGACGAGACCATCGTTCCGAACGACGCGAAGACCAAGAAGTACTATGTTGGCGCACAGGTTAACATCCTCTCTTGGAAGGTTATTAACCAGTCTGTTGACCTCTAGTATTCCGAATACGTTTGCTCTGGGGCATTAAGCAACAATGCAAGCGTTTGAAACTCAGGACTGATAATTACAAATAATTTGTAATTTAATTGGTTATCATTGCCTGTCGGAGGCTGACCCTTCCGACAGGCCCAAAGAAAAAACTTATATAATGTTGTCAAGACTTAGACATATACTTTCTGTAGCGTTGTTGTCGCTGGTTTGCGGAGGACTTCTCTCCTCCTGCAACTTCCTGATATACGACTATGAGGGAGATTGCTCCGTTCACTATAAGGTGAAGTTCCGTTATGATGTGAATATGCTTTATGCCGATGCTTTCGCGCATTCGGTTAAGGCAGTGACTCTCTATGTCCTTGACAGCGAAAGCGGTGATGTCCTCTACAAGACTTCAGAAAGCGGAGAGGCTCTTGCTAAGGAGAATTACTTCATCGAGATTCCCGAGGGAGCGATTAAGCCGGGCCGCTATGACCTCCTCGCCTGGTGTGACGCGGATTCGCTCTCCTCATTCACTCTCGCCTCATCCGACAACAAGTCCGGTCTCACTGCAGCTCTGAACTTCAAGTCAGACTCTGCGACAGGAAAGGATTATGTAGATTCCCGTCTTGACGACCTTTTCTACGGATACTACTCAGGTGCGGATTTCACAACCGACGAGGGTACCGCCGAGGTCACGATGTCCCTTATGAAGGATACGAAAAACTACAAGATTTTCCTTCAGCACATTTCTGGAGACCCGATTTCTGCCGACAAGTTCGACTTTTCCATCACCGATGACAATTCACTCCTTAACTGGGACAACACGATTCTTCCATCAGGTGAGATTTCCTACAAGCCTTGGACAGTCTACACAGGTTCTACTTCCGTCACAACGTCAGCGCTCACTAAGGCTGAAACCGTTGAAAGAGGCATCGCCTGCGCTGAAATCAACGCTTCCCGCCTTATGCTCACCAACCGCGACTCAGCCCGTCTTACGGTTTCCCGCAAGAGCGACGGCAAAATAATCCTTTCAGTTCCTCTTGTTGACTATGCCCTTCTTTTCAAAGGTGCTATTAACTCGAAGATGGCTGACCAGGATTTCCTTGACCGTCAGGGAGATTTCGATATGATTTTCTTCCTCAATGCTGACGACACCTGGATGAACGCATACATCTACATCAACTCTTGGAAGATTGTTCTTTCAGACGTGAACCTTTAAGAAAGTGACTGATTTAGAAGAATATATAAAAAGATATAATAGTATGTTCAGAAAATGGTATAATATCGCGCTTGCTTCGCTCCTTATTCTGGGAGCCGTTGCCTGCTCGAAGGAGAGCGCTATCTCCGATGAGCCGGCTCAGGGGAGCGGTATGCCTTCTGAACTCACTCTCAAGATTTCCTCAGGCGCTCCACAATCAGCAACCAAAGCTGTAACGGAAACAGATGAGGCTGCTGCAGGTTACGAGAATTACATTGACGTCAAGAATCATCTTGCCGTGCTTTTCTTCGACCTCTCCGACAAGTTTATGTTCCAGTTCACTCCAACCGAAACTCTTCCTGTCGGCTCAGACCGTTATCCTTCCGAGTGGACTCTCCGCGGCCCTGTATCAGAACCTCCGACAACCGGATTCAAGGTGGTGATTCTCGCGAATTGCCCGTCTTCTCCGGAGGGCCTTACAAAAGGCGTTACCACCATTGATGACGTCTGCAAGGCATCTTGGACAATGTATACGTACAACGCTCCGTTCACTCCTTCCGAGACCGACCTCATTCCGATGTATGGCGTCAAGACTTTTACATCCGCGCTTAAATTCCGCGAAAATCTTGCAACCGACCTCGGACAGATTGACCTTCTCAGAGCTATGGCAAAGGTGGAAGTGACTCTCGGAAACGGCGTAGATGAATCACTTTCAGACGTAAGACTCGTGAACTACAACCCTAACGGAGCCTGCGCACCGTTGGATATGTATGTAAGCACCAAGAACCTCGACTACGGTCACTCTGTGCATCTTTATGGGGGTGCGGATGACAATCCTGCCGAGACGTCTTCCATCTCCTTTACTTCAAGCTCCGACGGGAGAACTTGGACCGCCTACGTTCCTGAGTACAGAAATAAGGACATCTATGGTCTCAAGAGAAGTGACTGCTCATACATCGAACTCAACTTTGAGGGCATAACAAGGACATATACTCTTGACTTCAGGGATTATTCCCTCGGAACTGACAATGGCAAGAGGTTCAACCTTCTCCGCAATCACGTCTACCGCTACACCATCGCGAGCGTGGGCGGATATGAACTCTCGCTTTCTCTCAAGGCGCAGCCGTGGAGTCTGTCCGAGCTCAGCTACGACTACAAGAAGACCGTAAGTGTTTCTGAACAGCTCCTTTGGACTGACAATAACCACGTTACTCCGATTGAGAACGAAAGAGTCCTTGCCAAGGGTGCAGGTGACCTTACCTGCTCTTTCACCATCGCAACTCCTTCCGGAGCCACTTGGTATGCGGTTTTCGAAGAGAAGAGCGGTGATTTGAACCACTTCCGTTTCCGCCTTTCTGACGGCACAACCTCAGACTATGCCTCAGGTCAGGTGGACGGCAAGGCTGTGAACCTTGAAATCGTTCAGGATCCTCAGACCGTAGGAACCGCGAAACTTGTGATTTATGCCACTTACGGCAACGTGAACCTTGCGGCGTCCGATGTTCTCGGCGGTCCGTGGGTGCTTGTGAAAGACTGATAAAATGCCCCTGACTTGGGGGTACTTGAATATTGACGATGAATAGAATAGTTTCATACATTTTTGCTGCAATTTCTCTCTCCATAGCTCTTTCAGCTTGTTCAAAACAGAACTTGACAGAACCGGCTTGGGATGGGGAAGGGGCCGTGTTGACTCTATCCCTCAGCGCAAGCGAGTCTCCTGTTGCGAGCAAGGCTTCTTCGGCATACGGCGAAGACAAATGGAATGAGAACACCATCAAAGGTTTCAAGCTCTATTTCTATAACAGTGAATCTGAAAGCAACGACACGCCGGCAGCTTACGTATGGCCGGAAAATGGCTGGGCAAGCGTCACCAACAGCGGGGCAGTAGTTTCTGACGGGACATCAGTTTCCGGTGAAACGCCTTCAGAAGGCAAGGTCTCAGTGAAGTTTATGGTGAAGAAAAACATCGTGTCAAAGCTTTTTACGACTCTGAGCAGCTGCCGCGTTTATGCGGTTGCTAATGTTGAAGGCTTCGGAGAACTTCCTTCATCAGAATATCCGACTGTGAATGAGCTTAAGAACATAGTGATCAAGACCTCATTCGCACCGTCCCTTTCTGAAGACCCTTATGCAGCCGTTCCCGAGTCATTCCCGATGACTGGCGAGGGAAAAATCGTCAAGAACGACGTGTCGCGAACTCTTTCCGGTGACGAAATCCCGATGGAAAGGGCCGCTTCCAAGATCTCTTTCTATGTCACGAAAGTTGACAACAGCGACGTTGACGACAAGAACTGGGCGCCGGACACTGAGAATATGAGAGTGAGCTACATAAACGGATTTGACCGTGGATATCTTGATGCCAATATGGACTGGGCTGACAGGAGCGCGGGACTTTTCTCCTACAAGGGCAAGGCTCGCCAGCTTACTTCTTGCACTGCTGAGGACGGCTCAGATGCAGGTTGGACTTGCGAGATGCCGTTCTGGTCACTCTACACCTCTTGGGAATCAGAAGGCGTGGCTCCGTATCTTCTTCTTTCAGTTCCTTGGAAGTATTCTTCCACCGATGAGCAGGGAAACGCGACTTCACGCTATTTTACCTGCTACTACGCTGTTCCGTTCAACTCCATCGCAAAGAGTCTTGAACGCAACGCCTGGTACAAGGTAAGCCTTTCCGTGAGCATCCTCGGAAGCGGTGACCCGGACGATCCTACCGTCGTTACTCCTTCATATATGATTCTTCCCTGGGGCAACGAAACTGTGAAGACCAATGCGGAACTTTTGCGTTATCGCTACCTGATGGTGGACGAGAATTCCTATGTGATGAACAATGTGAATTCGCTGAGCATCCCTTACTACACTTCCCATCCGATTTCTGTGGTAAGCTCTTCAATGACCCGCACAGTTCTGGCTCCATCCTCTAATGTGAAATATACACCGTATGAGGAGTCCGTTTCCTCTTCAGCATACTCAATCACTACGAACGAGGACAACACCGCGGTTGTATTCACTCACGACCTTGTGAATGACTACTCAGCTGACTACGATGTAACGGCCTATACGCTTACTTTCACTATCCGTCACACAGACAACTCCAACTTTACCGAGACGCTCACAGTGACTCAGTACCCGGCTCTTTATGTCGTTGCGGAGCTTAATTCTGACTGTAATACGAGCCACATTGAAGATGGTTGCGGCGGAAGCGGCGGGTTGTGGTGGAGCGCTTGGAGTAATAATTCTAATGCGGGATATACTTATGTGAATGGTAGTAACTCGGACTCAGCTGGTGGTCGTAATAATCCGTGGTATTCTGTGATGTCCGATGGTACTAATCAGGACCCATATCGTTATGTGGTGCGTGTGAGTGCGCTTCCTACCGGCTCTCCGTTTACAATCGGTGACCCGAGGTCGGAGACTGTTTCCAATCCTACTTTTTCCGGCAGCGGATTTGACGCAAGAAGGAGCGCTCCGGATATTGACGGCACAGGTAACAGGTATCTGACTAATTACTATCCGACCCTGCAGGCTTCGAGTGATGCAAATATGATTGCTCCAGCTTTCCGCATTGCCTCTTCATACGGAGTAACCTACGCCATCAGTTTTGCAAATGCTACAAAACGTTGTGCGACATATCAGGAAGACGGTTACCCTGCAGGAAGGTGGAGGGTGCCAACGCAGGCGGAAATCTGGTATATGGTGAAACTTGCATCCGATAAAAAGATTCCTGAACTTCTGACAACGACCTCTTATTACTGGGGTGGTGACGGCCGAGCATACAGGCCATCCACTGACTATTCCAGTCCTGTCACCCAGACGAGCTCCTCTTATGTACGCTGCGTCTACGACGAGTGGTACTGGACAGATACCTGCGACAAGTCTACCTTCACCTGGGGCGACCGTGCGAGGTAGTGAGTGATGCTTATTTGAAATGAAAAATAGAACTATCATATTATTGTTGACTCTGGCGGCTGCTTTTGCGGGATGCGCGAAGGCTAATGTCGCAGAGCCTAAGGTGAACGAGACCTCTGCAGGAGGCTTCGAGTTTTCTGTAAGCGTTCCGGATGCAACGGCGATGATGACGAAGTCTTTTTCTTCGGAGGCTTTGCTGCAGCTTTGGGTGCTTGTTTTCGACGAGCAGGGTTTCTATGTGGAGGCTCAGAAGGCAACTCCTGTTGACCCTACTGTTTTTTCCACTGACGAGAACACCGAATACAAGTTCAACGTGACGCTTCAGGCGTCTCCGTCCGCGCGTACGCTTCATTTTATTGCAAACTACGATTTTGAGTCTAATCCTGTGACCTACGGTACTGAGTACTATGTAATGCGTAAACTCACCGTCGGAAACAATCAGGACTCATATTGGCAGAGGGTCGTTCTTCCTGGCGGAATCCGTTCTACGGAAGAAATGGAGGAAATGACCTCAGCTGAGAAGGAAGCTTACATCGAAAGCGTTGGCTTAAAAAGGGTTCCTCTCGTGAGGAACTTCGCACGTGTGCACCTTGAGTCTGCAACTGATGATTTCAAGATCACGGGATATGCCCTCTGGAACATCCCGGACAGGGGCTGCGTCGCTCCGTGCGTAATGAGCCACAACTCCTTTGCGACTTACGCCAAATCTGACTCCGAGGGAGACTCTCTCTCAGACAACCCTTGGGTGAGCCGTTCCTACGATGAACTGTCAACTTCCTTTGACGGCTCAGTCGCGGCAGGCTTCTTCGGCTATCTTCCTCAGGATGCTCAGATTATTCAGTCGGACGCTTCCACTCTCACATTCGACAATTCAGACAAATATCTCTACGAAAGACCATACTCCGAAGATGTCACAAACACTGCAATCATCGTCAAAGGAAGTTATGACGGCAACGCCGACACCTACTACAAGATAGACTTCGTAAGAGCTGCAGAGAATGGATTTGTATCCTACTACAATATCCTCCGTAATTTCATCTACTCGGCTACGGTAATATCCTGCTCAAGCGACGGTTATGCAACTGCAGCTGAAGCTGCTGCTGCTCCTGCGTCCAACAACTTCGTTTCTTCCGTTGTGACTCAGGATATTGTAAATATCTCTGACGGAACAAGCCGTATGTATGTAAGTTACACGGACACGACTGTGGTAAGCACTGACCCTTTCAACTTCCGTTATAAATACATTCCGGATTACCGAAATGCTCCGACAACCGTTGATAACAGCAAGGTTAGTGCATACGACGTCGCAACTGCCGCGGCACCTGCGAACGATGGAACAGGAGCTGTGGTTAAGTCCTACTCTTCCACTGACTCCAATGGTTGGAAAGTCGTTACAATCAATCCGCAGACTCCGACGGATGAGGAAAAAACTCAGACAATTATCTTTTATGAACCGCGTGAAGAAGGCGGCACGGTGAAAATTGCCCGAACCGTAATCTATCGTCTCAGAAAGCCTTACAGTATGGATTTGGAGTGCAGTCCTTCAACTGTCTCTTCGTCAGTCGGACAGGCGGTTACGCTGAATATCAAGATTCCTACAGGTCTTCGCTCGCATCTTTTCCCTCTTGAGTTTAAGATGGAGGCTGAGGCAAATTCCCTTACTCCGGACAATTCCAAGGCTGAGGACACCTACAAGAGCGGTTATATGGCAACCTGGTACGGGGAATCAATGCTTGACTCCACCAAGCGTTCCTTCGGTTTCACAAAGACCATTACATACGACGAGTATATGGCTCTGGAGTCCACTTCGGACAATTCATTCAAGACCCTCCCTTGCTCCTTCAAAACCACGAAGGCCTCTTCTGCAACGAAGGTCTGGGTGCACAACAAGTATTTTTATTATGGCGACGGGCTTTCTACCGCGTCCTTCAATAATTAAAAAAAAGAGCAATCTGAAAATCAGATTGCTCTTTTTTTAATATACTTTGATTTTTAGTTTTGCGTAGGCCCTTTCGGCTTTCTGAAGTGCTTTCTCCACAGTCTCGTCAGTCGCCAGGATGACTCCGACTCTGCGGTGTCCTTTAATTTCGGGCTTACCGAAAAATCTTACCTGAACCCCCGGCTCCTCAAGGACCTTTTCGACATCCTGAAACTCATATTCACCGGTGTTGCCTTCTACAACGATTGCCTTTGAGGCTGACGCGCCCAGGAAGCGAACCTCGGGAACAGGCAGGCCTAAGACTGCTCTAGCGTGGAGGGCGAATTCGGACAGGTCCTGTGAAATCATAGTCACCATTCCTGTGTCGTGCGGCCTCGGAGAGACTTCACTGAATATCACCTCGTCGCCCTTAACGAAAAGTTCGACTCCGAATATTCCGTAGCCACCAAGTGCTGCGGTAATCTTTCCCGCTATTTCTTGGGCCTTCTCCAGCGCTGTTTCGCTCATCCCCTGAGGCTGCCAGGACTCTCGATAATCACCATCAACCTGATGATGCCCGACAGGCTTGAGGAAGGTGGTTCCGGCGCAATGGCGTACCGTAAGGAGGGTTATTTCGTAGTCAAAATCCACAAATCCTTCCACGATAACCTTTCCGCCGCCGGCGCGTCCTCCTTCCTGCGAGACCTTCCAGGCGGAGTCAACCTGTGACTCCTCCCGGACCACGCTCTGACCGTGGCCGGAAGAACTCATAACAGGTTTTACAACGCACGGGAATCCAATTCTGGACACAGCTGCCTTGAACTCTTCCTCGTTCTGCGCAAATTCGTATCTTGAGGTGGGGATGCCAAGCTGCTCCGCAGCAAGACGCCTAATCCCCTCGCGGTTCATCGTAAGGAGGGTAGCGTTGGCTGTCGGAATGACTTTGTAGCCTTTCTTTTCGAGTTCAACCAGTTTGGATGTCGCAATCGCTTCAACCTCTGGAATAATCAAATCAGGCTTTTCCTGCTCAATCATCTCAGTTAGCGCCTCGCCGTCAAGCATTGACAGGACGTGGGATGACTGAGCCACCTGCATTGCCGGAGCGCCCGGGTATTTGTCCACGGCGACCACGTGAACGCCATAACGTTCAAGTTCAATCGCAATTTCTTTCCCAAGTTCCCCTGACCCGCACAGAACGGCTTTTTTTTCTGCAGAAGTGAATGGATTACCAATATTTACCATAGAGCGTGTTTGAGTATTTCAACTACCAGATTACTACCCTTTCAGAGCTGTCGCGGAACATAGCATCGCCTTCCTTGATGTCAAACGCCTTGAAGAAGGTGTCAAGGTTGCGAAGGGTTACGTTCACCCTGTTGCGGCCGAGAGAGTGGACATCGAGTTTCGTGCGGCGTGCAATCTCCTCGTCAGTGATGTTGTCTGCCCAAAGCTTAGCGTAGGCGAGGTAGAATCTCTGGTCGGCAGTGAAGCCGTCGATGTTTGCAGGATATTTTCCTCCGAATGAGTTCTGAAGTGCGGTGTAGGCAATCCTCAGTCCGCCGTGGTCGGCAATGTTTTCTCCAAGTGAGAGGGCTCCGTTCGCGTGAACTCCCGGAAGAACCTCCACTGCGTTGAACTGCTCCACGAGCTTTGCGGTTTTCTCCTTGAATGCCTTGGCATCTGCCTCTGTCCACCAGTCGGCGAGATTTCCATCCTTGTCGAAGAGTCGTCCCTGGTCGTCGAATCCGTGGGTCATTTCGTGGCTGATTACAACTCCTATGGCTCCGTAGTTCACGGCGTCGTCAGCTGAAGGGTTGAAGAACGGCGGCTGAAGGATGGCTGCAGGGAAGCAGATTTCGTTCGTGGTAGGGTTGTAGTAGGCGTTCACGGTCTGAGGGCTCATAAGCCACTCCGCCTTATCCACCGGCTTCTCAAGTCGGTCCAGATTGTCACGGACATACCAGATGGAAGCGTTGCGGATGTTCTCGTAGTAGGAAAGAGCGGGGTCAATTTCAAGTGAAGAGTAGTCCTTCCACTTTTCAGGATATCCGATTTTTACGGTGAAAGCGGCGAGTTTTTCCTGTGCCTTAGCCTTTGTCTCCTGGCTCATCCAGTCCAGGGAATCAATGTGCTCTGAAAGCGCCTTCTGGATGTTGCGCACCATCTGAGCCATCTTCTCCTTGTCTTTTGCCGGGAAGTACTTCTCAACATACATCTTGCCGACAGCCTCGGAAAGAAGGGCGTTCGGAACTGCCATAGCGCGTTTCCATCTTGGCTTTTGCTGCTGCACGCCTGCCATCTGACGAGAGAAGAAGTCGAAACTTGCCGTGCTGAAGTCGTCGCTCAATGCTCCGCAGGCTCCAGTTACCGCTCTTGCAAGCAGGTAGTCCTTCAACGTCTCAAGGTCGTTGTTCGCGATTATGTTGTTAAGCGCCTTGAAATATGACGGCTGGCTTACAATGATTTTGCAGGACGGATTGATTCTTAGGCCCTGGAAATAGCGGCTGAAAGCAAGGTATGGGTAGGTGGAATTCAGTTCTCCGAATGTGGTCGGGTTGTACTGCTTCTCAATGTCCCTCTGCTCAACGCTTGTCCAGGAAACCTCAGCAATCTGGTCCTCGATTTTCAGCGCATTCGCAGCCTTCTTGTCGGCGTCCGAAAATCCAGCAAGCGTAAGTACCTTCTCGAGGAATGCCTTGTAACCGTCCTTGAGTGCCTGGTCGCAGCCTTTCACGTAATAGTCTCTGTCACCCATTCCAAGCCCTGACTGGTTAAGATAGAAGACGTTTGTGTTGCTGTCAATCATATCTGAAGACACTCCGCTGGCAAAGAATACGTCCTCTCCGCAAAGGTGGAGGGATGCTATCTCGTCAACCAGACCAGGTTTGTCCTGAACTGCGAGAATCTCTGTGAGTACTCCCTTGAGCGGTTCTGCGCCATTTATGTTGTTGCGCGTAGAGTCAAGCCCCATCTTGTAGAGGTCGGCGATTTTCTGGTCGCTGCTGCCCTTTGGAGCCTGAAGCTGAGTCATAGACTCGAAGAGGGAATTGAGCCTCTTTTCGTTGTTTTCTCCGAGAATATCGAAGGAGCCGTAACGTGCGTATTCTGGTTTGAGAGGGTTCTTTTTCTGCCATCCTCCCGTCGCGTAGGCGTAGAAATCTGTTTTCGGTGAAATCGTGGTGTCAAGGTCCGTAAGGTCTATTCCCGGGACCGCTTCACCGCTTCCGGCTCTGTTCCCGCAGGAACAAAGTGCCAAGAGTGGAAAAATCATTTTAAAAATCTTTTTCATAATATATTGAACTATAGTCTTATCTGTGTTTGAGTTATCTCAAGTCTCTGTAATTAGTCGGCATCGAGAGCGGGTGCACCGTTAGGGCGAGCCTGAAGTTCGCTCTGTTTTGTGAAATCTGCCGGGGTTGGCATTTTGTAAACCGCTTCGCGGAGAAATGCCCTGTACTCTCCAAGGTCCTTGAAGGCATCCTGTGCCTCCACGCTGATTGTTTCCCCAATCACCACGCGGTGCTTTCCCTTTCTCTTGTTGAGAAGTTCGCGAGGAAGTCTCAATAACCTCACTTTCCAGTCTATCAGCCCCAGAGAGTAATAGAAGCGGGAATTGTGGTCCACAAAATGCACCGGAACAATGGGAACGCGTGCTTTTTTAATCAGCCTTATCATACTCTCCTGCCACTCCCTGTCGGAGATGTCCTTTTCCTTCGGGTGCAGGTCGGACACGGCGCCGGAAGGGAAAAATCCCACCGGATGTCCGCCCATAAGGCTAAGCAAGGTCTCCTTTACCCCCTTGAGCGTGGTCACCGTGGGTTCGCCCTTGCTGGTCGTCGTGGGATTCACCGTTATGAATGCCGGGCGGAGCGGTTTCACTCTGTAGAGGATGTTGTTCACCATAACCCGGTAGTCGGCGCGGATGTGGCGGAACAGGTCAATGAGGATGATTCCGTCCAGACCTCCGTAGGGGTGGTTGCTGATGGTGATGAACGCACCCTCCGGGAGATTTTCAAGTCTTTCGGGATTTCCGACGAGATAGTCGCAGCCCATTCTTTTCAGAATTTCGGACGAACAATCTGCAGCGTCCGAGCATTCTGCGATGCTGTCGTAGAGGATGTTCAGTTTGTCTATGCCCACAAGAGACATAAGACATTTTCCGAACCATTGTCCCCAAGCTCCCTTGAAAATAGGCGCCATCTCTCCGAGTTCCTCAATGCTGAGAACTTCGTACTTGGGACGTATTTTTTTCTTTCTGAAAACGAGTGATTCAGCAAGGAAGTAGTTGAGTATTCCCGAAATGCAGACCGCAACAAGGTTGCACAGCCAAGCATCCCAGCCGAAGAGTTTCTCGAAAAGAACGAGGAAAATCATCTTCACGAAAAAACCGAAGATGCAGGAGACGTTGAAGCCCCAGAAATGCCGCGAGAAACTTTTCGAAGAGCTCAGGTCACTCACCCTGTTCTTCCAAATCCAGTAGTAGGACATCAGGAAGTTCGCGAAAGTGGCCACTTCGAACGAAATCGCAGGCCCTATCCAGTATTCTCCCCAGTAGGAGAATCCGCTCCAAAATCCGCTTGAAGGGTGTGCCGCCATCATCTGCTTGAGGCCCCATCCTACAAACCAAAGGACAGCCGTGTCCACGACCGTCCCTAGAGCTCTGCTCACAACGAATTCAACCCATTTTTTAAGTGAGAGTGTCTTGTCTTTTGTGACTTTTCCCTCTCCAGTCTTATTTTCTTCTGCCATCCGGTGGAGTTGTGCTTGAGGGGATGCGCCCGTCATTTCAGGGCGACATCCCGCTTATTGTTAGTTTTCTTCGATGTGTCCGTCAAAAGGCTTCGGCGGGTCTATCTTCGAAAGAAGCTTCTCGTCCTTAATCTGTGAGTGAATAAGGAGTGCGAAAATTATGCAGCCGAGACCGATTGCCACCCAGTCGAATGGAGTGTAGCCTCCGTTGAGGCTGCTCAGTCCGCCTTCGAAGCAGTCCACATTCACGATGTAGTTCTGCCAAGGCAGGTAAATGAGGAGAATGACGCAAACTGCTGCGATGATTCTGAACTCCGTAGGTCCGAGTTTGCCGTAGGTGAGTTTGAATTCATTCTTGAGGATGGTGCCGATGTAGGTGTGTGTGGAAATCGCAAGATATGCCACAAGCACGAAAAGAGCAACGTCCATCCTCACGATAGGGGAGAGACCTGCACCACCGCACATCAGAATGATTGTAAGAATGTCGATGTTGTGGTCGATGAAGAAGCCGTAAACAGGCCTCTGAGTGTGTCTTACGCGGGCCATCGAACCGTCAAGGCTGTCGCCGAACCAGTTTACGAAAAGTCCTCCGACAGCAAGCCACAACCATTGCAGGTTAAGGTTCGCAAGAGCAAATCCGGCTGTGCACATCACTGCGCCCATAGTGCCGACGAATGTAAGCATATTTGACGTCGCCCATTTCGGAAGATGCTTCGCAAGATAAACCAAAGCTTTCTTTTCTGCGGCATTAAGGATGGATGTCTGAATCCTTGTCGCTTTTTCGTTTCCCATATTTTTCTTTCTAATTGTAACGGAGCACCTCCACCAGCAGGGGGAAATGCTCCGCAAATTTAATGATTTTTCAAATTAAATCCATAATGCGAGGTTTCATATAGGGGATGGAGTGCAAGGCTCGCGACGCGTCCAAACCGCAGCAACCTTTCGGTTGTGAGAATTTGGACAAGGAGCAAGACGCAGCAATCCGCCCATATATGGAACCGGCTAGAGAACGGACATAATGGCGCCGACGAGTGCAAGAATTGCATAGAACTCAGGAAGGGCGGCGTAGATGAGGGTGTTTGTCATAACGTTGTGGCCCTGGCTCTCACCGACGATACCGTTGGCGCAGACCTGACCCTGACGGATGGCTGAAAGAAGGCAGACAAGACCCACTGCAAGGCCGACTCCGAAGAGCTTAGGACCCATAACTGCGAAGTCCGGCTTGAAGACAACCAGCCAAAGCAGGAAGCCTACGAAACCGTAAAGTCCCTGGGTTGCAGGAAGTGCTGAAAGCACCATATAAGTTGATGATTTTTCAGGAGTCTTTTTGAGTGCTCCTTCAGCTGCGTTTGCAGCGATGGTTGTTCCATAGCAGGAACCGATACCGGCCAGTCCAAGCATAAGACCGAGTCCGAGATAACCGAGAATTTCGTTCATAATTTTATAAATTTTATTGTTACTTTTTTTTGAATTGATGTTTGTTCCAATCTCTTCTGTTCCAATTATTTCTTCAGAGGATTGTATTTGAGTCCCGTTCCTTCATATCCGGAATTCTTGAAGTACTCGACAAAGGTAAGCCTGAGCGGATGCACGAATGCTCCGAGGCAGCTCATCGCGAGGTTAAGAACGTGTCCGAAGATGAGGATTACGATAAAGAAAACCCAATTGAGCCCCGGCACCGGAATCCCGAGCACCATCTCGCCCATCAGATTGAACGCGTTTCCGAGCATTCCGCCGGCAAGCCCGAGGGCATACAGACGGATATAGCTGAGGGTGTCGCTCATAAGGCCCGTGACCATATTGTAGCTGTCCCAAAGGCCTGAACCGATGTTAAGAAGAGGGTTGCGACCAGGTTTGTTGAAGATGAATATTCCAAGGCCGCTCACAACTGCAAGAGCGATTACAACCCATTTGAAAGCCTCTGCGGAAAGAACTTCGCTCATAAGAAGCGCCGCCGCAATGATTCCTCCAACGATGAGAAGGGTCCATCCCCAGGTGCTGATGGTCTCCTTGAAGCCGAACCTTCGCGTGTAACCGATTGTCTTGATGACCATTGCAAGGCAGATGTGGAAGACTCCGATTCCGATTGCAAGCACCATCATAGTAGGGAAGCCCGCAATTTTGCCTTCCTGGAGCCAAGCCCACATATCCCTTACTCCGACTATCCACGATGGCATATCCGGGTATTTCTCCACGGTAAGGTATTGGTAAGGCTGCACTCCGAAGAATACTCCGGAAAGCGTTCCCACAATCATTGTCATAATTCCGAGGAATGCGACCAGACGGTGCATCTTTCCAAGGCTCGAGTCCTTCATCTTGAACTTCATAAAGAGTGCAATCAGCACCAGCAGAAGTCCGTAACCTGCATCTCCCAGGCAGATTGCGAAAAAGAGCATAAAGAACGGAGCGAGCACAGGGGTCGGGTCGAACTCGTCGTAAACCGGCATTCCGTACATCCCGGTCAGCACTTCGAAGTTGCGCGCGAACCAGTTGTTCTTGAGTTTGATAGGAGGGTTGTCCTCCTTTGTTGCCGGTTCGCTGCTGTACCAGACGTCTGAGAGGGAGTCGAATTCTTTGCTGAGCTTCTCGTCGTCCTCTGTAGGCGCGAAACCTGTAATCACCGTCAGGTGGTCTTCGGCGGCCTTTTCTGTCGCATCGTTTGCGAGGTAGAGGTCAAGGGAAGAGAGTGAGCCGGAGTAAATCTTTTCAATCTCTTCTGCGCAATTCTTAAGCGACGAGAGGTCTTCCTGAGCTTTGGAAAGCTCCCTTTGCTCATCCTTTAGTTTTGCTTCTGCCTCATTCACGCTGCCTTCCGGAGATGCGACCGGCTCGATGGGGAAGCTGTATGGCTCGCCATCCGGCGCAACTGTCACGAAATAGACCTTCTGGGCGTCCTCGCTCACTACCTGCAGAGCCTGAATCTCTCCCCAAGCGGGGTCGAATTTCTTCTTTAGGCAGGTGTAGAAGCGGAGTTTAAGCCCTTTGGCTTCAAGGTCGGCGATGCTTTTAGAATCGAAATCTCCCCACGGACGAAGCGCTTCAACCTGCTTTGCTGCAGCTGCAACGGCTCCCGTAAGGTTTGTGATTTTTGCGTCCGCATCCAGCACGGCCTTCACCGGGCAGCCTTCAATAGCGACGGCTTTGCCCTCCGGGGCGTCCTTGCATCCTTTAAGGATTGAAAGTGCTTTCTTCGCGTCTGAGGCTTCTGAAAGCATTTGGGTGGACTTGTCGTCAACGGGTTTAAGCGACCTTGTTATGTCGATGATTCCGAGTGACTGAAGCTTTTCCAAAAATCCTTCGGTCTGCTCGCTGAGCAGGATGAAGGAGTATTTTGTCATTTTAGTTACCACTTTCTGCGTCCTCCTCTTCCGCGTGCCTTTGCTTAACGATTTTTGATGAAGCCTTGGTGAGGTTTTCCTCGTCCTCCATATATCTCTTTATCTTGCGGATAGCCTCCTGATACCCCGGGATTTGCACCTTTTCGTAAAGATTCACTTTCTGGGTGGTCTTCTTTCGGTTGTAGTCAAGGATGCGGCTTTTCTCCTGGTAGACTTCCGATTCAATCCCGAGGCGCGAGAGCTCCTTGAGGATGCTCACTCCGTCTGCGTACCAGGCCGGACGGGCGAATGCGTTGAAATCGTGAATCTCGTAGTTGATGCCCCGAAGGTCCGGAGTCTTCACTCCCGCCACCTTCACCGTCACAAGCTCAATGTCAGTGATGGAGATAAGGCCCGGGTCAAACTCGTTCCAAAGGGCTGCAAGATAGTCGTATTTTTTCAGGGAGGCTTCAAGGTCTTCAATCAACTTCTCCGAATAATCCTTCGCGCGTTTCACCTCAAGCCTCAGCGCGCTCTCCTTGTTTTTCAGGGTCGGGAGGGCGTTCTGACGCATCTTGAGCTGCTTCGTGGTCTCATTCAGCGAAGTTTTGTTGTATTGAAACTTAACAGCCATAATCTGTGTAGATTTGTTAATCTTTTTGGTCTATATTCATTTTTCATCGGTCATTTAGCTCGCTAAACTCCCTCTTCCAAGATGAATCTATCCTCAAAAATCTTTAACAAATATGTTTGTGTAATTATTAATTCTTCCAGTATTTATCGATTAGGACCTGTTTGATACCGGTCTCGGCCTTGGAGAAATACTTGCCGAAGAGTTCCCAGGCGGTGTCAAGCATCTCGTTGAGGGAAAGGTTGACATCGATAGAAAGAAGCCTTGTGGCATATTCCTTCGCATAGTCAAGACAGCGGTGGTCGTAGTCCGAAAGGTCGAAACCGTTCTCGAGCTTGGTCTTCGCGTTCTGCGCATCGGCATACAGACGTACTGAGGCGTTCATAACCTGAGAGTGGTCCTCGCGGGTCTTCTTACCCTGCACAAGCTGTTTCAGACGTGAAAGTGAACGGAACGGGTCGATGATTACCTTGCCTGAGTCGGCGTCCGCACGGAGGTAGAGCTGGCCCTCGGTGATGTATCCTGTATTATCAGGGATGGCGTGGGTGATGTCTCCGTCGTTGAGGGTGGTCACAGCGATGATGGTGATTGAACCTCCGTCAGGAAGCTGTACGGCCTTCTCGTAGATTTTCGCGAGGTCGGAGTAGAGCGAACCCGGCATTGAGTCCTTGGAAGGAATCTGGTCCATACGGTTCGACACGATTGACAGGGCGTCGGCGTAGAGGGTCATATCCGTAAGGAGCACAAGCACTTTCTCGTTCTTGTCCACAGCGAAATACTCGGCTGCGGTAAGCGCCATATCCGGAATCAGAAGCCTCTCGACAGGCGGCTGTTCGGTCGTGTTGACGAAGGAGATAATCTTGTCCAATGCGCCTGCGCTCTCGAATTCGTGCTTGAAGTAGAGGTAGTCGTCGTTGGAAAGTCCCATACCGCCGAGGATAATCTTGTCCACATCGGCGCGGAGGGCAACCTGTGCCATCACGTTGTTGTACGGCTGGTCAGCATCGGCAAAGAACGGAATTTTCTGTCCGGAAACCAGTGTGTTGTTCAAGTCAATACCTGCGATACCCGTAGGGATAATCTCAGAAGGCTGCTTTCTCTTGTAAGGGTTCACTGACGGACCTCCGATTTCCCTCACTTCGCCTTCAATCTCAGGACCGCCGTCGATAGGGTGGCCGTATGCGTCAAAGAAACGTCCGGAGAGTTCTTCGCTAACTTTGAGGGTCGGAGCGGTTCCGAGGAAAGTCACTTCGGCATCGGTCGGGATGCCCTCTGTGCCGGAGAAAATCTGCAGAGTCACAGTTTCTCCCTTAGTCTTTACGACCTGTGCGAGTTTGCCGTTGACAACGGCAAGCTCATCGTTGGAGACTCCCTCGGCCTTGAGGGAGACGGTGGCCTTTGTTATGGCCTCCAACTTCGTATAGATTTTCTGATATGCTTTATTTGCCATTGTTCAGGAGTGTATTAAGTTGTTTTTCGTACTCATTGAACTGCTCGCTATGGAAGACGGAGTAGTTCAGCTGACGGAGGATATTGATGACTTCCTTGAAGAAATTGCGGCATTTCTCGAAGTCCTCGAACTCGAAGGTGCGGTCGCAGATGCCGAGAACGAGATCCACCATATATTTCTGCCTGTCCAGCGGGCAAAGAGCATCGACAGCGTCGAACGCATCCTGCTGGAGTATCACATAGTCAATGAGTTCGGACTTCCAGAAGAGCTCGTGATAGTTCATCGGAACGCCGTCGTCTCCGAGGATGTTGATCTGCTCGTTGGCTTCGCGGCCCCTGCGGACTATGTTCTTGAGCTTGTTCACTTTTTCACTCCAGCCCGGTGCGATGGTCTTCTCGAGATATTCCTGAATCTCAGGGTATTCGAGATACTTCGAATAGGAGTCAATCGGGTTCACGGCAGGGTACCTCTTCTGGTCGGCCCTCTTCTGCTCAAGGGCGTAGAAGCAGCGCGCCGCCTTTTTGGTGGACTCGGTGACAGGCTCCTTGAGGTTACCTCCCGCAGGGGAAACTGTTCCGATGAATGTTACGCTACCCCTCTGTCCGTTGTTCAGGATTACCATTCCGGCGCGGGCGTAGAAGTTGGAAATGATGGAAGAAAGGTCCACAGGGAATGCGTCGGCGCCCGGAAGCTCCTCCAGACGGTTACTCATCTCCCTAAGTGCCTGAGCCCAGCGGGAAGTGGAGTCTGCAAGAAGGAGAACCTTCATACCCATCGCCCTGTAGTATTCGCAGATTGTCATCGCCGTGTAAACGGATGCCTCACGTGCGGCCACAGGCATATTTGAGGTGTTGCAGATGATTGTGGTCCTTTCCATAAGGTGACGTCCTGTGTGCGGGTCTATGAGCTCAGGGAACTCGGTGAAGATTTCCACGACCTCGTTCGCCCTCTCTCCGCAGGCCGCCATCACGATTACCTGTGCGTCACCCTGCTTTGCGATTGCGTGCTGGAGCACAGTCTTACCGCATCCGAACGGTCCCGGGATGAAGCCTGTACCGCCTTCAGCGATAGGGTTCATCGTGTCGATTGCCCTGACTCCGGTCTCCATAATCCTGTCAGGCCTAGGTTTTTCCTTGTATGATTTGATGGCAACCTTCACTGGCCATTTCTGGGTCATAGTGACTGCGACATCTTCTCCGTTTTCGTCCGTGAGGACTGCAACGGTGTCGTCAATCTTGTACTGCCCGGCCTTTGCCACGCTTTTTACGGTGTATTCGCCCTTGAAGGAGAACGGAACCATAATTTTGTGAGGCAGCCAGCCTTCCTTGACTTCTCCCAGCCAGTCCGCTGCGGCAACTTTGTCACCCTCTGCTGCGATAGGGGTGAAGTCCCAAAGTTTGTCGTGGTCCAACGGGTCGGTGTATTCGCCTCTTTTGAGGAAAACTCCGGTCATTGTGGTGAGGTTGTTCTGAAGGCCGTCGTAGCAGCTTGAAAGAAGGCCCGGTCCAAGCGTGACCTCGAGCATCTTGTTTTCGAATGTCACCTTATTCCCGTTCTGAAGGCCTCGGGTGCTCTCGAAGACCTGCACGGCGGCATTTTTTCCGTTCACCTTGATGACCTCCGCCATAAGAGCGGTACCGTTCACGTCGATGTAGCAGATTTCGTTCTGCGAAACCGGTCCGTCGACTTCTACGGTGACAAGGTTGGAAACGATGCCGGTGACCTTTCCTGTTGTCTTATTCATATTGATTTTACTTTTTAATTTAATTCTGTATCCTTTCGCTAAGACTCTCTTAAAGAGGCTGTGTGCCATTTAAGACAGCCCTTACGTTTATTCCGCTTTGTAGTCCACTCCCTTGAAAGTGCCTCTCACCTCGTCCACGAGGCGGCGGAAACGTTCCCGTCCCTGCTGCTCGTCGAGGGCGTACCAGCGTGCCGTCACCTGCATCTTCACGATGAAAGAGAGCACCGCGTCGATGTCGAAGTAGTCGAAAACCGTGAGAGAGGAAACTTTGTCCCAGACAAGGTCGTCCAGCGCGCGCTCCCTGACAAGAAGGTCTTCTCCCTTCAGGATGGCATCCACAGCCTCGGCCTCTTCGAAGACAATCTCCGGGCGGCCGCCTTCCTTTGTCTGGAGCGTCATAACGTCCTTTTGGGCTGGCCTTCCGAGCGCCTTGTTGAGGTAGCGCACCTTTGCGTTGCGAAGGCAAAGGTCAAAGCGGAAGTATTCCCGGATGAAGCGGTTACGATGTCCGAGGGCCTCCCTGTAAAAATCCGGTGTGAGGTTCTCTTCCTCATACCCTTTCAGAAGGAAGTCCACAAGGGCGTTGTCCCTCTCGTCAAGCTGTTCGCGAATCTCCTCGATGAACTCCCGGGGAGTCTTGTCCGAGAAGGAAAACGAACTGTCAATGACAGGAAGTCCCGCGATTATGTATTCGTAATTTTTCATTATCCGAAAAGTATCTTCTTTGTTGCCGGACGCAGGTACTCGCCGATGATTGCATCGAAAGCCTCATCTGTGAAGTTGATGTAGTAACCCCCATCCTTTGGACCGATGGTGAAACCGCCGCCGATTTTCTTGGAGAAGCTTACGCTCACTTCTTTGCCGAGAGTCTTCCCGACTTCGCTTTTTACATAATTCTCAAGGTCAGCTTTTGCGCTTTCAGCAAGGCACAGCTCAATTCCGCAGTCTTTCCCCTCGGCGAACGCCTTTACTGCCGCACTGATAAGAGTCTTTACAAACTCAGTGTCGGAAAGTGCAGTTTTGACTTTGGCGTCTGCAGCCTGGGCGATTACAAGGCTCTCGAGAGCCTGACGAACTTTGGAGATGCTTTCGCGTGAAGCAAGAGCAATGTCGCCTTCGGTCTTGGTTTTCAGCTGAGCGGCATCTTTCTGTGCCTGAGCAATTATTGCCTCAGCCTTTTTTGTGGCCTCTGCCACGATGGCCTCTGCGTCAGCGTTAGCCTTGGCAAGCACTGCCTCGCCTTCGGCTTTTCCCTTGGACAGTCCCTCATTGTAGAGTTTGTCTGTCAGTTCCTGCAATTTGTTCTGCATTGTATTGAAGTTTATTATTTATTTATCTAAATATTTGATATTTAATCATTTGTGTCTGTCGCTTGACGGCGTGCCAAATTTGCAAAAAGTGAGCCGTTTCGTAAACATTTACCCTCAAAAGAGGAATTTTTCACCCCAAAATGCGACTTTTTGTAAATGTATTATATGGCCTCGATGTTCAAATCCTACTGGAGTGGCGTCAAATTCAAATGTCAACTGACAAATTTTCCTATCCGATTCTTATTATGACAGCTCCCTCTGGGACTGAATCGCCTTTTGCGGCGCAGATTGCCGTGACGGTTCCGCTTGCAGTCGCTTCAATCTCATTTTCCATTTTCATCGCTTCAAGCACTGCAACGCATTCTCCTGCCTTAACGCTTTGTCCCTCAGTGACTTTAATCTCTACGATTACTCCCGGAAGGGGAGAGGTGACCTCCACTGTCGCCCCTGTCGCCTTTGAGGATGGGGATGGCTTTGTGTTAATCCCTGCACTTACCGTGGCTGCGGAAACTTCGCGGGAAGCGGCTTCGTCAGCATCTGAAGATTCTATCTCCACGCTGTATTCTTCCCCGTTTACCCTCACCTTAGCCTCATCGCCACTTACCGAGTCCACTTCCACCTCGTAGGGGTTTCCGTTAATCCTGAACTTGTATTTTTCCATTATTTTTCTCCAATCATTTACTTAACTTTCGCACTTGCGAAACTTGAGTCATTTATAAAAAACATCACCAGGACGTATTTTTCTACGTATGGTGATGGTATAGCTTTCCTTATCGTGAACATTAGCACCAGCGTGTTGTGACAGGGCCATTGCAATGGCTGCAACGGTTTCCGGGGCGATGTTTTCTGCTTTAATTCCGCAGTGATTGAGTCTGCTTTCTTCCATAGTCATCTACATTTGGCTATATGAAAATTACATCGGCAGGTTGTCGTGTTTTCTCCTGGGATTCTCCACCTTTTTCCCTTCCAGCTGCACCAGAGCCCTGATTACACGGAAGCGGGTGTTGGCCGGTTCGATTACGTCGTCAATGTAGCCGAAGGATGCCGCGTAATACGGATTGCAGAAAAGGTCGTCGTACTCTTTCTTTTTTTCTTCTTTCAGGGCGGCGCGCTCCTGGGGGTTCTCAACTGCTTTGAGGTCCTTGGAGTAGAGAATCTCCACGGCTCCGTCGGCTCCCATAACGGCTATGTTTGCGCTAGGCCAGGCGTAGTTTACGTCACCTCGCAGCTGTTTGCAGCTCATAACTATGTGCGCACCTCCATAGCTCTTGCGAAGGGTTACTGTGACTTTCGGCACCGTGGCCTCGCCGTAGGCATACAAGAGTTTCGCTCCGTTGTCAATTATTCCGCCGTACTCCTGCTGAGTTCCGCAAAGAAATCCAGGGACGTCCACCAGGGTCACCAGAGGAATGTTGAACGCGTCGCAGAAACGGACAAAACGGGCAGCCTTTCTGGAGGCGTTGATGTCAAGCACTCCGGCGAGCACTTTGGGCTGGTTGGCGACGATTCCCACAGACTTTCCACCCAGATGCGCGAAGCCGATGATTATGTTCTTCGCCCAGGCGCTGTGCACTTCCAGAAACTGTCCGTCGTCCACAATCGTGGAAATGACTCCGTACATATCGTAGGCCTTGTTCGGGCTGTCCGGGATTATGTCGTTGAGGGAATAGTCCACCCTGTTGTATGGGTCTGATGTCGGTTTTTCCGGAGGATTTTCCTGATTGTTCGAAGGGAGGTAGCTCAGGATTTCGCGGATGATGCGGATGCCTTCCTGCTCGGACGGGGCTGCAAAATGTGCCACACCGCTTTTTGTCGCGTGCACCCTTGCGCCTCCGAGTTCCTCCTGGGTGACAACCTCGCCGGTGACGCTTTTAACCACGGCAGGACCCGTCAGAAACATATAGGAGGTGTCCTGAATCATTATGTTGAAGTCCGTCAGGGCGGGGGAGTAGACCGCACCGCCTGCGCACGGGCCGAAAATGCCTGAAATCTGGGGTATAACGCCGGACGAGAGGATGTTGCGCTGGAAAATCTCGCCATATCCCGCGAGCGCCGACACGCCTTCCTGAATCCTCGCTCCGCCTGAATCGTTCAAACCTATGCAGGGGGCTCCGTTCCGAAGTGCCATATCCATCACCTTGCAGATTTTCGCCGCCATCGTCTCGGAAAGGGAACCTCCGGTCACGGTGAAATCCTGCGCGAACACGAATACCACTCTTCCGTCAACCGTTCCCTGTCCCGTGACCACTCCGTCGCCGTCAAAATGTGAACGGTCCATTCCGAAATTGTGGCAGCGGTGGTGAACGAACATATCATATTCTTCGAAGCTCCCTTCGTCAAGAAGCAGGGAAATTCTTTCTCTTGCGGTGAGTTTGCCCTTGGAATGCTGGGCGTCTATGCGGGAGAGGCCGCCTCCAAGCGCGGCCACCTTACGTTTTTCGACAAGTTCTTTTATCTTCTCTGTCTGAATGCTCATATTGCTGGTATTTTGTCTGGCAAAGCCATCTTCGGCGATGCTCTGGACAAGATTAGTTTCAGTTCTATAATATATTGGACAAAGCTAACTAATTTTTTGCATAAATTCAAATTGGTGTACCTTTGTGTCCTATGAGTGAAATTCAGACTAATATGGGGCGGGAATCAAGACTTTATCGGGGAATCGTCTATGCCCGTTATAAGCGCTTTGAAAGAGCTGTAGAGCAGGAATTTACCCCCGGAGAGTATAATGAATACGGCTGCGTCTGCCCGCAGGACCCGGAGCATCTTCTCCGGCAGGTGGGAAATGAGACGGACCTTCGCTTTGAGGAGGGGGAGTTGTGCCTGAGCATTGCCGTGCCGGGAAGTGCGTTTTCTTCAGCGCCTCTTCTTCCCGTTATGGTGTGGATTCACGGAGGGTCGTATCTTACGGGTGGAAGCGAAGACCATCGCTACGACGCCCTACCTCTTGCTGAAGCGGGGGGAGTCGTCGTCGTTAAAATATCCTACAGACTCGGTGCTTTAGGCTACCTTTACAATAAGGAGAAGGGCGTTGCAAATCTTGGCCTGGATGACCAGAAAACGGCACTGCGCTGGATTCAGAAGCATATTTCCGCATTCGGAGGCGACCCTTCAAATGTGACCCTGTGGGGGCAGTCGGCAGGAGCCCATTCAGTGGCTTCGCTCATCGCAACCGCATCTCCTACCGAAAGACTCTTTTCTCGGGCTATTCTTCAGAGCGCTCCGCTCGGCGTGAAAATGAGCGAAAAAACTGCAGATAAATTATGCGGGGAGTTTCTTCACAGGCTCACCGAACGGCTTTGCGGGGACGTTGAGAGAGTCGGCGAGGCCCGCTCGCAAGCGTGGGAATTGGCAAGGACCGCCCCGATTGAAGACATCGTCGCAGTTCAGACTTCAATGAAAGGTGAGCATCTCGGTATGCCGTTTATGCCGGTTCTGCCCGACAATATGTTGGTCACAAACGTATCCAAGCCTCTTGATGTACTTCTCTACTACAACAAAGAGGATGCGTCTCCATATTCCAGAAAGGCACTCGGCAACAAGCTGTTTCGCTCGCCGCTCGGGAGTCTTCTTACCCGGATAATCACCGACTATGTGTTCCGCCTTCCTGCACAAAGGTATCTTAAAAGACTTCGCGGAGCCGGTATCAAGGCCTCTCTGTGCCGCTTCAGCTGGTCTCCAAAGGGCTCCGCACTCCGCTGCTGCCACAGCATCGAACTGCCGTTTCTTCTGGGGCACCCCGACGACTGGGGGAGCGCCGAAATGCTCCAGGGAGTAACTGATGAGGAATTCCGGCATTATTCCCGGATCTTCAAAACACTATGGTCTGACTTCGCTCGCAGCGGGGAGGTAGTCCTAAAATTTACAGGAAAAGAGAGGCTGACTAAAAAGCGGTAAACTGCGTTACGCTCCTATCCACGGCACAAAAGAAATAGGGGATGACCAAAAAGTCATCCCCTATTTCTTGCGCTGTAGACCGCTAAATTACTCTTCGTCGTCTGCAGGAGCCATATTGTGGTAAACATTCTGCACATCGTCGTCTTCCTCAATCTTCTCGATGAGCTTGTTGATTTCGACGCGGGCCTCCGGAGTCACTTCCACGAGTTCTCCGTTAGGAATGCGGGTGAACTCGGCTGAGATAATCTCGTAGTTGTGGTCCTCGATGTACTTCTGGATGGCGTTGAATGCGGTGAACTCACCGTAGATTACGATTTCCTTCTCCTCATCCTCGTTCTCCTCCTCGAACACCTCGTCAACACCAAGGTCAATCAGTTCGAGTTCAAGTTCCTCAAGGTCAATGGAATCGTTGCCTTTAATGCGGAACATTGACTTGTGGTCGAAAAGGTACTCCACGCTGCCGGAAGTTCCGAGTGAACCGCCGAACTTTGTGAAATATGAGCGGACGTTCGCAACCGTACGGTTGTTGTTGTCGGTCGCTGCCTCAACGAGGACTGCGATGCCGTGAGCAGCTCTTCCCTCAAGAATAACCTCCTTGTAGTCTGCCTGGTCCTTCTCGCTTGCCCTCTTGATTGCCCTCTCGATGTTGTCCTTAGGCATATTCTCAGACCTTGCAGTCTGGATGAGCGCACGAAGACGCGGGTTTCCGGTCACATCCGGACCGCCCTGCTTAACGGCGATAGTAATCTCCTTTCCGATTTTGGTGAAGGTCTTTGCCATATGACCCCATCTCTTGAATTTCCTTTCCTTACGGAACTCAAATGCTCTTCCCATATAGATTTATTTTTTTCTTTCGTTAGTATATATCCTCAAAAAGGATGGCCTGAAACCATCCTTTCTGAATTATTTGTTTTCGATGCGGCTGATGTACTTGTCAATCTCGCGGCCCTCAAATGAGTTAGGATACTGGTCCTTAACTTTCTTGTAGAGGGAGAGTGCCTTGTCAGAGTCACCTGTTTTCTCGCAAACGGCGGCTGCTTTCATAAGATAGCCTGCGGCGAATACATTGTCCTTTGCAGCGGCAGCCTTCTCATAGCAGGAAAGTGCCTTTGCATACTCCTCAAGGCCGACATAAGCGTCACCTTTGCAGGCAAGAGCGCGAGGTCCGAGGTAGTCGTCACCGGCTTTGTAGGAGTCAAGATATTTCACTGCATCCTCATAGTTCTTGAGCTTGAGGGCGCTCACGCCGGCGTAGTAGTAAACTGCCTTGCCGCCCTTAGTGCCGTACTGGTCGATGATGTCGGCGAATCCGAGGTTCTCCCCGTCACCGTTGAGAGCGAGGTCCCAGTTCTCTGCGTTGAAGGCCCTTTCTGCGCTCACAACCTGAGCTTTAGCCTCTTCAACGGCACCCTGCCAGTAGAATTTGTAGAAGCAGTAGGAACCTGCTGCAATTACGATTACTGCAACGAGTACTCCGATGATGATTTTCTTGTTGTTGGCGAAAAATTCGTCTGTCTTGGAAACTGCCTGTGCAATAGCTTCAGTGTTTTCCTCTTTCTTGGTTGTAACTTGTTTTGACATAGTTATTTAATTTTATTTTTTATTCAAAAAACCAAAATTTAGCCTGCAAAAATATGAAAAAATGTCCAAACTCCCAACGAATATTGCGTATATTTGCGGACGTTTGTAGCGAGCACTATGCCTGTACTAGAGAAAATAGTCATTTCGGATTTCAGGAACATCCGTTTTCAAGAAATATCCTTTTCCCCGAAAATCAACTGCATCTGGGGAAATAACGGCGAGGGGAAAACCAATCTCCTCGACGCAATCTATTATTTGTCAATGACTAAGAGCGCATTCGGGGTGGGGGACAGTTTCAACTGCCGACACGGAGCCGACTCGTTCTCCATTGCAGGAACTTACCGTATGCCTTCCTCGCTTCAATCCCGCTTTTCCATAAGCGTAAAGCGCGGGGAGGAGAAGAAACTTCGCTGCGACGACAAACCTTACTCCCGCATCAGCGAGCACATCGGAAAACTTCCGGTTGTGATTGTCGCCCCGTCGGACATTTCTCTCGTGAGCGACTCCGGGGAAGAGAGACGGCGCTTTGTGAATGCTGTGATTTCTCAGATAAACCCGGAATATCTCTCCACTCTTCAGCAATATAACCGTCTTCTCGCCCAGAGAAATAGCCTCCTGAAGGCCCCGTCTTTGGACCCGGGCCTGTTGGATGTAATTGACTACAGGATGTCTTCGCTTGCGGATTCCATACATTCGCGCAGGGCGGAGTTCTGCCGTCCGCTCACAGTGGCAGTGAACGAGTATTGCCGCAAACTCGGGGGAGAGAAGGAAAGCGTGGAGGTCCGGTACCGCTCGGACATTGACAGGGCTCCTCTTTCTGACCTCCTGAAGGAATCTGTGGAGAGGGACAGGATTATGAAATACACCACTGTGGGCATCCAGAGGGATGATTTTCTCTTTGAAATGGACGGTTATCCGATTCGCCGCTGCGGGTCTCAGGGGCAGCAGAAGACATTTCTTCTCGCCCTCAAGCTTGCCCAGTTCGACATTATGAGGGAGGCGTTCGGATTCGCTCCGCTACTTCTTCTGGACGATGTTTTCGACAAGCTGGATATGATCCGCACGAAAAACCTTCTTGAGATGGTCTCCAGCGACGGGTTCGGACAGATTTTCATAACTGACAGCAACAAGGTCAGGATGTCCTCTCTGCTCGAATCCCTTGAAAGCGACAAAGCTTATTTCGAAACTTCCTCGGGAGAGTTCACAAGAACTGAGAAATAGATTTAATTCATTGAGTTAAAGGATTCTGTGCAAATATAGAAAAATGGCAAACTGGAATCAGGACGAATTTACCCAAAATATGCTTCGTCTAAGAGACAAGACTATGGGAGACAATCTGCGTAAGCGCAATGCCGTTCAGGTGGGGGCTATGCTCAAACTCTACCTCCACGACTCCGGACTTATGCCTCAGTGGAATGCCCATCGCATCGCCCTGGCCTGGAACCAGGCTTCCGGGGCAGCCGCCTACACCCTTTCGACCAATTTCGTTTCCGGGGTGCTCTACTGCTCTCTTTCCTCGTCGGTTCTTCGTAACCAGCTCTATTTCCAGAGGGATTATATCCTGGAGGCTCTGAACCGCATTCTTCTTTCGGACGAGATGTTCACTCCGCCTTCAGACGGGTCGCTCCCGGTAAAATCCATAGTCCTGAAGTGAAAAACGTCGGGGTTAAATTAAACAGTTAGAGTTTCGAAAAAGAAACGGAACATTAAGATATGAAAATTGTAGCAGACAAAAATATACCTTTCCTTGAGGGAGTTTTTGAACCCTATTGTGAGGTGCAGTATGTTGATGGAAAGGAAATTTCGCGTGAGGACATTTTTGACGCGGATGCGCTTATTATCCGCACGCGCACCCGTTGTGACGCTTCGCTTCTGGAGGGGACAAACGTAAAAATCATCTCCACTGCAACAATCGGTACGGACCACATCGATTTCGACTATTGCAATTCACACGGTATCGATGTCCACAATGCTCAGGGCTGCAATGCCGGAGGCGTGGCCCAGTATGTATTTTCCGCTCTGTACGGCGTTGCGGCAAGAAAATCCGTCAACCTCAAGGGGGCGAACTTCGGAATCATCGGAGTGGGGCACGTGGGAGGACTTGTTGCCGAGACTGCGCGCAAACTGGGTTTCAACCTGCTTCTGAATGACCCTCCTCGTGCCGAGGCGGAAGGCGCTGAAGGATTCTGCGACCTTGACTACCTGCTCGCCAACTCCCAAATCGTGACGATGCACACCCCTCTGAACGATTCAACTAGAGGAATGGCAGACGAGGAATTCTTTGCCAAAATGCGTACAGGAGCATTTTTTATCAATGCTTCACGAGGGGAGGTAGTGAACGAAGATTCACTTAAGGAATATATCCCCAAGTTCGGGGCGACGATAATAGACACCTGGAACCACGAACCGGATGTGGATGAGGAACTTATTGATATGGTGGATATCGCGACTCCGCACATTGCCGGGTATTCCTACCAGGGAAAGCAGAACGGCACGGCTATGGCAGTGAGGGCCGTCGCGCGCCGTTTCGGGATTGTCCAGCTCTATAATTTCTATCCTCAGTCTGATTATCCTGAAGAGCAACCCTTCAAGATAAATGTAGATGGCCTCAGTCAGGGAGAGATTGCTGCAGTTTTCCAGTACAACTACCCGATTTTTACCGACGACTTCATTTTCCGTCTGAATCCTGACCAGTTTGAGAAGCTTCGCTCCGAGTATAAGTACCGCAGGGAGTTTTATATCTAGTCTTCCTCGTTGTTGTAGTAGGATTTGTAGCCGTATCCATACCCGTAACCATACCCGTAGTGGCCATAGTGTCCGTAGTAGTTGCCGGCAGATGTCGTGGCGTTGAGAATGCAGCAGATGTTGTTGTAGGCGCCGCTCTCATAGAGATTTTCAAGTTCCCCAAGCATTGACTTTTCAAGAAGTCCCGCACGAAGGACGAAAATGGTCCTGTCCACGTGTGCATTGATGATTTTAGCATCGGTTACAATCTCAACAGGCGGGCAGTCAATGAAGACGTAGTCATATTCTCCCTTTAATTCGGTGACCATTGTAGCGAACCTCTCGCTTGAGATGAGCTCGGCTGGGTTCGGCGGGATAGTTCCTACCGGAAGCACGGAAACTCCCTCTATGCCGTCAACTGGGACGATAACCTCGTGCACGTTGTCAGTTCTGCCTGCAAGGTAGTCGCTAAGACCCTTCTTCGGAGAGAACACAAGGCGTGAAGTCGTGCCGTGGCGAAGGTCTCCGTCCACCAAAAGCACCTTTTTGCCTTTGAGTGAAAGGCATATTGCGAGGTTTACGGAGATGAAGGATTTTCCTGATGCCACGTTGAAAGATGTGATGGCAACGACGTTCTTGCCCGTCTGGTCGCCAAGCATAAATTCGAGGTTTGTTCTCAGTACTCTGAAGGCCTCGTTTACAGCATTACGGTTTCCGGCCTTTACTACCACTGCGTTTGTGCCGTTTGCAGCGGTTTTCTTCTTGCCGAAACGTTTCTTTTTAGATGATGTCTCAGGGATTTCTCCGATAAGAGGTACGCTGATGCCCTTGAGGTCAGCTCTCCCGTGAATTTTGCTGTCTAGGGCCATCTTCAGATAGATGACTCCGGCAGGAATCAAAAGTCCTATGATTAGAGCTATGAAAAGAAGCTGGAGTTTTTTCGGTGACACAGGAAGGGTGCCGGAAACTGGCTGCTTGATGACCCTGGTGTTGTAGGCTGTGAAGGCCTGAGACAGTTCATTTTCCTCCCTTTTCTGAAGCAGGTAGAGGTATAGGGCCTGTTTTACGGTCTGCTGCCTTTCCACCGACAGAAGCTGCTGGGCCTGATTCGGCGCTTTCGCGATGTGGTCGGTGTTCTGTTTCGCGGTGGCTTCGAGGCGTTTGTATCTTACGTCTAGAGCCAGAATTTCATTGTCAATGGAGTTTGAGATTGCATCCCTCATCGAGGCGAGAGTCTGGTCCAGTTCCTTCACCAGGATGTTGTTCTCCCCGGAATTTGCCACAAGGGTGTTTCTTTGGATGATGGAGCGGTTGTATTCCTCGATTCCGGTGTCCACGGTTTTGCTTCCGAGTCCGAGATTTGACGGGAGAATCTGGAACTTATTCTTATCTTCAGACAAATATTCCTTTATGTATCGGGCCATATAGAGCTGGTTGCTCACTTCCTGAATCTCGCGGTTGAGAACTGTGCTTTGCTGCATATACATAGTCGCGGCTGTCTCCACGTCAGGAATCATATTGGCCGACTTGAATGCGGAGATGTCAGAATCCACGACAGCAAGCTCGCCTTCGATGACGCTCAGGCGGTCATTGATGAAAATGGAGGTGGATTTTGCAATCTGGTTCTTGTCCAGCACCCAGTTCTCGTTGTAAACGGTGATGATTCCGTTAAGAAAATCTCTCGACCTTTCCGGGGATATGTCCTTGATGCTCAGAGTGATGACGTCGGTGTTCTTTTCGTAGAGCGAGACTCCGAGCCGGCGCTGATACCCTTCCGCGACTTTCTGGAGGCTTCCTTTGCCAACGAGTATTTCTTCACTGACGCTTTCAGGAGTGTAGAACGAGGTCTTTTCAATCACGACTCTTCCTAGAGGGGTTGAAAGCGTGTCGGAGTAATTTCCGCATACCGGTTCAGATTCGATTTTCTTTCCTTTGAACAAGAACTTGTCCAATGTAACTATTCCGTTTTCTTCGCTGAGCCTGAACGATGCCGATGTGTTCGGGGCGACATCAATCAATTCCGCCTGCACGGGAAGGGACGATCCGTAGAGGGTGTTTCGGTGGAACGTTCCCTTTGTGGAGTAGCTCATATAGAGTTTGAGCCTTCGCACGGCCTCATTCACCACATCCGGAGACTGGAATGCTCTCACCTCGGTGGTGGCGCTGGACTTTACTCCGAATATGCCCATAGAGTTGAAGTCCGCCACATCGTTGGTAAAGGATGAACTCTTGGTGCTGGTTTTGACCTGCACCTCAGCCGATGTCTCGTAGGTCTTAGGGGTACGGAGTATGTAGAGCGCACCTATGCTTAGGCAAAGGAATGCGCTCAGGGCGAACCAGTACCAGGCCCCGAGGCATCTGTAGAAAAGTTCTTTCAGTCCTATCGTATTCTCGCCCTGCTGGGCAGAGGCGTTGTCTCCGTTATGATTGTTTTCCATCTTAGAATCTGTTTTTAGGGAAAAGAGTCGGCTGCGCTTGTGAGATTACTTGATTGCATTAAGTACAATCAGAGCAACCGACGATGCGAGCGAAGCGATTGAAATCCAGAATGATGTGGACCGGACATTGTTTCCGTTCACCGTTGACTGGCGGGCGCGGACCGGATTCGGGTCCACATAGATAATGTCGTTCTGCTGAATGTAGTAGACCGGTGAGGAGAGAAGGTCCGTAGCTGAGCAGAGGTTGACCTGGTAGGTCTTCATCTTCCCGTCTTCTTCCCTCATCACTTTGACATTCTCTCTCTGACCGTAGATTGTGAGGTCTCCGGCCGTTCCGATGGCGTCCAGAAGCGTGATTGCGTCCTTGTCAATGGCGTAGCGCCCGGGTTTTGCAACTTCTCCCAGAACCTGATAGTAGAGATTCATAAAGTCCACTGTGACAACAGCGTCGCTTGCCTGTCCCTGGGCTTTGAGTTCATTGGAGATTTTCTCTGCAATCTGGTTGCGTGTTAGTCCGGCAACTTCAATTTCCCCCAAAACCGGGAAACCGATTGTGCCGCTGGGGCTCACTGTGTATCCGGACATATAGCCCTGGCTGGTGCCGGAGCTTATGCGGCTCGTGTTGTTCTCTCCAAGCCTTTGGGTGACATAGGGGAGGTTGAAAAGGGATGAGAGCTCCGGAGATTTGCAGTTTACGATTATGGAAATCTTGTCGTTCGGTCGGATGGTAATTTCCCTTACTGCAGCTATCGTCTGCCCGTCGGCGGAGTCGGAGTCCTGAAAATAGGTTATATGCTTGGGCGCCGAGCAGGAGCAAAGCAGCACAGCGAGGGCTGTTGCCGCGAGGGAAGATATTTTTCTTATTGCCATAGATTCGTATTAGAAAATTTTCACAAAATCCCCCAAATCTACAAAGAAATTTTGTCATTTCCAACCTTAAGTAAGAGGCCGATAAAAAGATGGGATACAAGGCTTTCGACGAAGGGCAAACCGCAGCAACCTTTGGGTTGTGCGGATTTGACCAAGGAGAGTAACGCAGTAGACCGCTTTTTTGCGGCCTCTTACAAATTGCTGCCGCCGATGAAACCGCGGAGCAGTGACGTTGCAGGAACGTCCTTGTCGGAAACCGGGTAGAAGAAATAGAGGAACTTCAGCAGGCGGTGCGCCT
>CAVJRU010000019.1:0-37175 GCA_963652025.1 bacterium
ACTGAGAATGACATCTGGTTCCACTCCCTCACAACATCCACCACAATCCACGCCTGGAAGGCGGTCAGAATGATGGCTCCGAAAGTTGCCACCCTCATCTGCGGAATCCTGATCTTGAACGCGCACAGCGAAAACAGGTTCGCGGCGAGGGATGCTATAAGAAGGACAAGGTATGGGATTTTCTCATAGTACATAATCGTGAGCTCTCCACCCTCGGGGGCTGCGATTGTAGCGAATCGGGTGAAAAACATAGAAATAAGCAGGGCTGAGGCCACTGCAAGATAAAGTGTCTGAAGTCTTTGCCACATAATGGTATTCTCTTTATGAAAGATGGATGCCGTGTCCCTGGCAGTATTTAACTGCGTTTAGGACAAAGGCGGTGCGAAATTACAAAAAAATCGCTAAATTTGCGTGAATGACTTTAAAATAGAGGGCTTTCCATTGAAATTCATTTCCTTGCGAATGCTCCGAAACAAACAAAACATTAAAATTATGATACCTGCATCAGAACTTATAATCAATGGCGACGGATCTTGTTTTCATCTTCATATCCGTCCGGAAGAACTTGCCGACAATGTGATACTCGTGGGAGATCCGGGGAGAGTGGATATGGTAGCAGAATTCCTTACCGACATTGAATACAGACACTCCTCACGCGAGTTCGTGAGCACCACCGGCCGTTTCAACGGCAAACGTTTCACAGTTCTTTCAACGGGCATCGGATGCGACAATATCGACATTGTGATGAATGAACTTGACGCCCTTGCGAACATTGATTTTGCAACTCGCGAGGTCAAGAGCGAGAAACGCCATCTAAACATCCTCCGCATCGGCACCTGCGGCGCCATTCAGCCCGACATTCCGCTTGGGTCGTTCGTGTTCTCGCACATCAGCGTAGGCTGCGACGGCCTTCTGAACTGGTACGCCGACCGCGATAAAATTGCCATCCACGGCATTGAGGAGGCGTTTAAGGAGCACGTAGGTTGGGCAAAGCACCTTCCGGACCCTTATTTTGTCGCTGCAAGCCCGCTCCTCGTCGAAAAATTCGCCGACTGCACAGTCAAGGGTATGACCATCTCCGCATCCGGCTTCTACGGACCTCAGGGCCGTGTCCTCAGAGTTCCGCTTGCGATGAAGGATATGATTGAGAAATTTGAATCCTTCAGATACGAGGGCTGGAGAGTTACCAATTTCGAGATGGAAGGATCTGCTCTTGCAGGCCTTGCAGCACATCTCGGACACAATGCCGGCACGGTCTGCTGCGTCATCGCAAACCGCCACATCGGCAGCAGCAACCCTGACTACAAAGCCCTGGTCCGCAAACTTGTGGAACTCTCCCTCACCAAACTCTCCGAACTATAGTAAAGCCCCTAACACATCTGCTTTTTTTGTGGGCAGGGGTAGGGGCGTAAGAAAAATCTTTTTCTATCTCTACTTGTACAGTTCGTCCAGGGACAATGTTGATAACTCGATGCGGGGGTCGCTGACCTTCGCGTCGATTATTCTTTTTACCCCGCCGGAAACGTTGGTCTCAAGGAAATCCTCCATAAGTGACTTGTTGCGGGCCTCGGAATTTGCAATCTCGTGACGATGGCCGAGGAAGCGGTAAACAGAGTAATTGTAGCCTTTATCCTCGCAGACGGAAGCAATGGAGTCTGCACCGTACCAGCCGAGGTTGAAAAAGCGTATCTTGGTGTATTTCACCACGTTGTCCTCTGTGCCGTGGAAAAGAAGCATAGGGCAGGGGGCTGAGGCATATTTCAGCGCACCTTCGCGGGTTAGGATTGCACCTGAGAAAGCGACTACTCCCGCATAATTGAAGTCTTTGGGAAGAGCTGCCGCGTAGGAAGTGGAGTTCGCAATCTCGAACTCGGCCTGAAGAACGCTGATTGCACCGGCAGATGACCCTGAAATTACAATATTCTTAGGGTCAACTCCAAACTCTGATGCGTTGTCGACTATAAAAGAAGTGGCGCTGAAAAGGTCCTCCACTGCAAGGTGGATTGCTTTGTCGAGAGCATCCACACTAGAGATACCCATCTTCTTCTGACCCTTGAGACCGAGGCGGTAGTCAATGGAAATCACCCTGTAGCCGTCTTTCCTGAGGGAATCGAACCAAAGAACATCCTGGGACCAATTTCTTTCACCGCCGACAAATCCGCCGCCGAACATAAAGATTATGGTCGGCTTTTCTTTTCCGTCAGCGTATTTTGTGGCCTCTGAAACCGGCTCATACACGTCCATATACAGCGAGCAGGTGTCTTTTTGTGCATAGAGGTAGGTCCCGTCAGGGGAGGGAATTGCGGTTTTTGCTTTTTCTGCACGAAGTCCCGCTTCTCCGAGAGTGAGTACGGCGATGGCCACGAGGGCTACTTTGATGATGATTTTTTTCATATCCTGTTTCTATTTTTTATCTGTTACTATTGTGCTGTTTCCATCCTTTCCGAGGGAGATTTGCAGAGCCAGAGGCGTGGATTTGCTGCTTCGTTTCCCGGAGGATATAATATACTCTGACACAGGGTCTTCCACGAATTTCTGTATGGCTCGTCTAAGCGGCCTTGCTCCATATGCGGGGTCAAATCCGGTTTCGGAAAGGAGTTTCTTTACTGCAGGGGCGATACTTAACTTGTAGCCCGCCTCCAGGATGCGATTCTGCAGGCTCTTGAGCTCAAGGTCCACAATTTTACGGATGTCCTCGCTGCCAAGGCTCCTGAAGTAAACGATGTCGTCAATCCTGTTGAGGAACTCGGGAGGGAAGGTCTTCTTAATGACCTTTTCAACTACGCTCCTTCGGTTGTTCTCGACGTTTCTTCCAGCTGAGGCGAACCCCATTCCGGCCCCGTATTCATCCACTTCTCTTGACCCCGCGTTGGATGTCATTATGAGAATGGTGTTGCGGAAATCCACGGTGTTGCCGTTGCTGTCGGTGAGCCTTCCCTCATCAAGAACCTGGAGAAGCAGGTTGAATACGTCCGGATGGGCTTTTTCGATTTCGTCCAAAAGGACCACGGAATATGGCTTGCGGTGCACTTTTTCGCTGAGCTGTCCGCCCTCGTCGTAGCCCACATATCCCGGAGGCGCACCGATAAGGCGGCTGACGTTGAACTTCTCGCTGTACTCGCTCATATCTATCCTGACTATGTTGTCCGAGGAGTCGAAAAGGTACTCGGCAAGACATTTCGCGAGGGAAGTCTTGCCCACTCCGGTAGGGCCCACGAAGAGGAAGCTCCCCACCGGGCGGAGGGGATCTTTGATCCCCGCGCGATTGCGTCGAATCGCGCGGACGACGCTCTGAACAGCGTCGTCCTGCCCGACCACCCGCCCCGCAAGACGGTCCTGCATCTGCATCAGCCGAACTCTCTCGCTACGGGCTACATTGCTCACCGGAATGCCGGTCGTTTTTGAAATGACCTCTGCAACGTCGGCCCCCTTCACGGCCTTCCCTCCGCGCAGCCGCACCATCGACCCCGCCTCATCCATCACGTCCAGGGCCTTGTCCGGCAGGCAGCGGTCGGTAATGTAGCGCTGCGACAGGCTCACGCAAGAGCGAAGCGCCTCCTCGGCATACTCCACCCCGTGATACTGCTCATAGCGCGGGCACATCCGCTGAAGAATCGAAAGGGTCTGCTCCTCGCTGGTAGGCTCCACAAGCACTTTCTGAAACCTTCTCTCCAGCGCCCCGTCCTTTTCCACGACCTTGCGGAACTCGTCCAGCGTCGTCGCTCCGATGCACTGGATTTCTCCCCGTGCAAGCGCAGGCTTGAGTATGTTGGCCGCATCAAGGCTTCCGGACCCGCCGCCTGCCCCCACCATAGTGTGGAACTCGTCTATGAAAAGAATCACGTCGGGATTCTCGCTGATTTCGTTCATTATCCCCTTGAGCCTCTTCTCGAAATCGCCCCTGTACCGCGTCCCGGCAACAACCGAAGCGATGTCCAGCGAAATGAGCCGGCGGTCTTTCAAGGATGGGGGAATGTCGCCCGTGGAAATGCGTATCGCTATGCCCTCCACAATGGCGGACTTGCCCACTCCCGGGTCTCCGATGAGCATCGCGTTATTTTTCTTTCGGCGTCCGAGAATCTGGATAACCCTCATAATCTCGTCCTCTCTGCCCACGACAGGGTCAAGGCGATGCTCCCGCGCCGCCGCAGTAAGGTCATATCCGAACTGGTCCAGAAGCGACTCCCTGGGCTTTTCCCGTTCATCCTCGGTGCCATATTCCGGCGGGAAGAAATCTGCGAGCCTTCTGTGTGGCCTCTTATTCTCTGGCTTCTCGTCCCCTTCAGAAGCCTCATCCGCTTCCTCCTTCGTCTCGTCTTTTTTGTCATCCGCCCCATCCTCCTTCTGCTCCTCGTCCTCGGAGTCCGGCTGCTTGAATACGAACCTCACGGCTGTCCCGTCCAGATCGGTAGGCGAGGCCTCGTCCCGCGGCAGCAGACCGAGGTCTTTCAACTCTTCCACAAGAGTGCGATAGGTGATTCCGTGCTCGGCAAGATATTGTCCCGAAAGGTTGCCCGGAGTCTTTGCCAGAGAGAGAAGAAGATGCTCGGGAAGAACGGTGTCAGAGGAGAAGCGCATCGCCTCCAACACCGCGAGAGTCAGGATGTTGGCTCCTGCGCGGGAGAGGGTGACGGCGTCTATTTCCTCGTAGGGGATATGCTGCGGGCGGGTGAGCTTGTCGTCAAGGTACATTTTCATATCCTCGAGTTCCACCCCGTCCATTTTAAGGTGCATAGCCCCGTAGTTCGTCCCGTGCCTTAGAAGCCCGAGCATAAGATGGTCGGGTTCGATGTGATAGCTTCCGCATCTCATCGCTTCTTCCCTTGCGAAATTTACGATGGAATTGAGGTTGGACGATATTTTCATTCTCATTTATGGTTCCTTTTTTGCAAAATTAAGCAAATCTACGTATATTTGCAAACTATGTGCGCGTCCCACTTTAGGGTATTTTTGCAAAAAGTTTTGCGGACGTTTTACAAGGAAAAAAGAGATATTTTATATGGAAGAAAACATTAACAACGAAGAAGAAAAGGTCTTTACGGGCCGGATTGAGCAGGTCGACATCGACCAGCAGATGCGAAGCGCCTACATTGACTACTCGATGTCGGTCATCGTGTCGCGTGCACTCCCGGACGTAAGGGACGGAATGAAACCTGTTCACCGCAGGGTTCTTTTCGGAATGGACGGACTGGGCTTGTCCTACTCCGGCCAGACGAAAAAATCCGCCAGAATCGTCGGTGAGGTGCTCGGTAAGTACCACCCGCACGGCGACTCCAGCGTCTATGACGCGATGGCGCGTCTTGCCCAGTGGTGGAGCGTCCGCTACCCGCTCGTCTTCGGACAGGGAAACTTCGGTTCTATGGACGGCGACCCTGTGGCCGCAATGCGTTACACCGAGGCTAAACTCGAGAAAATTTCAGAAGACATACTCGGTGACCTCGAGAAGGACACTGTGGATATGCAGAACAACTTCGACGACTCCCTCCAGGAGCCGACCGTTCTGCCTACCAAGCTTCCTCTGCTTCTTCTGAACGGTTCATCCGGAATCGCTGTCGGAATGGCCACGAATATGGCTCCGCACAACCTCAGCGAGTGCTGCGACGGCATCTGCGCCTACATCGACAACCCGGACATCACCGTCGAGGAGCTTATGCACTTTGTCAAGGGACCTGACTTCCCGACCGGAGGTATAATCCAGGGCCGTCAGGGCATCAAGGACGCCTTCGAGACCGGCCAGGGTAGGATTGTTATCCGTTCCAAGACTGAAATCGAGGTGAACGACTCCGGAAGGGAGACCATCGTCGTGACCGAAATCCCGTATATGGTCAACAAGAGGGAGATGATCGAGAAGATCGCCGAACTCGTTGAGACAAAGAAGATTGACGGCATTTCATACGTGAACGACGAAACCACCAGGGAGGGAGTCCGCATTGTCATCCGTCTTAAGATGGGCGCGAATTCCAATGTCGTCCTGAACAACCTCTTCAAGTATTCTCCGCTCCAGTCAAGCTTCTCCGTGAACAACGTAGCGCTTGTGAACGGAAGACCTTATACGCTGAACCTCAAGGACCTCATCAAGCACTTTGTCGAGCACCGTCACGATGTGATTGTCCGCAGGACCAAGTTCGACCTTAACAAGGCTCAGGCCCGTGCCCACATTCTCGAAGGCCTCCTCAAGGCGCTGGATGTAATCGATGAGATCATCAATATAATCCGCGCATCAAAGAGCGTTGACGAGGCTAAGTCTCAGCTCATTTCCACCTTCGACTTCTCTGAGGCCCAGGCGAGCGCAATCGTTGAGATGAGGCTCCGTCAGCTCACAGGACTCGAGCGTGAGAAGCTCCAGAGCGAGTACGACGAGCTCGAGAAATTCATAAAATACTGCACCGACCTTCTCGGAAGTCACGAGATGCAGATGCAGGTAATCAAGGACGAGACCCTTCAGATGAAGGAAAAGTACGGCGACGAGCGCCGCACCGAAATCGCCCTCTCTGCAGAGGAATTCAACCCTGAGGACTTCTATCCGGACGAGGATGTGGTCGTAACCATCTCCCACCTCGGATACATTAAGAGGACAGCTCTCACCGAGTACCGCACTCAGGCCCGCGGAGGCGTGGGTATGAAGGGTGCCGCCAAGAGGGACGAGGACTTCATCGAGCACATCTATGTTGCCAATATGCACAGCACCCTCCTTCTCTTTACGGACTCTGCCAAGTGCTTCTGGCTCAAGGTTTACGAGATTCCGGAAGGCTCCCGTTCTTCAAAGGGAAGGGCCATCCAGAATGTTCTCAACCTCACCGCTGAGGACAAGATCAGAGCCTACCTCAATGTCCGCAACCTCAAGGACGAGGACTACATCAACAACACGTACGTGGTTCTCTGCACCAAGAACGGCATCATAAAGAAGACCACTCTCGAGGCTTATTCAAGGCCTAGGACGAACGGAGTCATAGCGCTCACCATCCGTGAGGGAGATGAACTTCTGGATGCAGTTCTCACAAGCGGCCACAGCCAGATTTACATCGCCGGCAAGGAAGGACGCTGCGTCCGCTTCGACGAGAGCGACGTAAGGCCTATGGGTCGTGTGGCATCCGGTGTGAAGGCAATCAACCTTGACTCCGAGACCAACGAGACCATCGGACTTCTCGCATACGAAAGCGATGCGGAGGATGCTGCAGACCACTCTATCCTCGTAGTGAGCGAGCACGGTTACGGCAAACGTTCCGATTTTGAGGAGTATCGCAAGACCAGCCGCGGAAGCAAGGGCGTTAAGACTTTGAACATCACCGACAAGACTGGCGCGCTCATTGCAATAAAGAATGTTACGGACAACGATGACCTTATGATCATCACCCGTTCAGGTCTTACCATCCGAATGGCCGTCTCCGACATCAGAGTCGCCGGCCGCGCAACTCAGGGCGTCCGCCTTATCAACATCAAGGACGGCGACTCGATTGCGGCAGTATCCGTGGTGGCAAAAAGCGACGATGAGTCTGAACAGGTAACTGAGGCGCCGGTTGAGCAGCCGGAGGAAACTCCAGCCCAGACCCCGTCAGAAAGCAACGAATAATAATTAATAACTTTAATATCAGTGCATTATGAAAAAGATTCTGATTGCATTAACAGTTCTCGTTTCTTCGGTAACTCTCGCATCTGCACAGCAGAAGAGCCCGGAGGCATTGAGGGGTGCTGTCCAGAAGGCGGAAGCCGCTACAGCTAACCCTAAGAAGGCTGCAAAGCCAGACACTTGGATTAAACTCGGCAAAGCATACGTTGACGCATACAACGGTCCTCAGGGACAGCTTTGGATTGGTGCAAGCCAGCAGGAGATTCAGCTCCTCGGCGGCAACCAGCAGCCGCTTTCAGTTGAGCAGGTTTCCCTCACCGGATCACCTTGCACAAAGCAGACTTTCGCCGACAAAGACCTTTATTTCAACGCTCAGGGACAGCTTGTCCTGATTGACGTGACAAAGCCGGTCTGCGAAAACGCTCTTCAGAAGGCTGTCGAGGCCTATGCTAAGGCAGGTGAACTTGACCCTGCAGGAAAGAAGACCAAGGTGATTGACGCCGCTCTCGAGGACATCGCAAACAAGTTCCTCAATGACGGTATGAGCGCCTACACTCTTGAGAGGCTCGCTCTCTCATCTGAGTTCTTCGAGAACGCAGCAAAGGCATCTGCAACCGCACCTCTTTCAAAGGTTGACACCACAGCTCTCTACAATGCAGGTTTCACAGCCTGGTTGGACGCAACCAAGACTGCTGCCGTAGACTCAGTCGCTGCAATCGCGAAATATCAGAGGGCTAAGGGATTCTTCCAGAGCTGCCTTGACAACAACTACTACTACGAGGGCGGTGAGGTTTTCGCAAAACTTCACGACATCTACCTCAAACTCGGTGACAAGGACAACGCAAGGGTAATTCTTGAGAAAGGTTTTGAACTCTATCCTCAGAGCCAGAGCATCCTCATCTCTCTCATCAACTTCTATATTGAGAACAAGGAGGACCCTGAGAAGCTCTTCACTCTTCTGGACAAGGCAATCGCAAACGAGCCGAACAACGCTTCCCTCTACTATGTGAAGGGTAACATCTACAACCAGCTCGGCAAGAAGGACGATGCGAAGAAGGCTTACTACTACTGCGCAGAGGTTGACCCTAACTACGAGTTCGGTTACATCGGTGCCGGCATTATGCTCTACAACGACGCTGTAGCCATCTCCGAGGAGGCTTCCAACGAGCTTGACGACCGCAAGTACGAGGCTCTCGTGGCTCAGTTCGAGCAGTGCCTCAAGGACGCTATCGATCCGTTCGAGAAAGCCTATGCGGTTTCAAAGTCTGAGGACATCAAGAACAACATCGCCATCTACCTCAAGAACATCTACTACCGTTTCGTTTCCCAGAGCGCCGAGTACGAGGCAGCATACAAGAAGTATGACGAAATCGTGAAGGCTTCACAGAAATAAACGTTATACCTATATAATAAAGGCGCCGAGTCACTTGAACGACCCGGCGCCTTTTTTTTGTGCAAAAATGTCCCGAATACTTTGAATTGAAAAACTGAATTCATAACTTTGGGATTGGTTTAGTAGTGATGAAACGAATTATTCTAGAGATTCTGACCGCTTCTTGTGTTGTGGCGGCAGGTTTAGTGGTTTCGGGATGTGCCAAAAACTTGGCGGAACAGCCTGAAAAGCAATCGTCTAAAATTATTAACGACAACCTTTCTTCACAGAAGGGTACTTTGCTTGTAGAGTTTGCTGCAGACAGTCCCGTTCCCTCAGTCATAACTTCTTCCACCTCTGAGGGCGACGTCATAACTCTATCTCCGCTTTTCACCGGCATCGGTGACAAAAATCTTTCGCGCTGGTTCGTTGCATCCTTTGATTCATCTCTTTCCTCGGAGCATATTGCCACCCTTCTGTCCCAAAGGAACGATGTTTCCAGGATTCAATACAATAAGATACTGAAGCAGAACCCTTCAGAGTGTCTCCCATTGGAGGCGGAAGACTTACTTCCTCAGACAAAGTCCACATCCTCCGAGAGCGAGGCAGCGATTTTTAACGACCCTCGGCTTTCCGAGCAGTGGCATCTTATCAATACAGGTAATACGAATATCTGCAAGAGCGCCGTGGAAGGGGCTGACGTTTCCGTGAAGGATGCGTGGAGGCTCACGGCCGGTGACCCTTCAATTATTGTCGCTGTCCTTGACGAAGGCATTCTCTATTCTCATCCGGACCTTGCCGCGAATATGTGGGTAAATGAGAAGGAACTTAATGGAACAGAAGGAGTTGACGACGATGGGAACGGTTTTGTTGACGATGTCTACGGGTATAATTTTGCATCCGACAAGGGCGAAATCACCTGCAATAAAAGCGGCGACAGCGGACACGGAACTCACACCGCAGGAACTGTAGCTGCGGTGAACAATAACGGTGTGGGTGTATGCGGCGTTGCAGGCGGAACTGGAAACGGTGACGGCGTGAGACTTATGTCCTGCCAGATTTTTGACGGAAGCACTTCTTCCAGCGCTGCCGTAGCCAAGGCCTTCATCTACGCCGCCGACAATGGCGCTACGGTGGCCCAGTGTTCTTTCGGGTACGACGCCGGGGATTACAAAACCGACGAGGAATTCAAGAAAAGGTGCGGCGTGGAGTATGCCGGCATCGAGTATTTCCTTAACAAAGCAAACTGCAAAAGCGATGTCGTGGATGGAAACATCATAGTATTTTCAGCCGGAAACAACAGCAAACGCATCTGCAGCTACCCCGGAGGACTGAAAGAAGTGGTCTCGGTGACCTCTTTCGGCCCGGGATTCCAGCCGGCAGGGTACACCAACTACGGAACCGGCTGCAACATCGCGGCACCGGGAGGAGACTTCTATGTGGGCCGAACCGGTTACAATAAAAGGTGTCAGGTCCTCTCAACCATCCCGGGAAGGCAATACACCGGAGACTACGGATGGATGGAGGGCACCTCGATGGCAACCCCTCACGTGAGCGGAGTCGTGGCTCTGGGGCTAAGCTACGCGCGTAAACTCGGCCTTAGGTTCACCCGTGAGGAGTTCATCTCTATGCTCCTTACCTCCGTAAATGAAATTGACAGCTATTTCACGGGCACAAAACCCCTGGATGCGGATTCCGATATGACTCTTGAGTACTATGTCGGCAATATGGGAACGGGCGCAGTCGATGCCTGGAAATTCCTTATGAACATAGAAGGAACTCCGTCGCTTCAGGTGAAGATAGGGGAGTCGGCAGTTGACCTTACCGAGGCTCTCGGGGCAAAAGGGGCGAACTTCGTGAACATTTCGGCGCAGATGGACGAGGCTTCAAAAACCTCAATGGGCATAGAAGAGTTTTCGGTGGAGGGGAGCAGCCTTAAAATTACCTGCACTCGCGCGGGGTCCGGGTATCTTGAGTTGAGCGCTGATTCTCAGGGCACAACGATAACCCGAAGGCTTTCTCTCGTCTCAAGGCCTGTGGTGTCAGCAAACGGCGGATGGCTATAGCGCGCCAGGGGGCGGTTGCCCGGGTCGCGTTTGAGGCCGAAAGTTAAATTAGCAATTATTTGTGGAACAAAAGAATAACGACAAATGAATTTTTCAAAAATTATTTCCAAGGGCATCTAGGTGACGTTGGGAGCATTTGTGGCAGTATTTTCTGCCGCCGCCCAGAACATCAAGGTTCGAGGAACAGTGACGGATGCATCGGGTGAGCCTCTTGTGGGCGTGACCGTAATCGTGGAAGGCACTCGCACCGGCACGTCAACAGGAGCGGACGGAGAGTACGTGATTTCTGTCCCGGGGGATGCACGCTTGACATTCTCGATTATGGGTTACAAGAGCGTGACTGAAAGAGTCGCGGGACGTACCGAGATTTCGGTGAGTCTTGAAGAGGATGCGCAGTTTCTTGAGGAAACAATCGTAATCGGTTATGGCTCAGGCCAGAAGATTGGAAACATCGTCGGTTCTGTTACTACAGTCTCTTCAAAGGACATCGTTTCTAACCCGTCGTCGAACATCGGTGACGCTCTGCAGGGAAAGGTTGCCGGACTTCAGGTATTCAACACATCCGGTGAGCCTCAGAGTTCGGTGAGCATAAGGCTCAGGGGAGTTTCTTCGCTTAATTTGAGCAACGCTCCGCTCTACATCCTGGACGGCGTTCCGGTAAGTTCCGATGTCTTTTCAAGCATAAACCCGCAGGACATTGAGAATATCTCCGTCCTCAAAGACGCCTCATCTACTGCAATTTACGGTTCACGTGCGGCAAACGGCGTCATCGTGGTCACCTCCAAGAAGGGCCAGAAGGGAGAGAAACCTACGGTTTCCCTTCGTGCACAGGCAGGTGTTTCGATGCTTACGAGCTACAATATGGATATGATGAACTCCGAGCAGCTCCTTGAGTTCGAGCAGCTTTGCGTTCCTTCTCTTTCCAGCGACCCTGCGTTTTTGGCAAAGAAGAATTTTATTCTTGGAAACAACATCAACTTCGACTGGACCGACTACCTTTTTGACAAGGCGGCTCCGACCATCCTTGCAGACGGGTCTTTCCGCGGGGCTACAGACAAGACAAACTACTATGTCTCATTCGGTTACCAGAGCGAGGAAGGAACATCGAAAGCGAACTCCGGCTCAGACAAGTTCACTCTAAGAACCAACCTCGATGTCCAGCTCGCCAAGTGGTTCAAGTTCGGAACTAACATAGCGCTCAGCTACACGAAATACCAGACAATCGTCACCGGATGGTACACCCAGTCGCCTATAATCCAGGCAGTTACCGGCATTCCTTACTACACTCCGTATCAGCTCGTCTACAACGAAGACGGCACTTTCTCCTACGGCGATGTGTATGAAGTCTATCCGTGGAACAATGACATTGACCTGAACGAGTACTACAAGAAGAACACGAATGACCGTCAGGCTGTGAACCTTATGGGACAGACCTATTTCCTCTTTACCCCGGTGAAGGGACTCAATATCCGTCTCCAGCAGGCTGTGGATGCATTCGACTACACCAACGAGTCCATCCACTATCCTTCTTACACTCCATCTTCAGTTCGCGGAACGAACGCCCAGGCATTCCAGCGTTACAGCCAGCTTTCTTCCACCAACACAATCGAGTACAAGAACGACATCGCGAAGAAGCACTTCTTCACGGTCCTTCTCGGCCACGAGTCGCTGCTTAAAAAGGAAAAGACCTTCAGTATGACCGGTTCAGGCCTTACTGACGACCGTCTTGTTACCATCGGGTCCACCACGAGCATCGACTCCTGGAGCGGCGGAACAATCGAGTGCGCCTTCAATTCGTTCTTCCTCAATGCGAACTACGATTATTCGGGAAGATATTTCTTTGACGCTTCTGTCCGTACGGACGGTTCATCTCTTTTCGGAAAGAATCACAGATACGCAACCTTCTACTCAGTGGGTGCGATGTGGAAAATCAAAAATGAGGCATTCCTCAAGAATGTTTCCTGGATTGACGACCTGAATTTGAACCTCAGCTACGGTACGACGGGTAACTCCGGACTCAGCGAGTGGTATGCCTCCCTGGGACTTGTCGGGTCTGGTGCTAAATATAACGGTAACTCCGGCTGGGCCATTTCTCAGATTCCTAACAGCGACCTCACCTGGGAAACCGTTGGAACTCTCAACCTCAAACTCTCCGGCCGCATTTTCGACAGGCTCTCATTCGGTTTCGAATTCTACAACAAGAAGTCCGAGGACCTGCTGATGGAAATTCCTTATTCCGCAACGACCGGACACACTTCCGGCTGGGGAAATGTCGCTTCAATGGTCAACCGCGGAGCCGATATCGAGCTTAATCTCGACCTCATCCACAATAAGAACGTTTACTGGGGCGTTTCCGTCAACGTGAACTACAACGACAACAAGATTACAAAACTCTACCAGGGCCTGGACGAGATATCCTTCCCGGACTACTCCCTGAAATACCAGGTCGGCTACTCTTCTTCTCTGGTTTATACCCAGGTCCGTGCCGGCGTGGACCCGGAAGACGGTTCGCCTATGTGGTACGACCTCAACGGCAACCTCACCAAGACCTACAGCGACGACATAATGCAGTTCTGCGGTATGGACACCAACGCTAAATGGTCCGGAGGATTCTCCACCAATTTCTCCTGGAAGGGACTGGGAATCAACGCGGATTTCTCCTTCATCGGCAAGAGATACATCTTCCTGAATGAGCGCTACTACACGATGAACCCTCAGAACCTGCTGTTCAACAGCAACTTCGAGACAAAGATGCTCAACATCTGGACTCATCCGGGACAGGTGACCGACATTCCTAAGTATGGCACCCCGTTCTATCACGACACTTCGAGGTTCTCGAATGCGGCCTTCCTCCGTCTGAAAAATCTCTCGGTAAGCTACAGCCTTCCTAAGAAGATACTTGAGCCGACGAAGGTAATCTCAGCCGTGAAGTTCTATGTAACCGGAAGAAACCTTCTCACATTTACCGAGTTCGAGGGCTATGACCCGGAAGTGGGCTACTCCAACGCGACAAGCGGAATGTACCCTAACTCCCGTCAGGTAGTGGGCGGAATCGAAGTCACTTTCTAAACATCACCTCAGACAATGAAAATCAGCAAAATATACATAAAGGCGGTTCTTCTTCTCGCTCTCACTTTGGGGACACTTTCCTGCAATCTGGACAAGTACCCGTACGACGCAATCAACACCGATGAGTCTATGGAAAGCGTGGCTGACTGCCAGTCATTTCTGAACGGCCTGTATGCCGGAATGAAGTATTGCTTCACAGGCTCCTTCGTTTATATCCCGGAGCTGCAGGCGGATTCTTTTCACGCCGTCAAGAATTTCGGAAACTACAGCGGCGCTTTCTACAGCTACAATGTGACCGCCGGCGAGAGTTCGGCATACGATGCCTGGTTCGGACTCTACGGCTACATTGGCAACGCGAATTTCCTTATAAGCGGCACGCGCAAACTTCTTGACAGAGGGACTCTCTCCGCAGAGGACCAGGCTTCCGTGAAGGAGATTCTCGGAGAGGCGGCTTACATCAGAGCGCATCTGTATCTTCTTCTTGCGCAATATTTCTGCGAAGACTACGACCCTTCAACCTGCGGACAGTATATGGGAGTGCCGGTTGTAACTGAATATAACCCGACGGGAGATTCTTCAAAATACCCCGCACGTCCGTCCCTGGATGTTACGTATTCGCAGATTGTCTCCGACATCGCTCTTGCCGAAGAATATGTGCAGACTGAAGGCTCTCAGAACTCAGCGTATGTTACGCGTGACGTCGTGACGGCCCTCAAAGCCCGTGTCGCGCTTCTGATGCACGACTATGACACGGCACTTCTTTCTGCAAAGTCCCTTATTGACGAGGGAAAATACTCTCTCTGCACCGATGCGGCCAAGTTCGCTGACGGATGGAAAAACGACAACCTCACCGAGACCATCTGGCAGGTGGCTATGACCGGTCCGGACGACATCGGAAACTCATTCCGTTACTTCATCTACAACCGTTCCGGCGTCGTGGGAGAGGACAGTCCTCAGTATGTTCCGGAGGACTGGGTGCTTGCCCTGTATGACAAGGCCAATGACATCCGCTACTCCAGCTGGTTCAGCACCAGGGACATTACAACTCCGGTTTCCGGACGTCTGACCCTTATGGTGAAATACCCGGGAAACCCGAAACTCTACAGCAGCGTCACCAACTACGTGAATATGCCGAAAGTCTTCAGAATTTCCGAGATGTATCTTATCGCAGCTGAGGCCGCAGCCAACAAGGCCGGTCAGGAAGTTGTGGCTTCCTATTATCTCAATGCCCTGAAATCCAGCAGGATAAGCGGATGGAAGGAGCAGGATTATTCAGGCGTAAGCCTCACAAATGCCATCCGTGACGAAAGGGTTAGGGAACTCTTCTGCGAGGGGCACAGGCTTAACGACATCAAGAGGTGGCACATCGGCTTCACCCGTTCCGCAGGTCAGGACCCTTCGCTCCTGATGCCGGGAGACAATTATGTGAATGCTTCCCGTCCTGCCGATGATCCTTTCTTCCTGTGGCCTATCCCGACTTCGGAAATGGAGGCTAATCCTCAGATGAAACAGAATCCTGCGTACACTAACAGCATCTAACGGAAAATGAACAGATTAAAAAACATATCAGTCGCAGCCGCCCTTGTGATGGCGGTTCTGTGCATCTCGGCATCCTGCTCCAAGAGCGGTAAAGGGGCCGGAGACATAACTGTAGGCTTCAGCCAGTCCACCTACAAATTCAAGGAAGGTGCGGGTTTGAGCAAAATTCGGATTGAGGTGAATGGGGAGGCCGAGACCTACCCGGTTACCTTCGACGTTGAGGCAAAGGTGATTTCCAGTGAACAGGTTGAGGTGAATGACGTCATTCATTTCACTCAGTCCCAGGGACTTAAAGTGGGCGGGAAAGACCTTGCTCCTGTCTATCTCGAATTTACGGTAAAGGACAACGACTATATCAACGAAACCCGTCAGGTCGAACTCACCATTACAAATGTGAATGGCGCGGCCATCGCCCAGGCAACGACGGTTCTCGAAATACGTGACAACGACAATGACCCTTACGACCGTCTTATGGGTGACTGGACGGCATCCGCAACGGACTACAACGGCGCTAAAGTGACGTTCCCTGTCAACATCAGCGGCGGATTCACCGAGTCCGACATCACCAACAATGAAGGCCGCGTGCTTGTATGCTGGGGCTTCGGTTCATATCAGAGGGAATTCCCTTCTGCAACTCCGAGCAAACAGCCTGTCTGGTATATGGACTTCGACGAGGATGCCCACGCCCTTTATGTGCAGACCAATGCGGTGATGGCCAATGTGTTCCAGTTCTCTGACATCTCGTATGACGTTATAATCCGCTGCTGCACCATCCTTCCGGGCAACGCCATAAGCCTTCTTACTCCGCTCGAGGGGTCCTGGAGTTCGGATATGAACACAATCACTTTCCAGAGTGGAGGCTACGGTCTTTGCGCCGCCATATTCACCACCGATGGCGAATATACCGAAACGGTCTGGATGGTATTCACAGACATAGTATTGACCCGAAACAAGTAGAAAGACGATGAAAATATATAAATCATTAGCAATCGCATTGTTGATGGCCGCTTCAGCAGTCTCCTGCACCAAGGACGGCCTGAGCAAGCAGAATGCAGGCAAGGAGAAGCCGGTCATTACGATTGAGGCGAACAACGCCGTCAATTATCTTATGACTTTCACCCTTACGGTGGATTTCAACACCGCTCAGTTCGGGTACGCAATCCTGGACGGCAGCAGCACGCTTGTCCCGGCGACTCAGGACATCGTTATGGACCAGATCGGGACGGCGCTTCAGAGCGGAGTGTTCAACGCCGTGGACCAGACCAAAAAGAGGGTCGAGTTCGAATGTGAGCCGAACCACGAGTACAAGGTCTATGCTGCGGCAATCTCCGAGACCGGTCTTCTGAGCCTTCTGGCCGAAAAGACCATAAAGGTGGATGACACAGAGGTGCCTACCGTTGTAAAGTCCACTGTGTCAGGAAGTACGCTCGTGATTGAGTACTCCGAGGACATCGTCCTGAACACCTCCAGCAAAGCCTACATCCAGTATGTCAAATGGGGAACTCTTGAGGTGACAGAGAAGGAGGAACTTCCGCTGGAGTACATCAGCGTGGAGGGGAACGTGGCGACATTCGACTGCCCTAAGCCGGCCAACGGCGCAGGCTACCTCGTAAGCTTCCCTCAGGGCCTCTTCCTCGACCTTAGCGGAAACAAGGCGTACGGAGTCAATTCTTCTTTTGACACTTCAACCTACGCCTACAAAAACCTCGGCTGGGATGACGCTACGGTGGATTTCAGCGTGGAAGAGAGCTATTTTACGAAAAAATCAGCCTCTGCCTGGAGCGGGACTGACGCTACAATGGAGATTGTATTCCCGTTCGATATCTACAAAAACACCAATCTTTCGAATACTGTGAGCATCGTCTACGAGGACAACTCCGGAAAGGAATATGCCTACGCGGATTATGAGGTTGCGGACGACAAGAGAACGGTGAAGATTAAACTTCCTCACGCTCCTAAGGCGATTTTTGACGTCAAGCTTGACCGCGGTGCCGTTTATGATGAATGGGGCAATGTGAACGCAGTTTTCGAACTTGACTCTGAAGACCTGCGCTTCAGCTCCCTCGACCTCAAGACGGGAGATTACGAAATCAAGGCCGAAAAGAACACGTTCACAGTGACTTTCGCCTCCCAGTCTGCCTCCGTCGTAACAATGTCCGCTGACTGGTTCAATCTCGGAAGGGACGTTATGGGCGCAAGCGGATCCATTATGCCGGTTCTTCGCGGAGAGGTGAACTATGAAGACAGGACCATCACCTTTGACGGTTCCTGGTACTATAGGGGAGTCCTCAACTCATCCAACGCGTTCGGACTCGCATTCTACTACTATGGGAAGGATGAAAGCAAATACCTTATGTTCTGGGGCAGCGGCAAGGGCTCATCTCCGATTGTCGTCACTTTTGACGAGAGCGGACTCATCCTCAGCACAACAAATTTCGATTACTCCCTGCATTCAAATGACAGTTCCTACGCCTACCTCTCCACTTACGACCAGGTGAAAGACGGAACCTCCTTTACATACATAACAAAATGAGAACATTTCCTCTGAAATACTTGGCACTTTCCCTCCTTTTTGTTGCAGCGGTTTCTTCCTGCAAGAAGGATGACATCGGCGGCGGCACTGTCCCTGAACCGGTGGACCCCTACGAGGACGTGGAATTTTCCGTAAGTTCCTACAAAGTGGAACTGGACGAGAAGGGGACTCCTGCCGTCATTACGGTGACTTCCCCTTGCGAGTGGACCATCAGCGTGCCTGAGGCAGCTTCCTGGTGCACTGTGGAGCCTCTTTCCGGCGGCGTCGGAGTGACGCAGGTTACGCTTACCCCTGCTCCATTTACGGACAGGACTCCGAGAACAAGGCAGTTTCTCACCATCAGCTACAACTCCACCTTCTCGATGATTTCCATAAGTCAGTCCCTTCCGAACACGGCCCCAGCAGCCGTGGAGCTTCTTACCCCTGAGGATGGCGCGACAAACACCAAAATCAACGGAACGTTCACCTGGAGGGCTGCAGCGGATCCTGACGGAGATGCAGTGAAATACTCCCTGATGCTTTCCCGCGACAACGGAACGAGCTGGTCTTCATTCAGCACCGATGCCACGTCCTACAAACCGACTGAACTTCTTGAAAAGAACACGAGGTATCTTTGGAAGGTGAAGAGCCTGGATGACTTCGGCGGAGAGACTGAAAGCGTGACCCGTTCCTTCACGACGGGAGACGGCGGAGCCTACGCTGACGGAGAGATTTACCGTTACCAGACCGAGTCTGCAGGTGCCGCAAAACCTGTCCACCTCATTATTATGGGTGACGGATACACAAAGGATGACTACAGCGAAGGCGGCAAATTCGACAAGGATGTCGAGACAGCTGTCGGAGCCTTCTTCGGCATAGAGCCGTTCACAACCTACAGGGATTATTTCAGAATCACCGTTATGGCGGTCTATTCCCAGGAAAGCGGCGCAACGGTTTCCGCCGATATGACCGACTGCAGGGCCCAGACCAGAAACACCGCGTTCAACACCACTCTTGTCGGAGGAAGCAGCACTGAGGTCTCCTGCGACACGGACAAGGCCTACGCCTACGCGAAGAAGATTTCCGGCGTGACCGACACCGAACTTCAGAACACGACGATACTTATGCTGGTGAATCTCAACGTCTATGCGGGAACCTGCTGGATGGAGCGCACGGGAAGGTCTGTAGCAGTCTGTCCTGTCGGTTCGACATTCACGAACATAGTTGTCCACGAGGGCGGCGGACACGGATTCGGGCGCCTTAGGGACGAGTACCGTTACACCGACGCCACCATTCCGGCAACGACAAAGGCCGTTGTGGAAGAGTGGAGAAGCTACGACCCTTACTACGCCTACAACATCTCCTTCACCAACGATAAGGAGTCGGCACCTTGGGGTCACTTCATCGGAAGGTCAGGCTACGATGCCGTGGGATTCTTCGAGGGCGCGCTTCTCTACACGAAGGGTGTCTGGAGAGCGGAGCGGATAAGTTGTATGGAGGACAACAGAATGTACTACAACGCTCCTTCCCGCGAGGCGATTGTCCGCAGGATTTTCAAGGCAAGCGGAGAAACATTCTCCCTGAACGATTTTTATGCTAACGATAAGGTGAAGAGCGACAACACTTCCAAGAGCAAGAGAGCAAACTGCGTCGAGGAGTTTATTCCGCTCGCCCCACCGGTTATGATAGACAAATAGGTACAGTTTAACTAAATAAATGTTTTTATTATGAAAAAAATCCTTGCATTTGTATGTGCCGGCGTGCTTGCCGTTACAGGATGTTCTAAGGTAGAGGACCTTGGAACGCGTGTCGATGAACTCGACTCAAGAGTGACAAAATTGGAAAAACTGGTTTCTGACTTGAATACTCAGGTCAATACTATAGATGCCCTTGTCGGGGTAATTAAGGATGGCGGATACATCGAGACCATCTCAACCGAGACAAAGGACGGACTCAACTACTACACCATCACCCTGAGCAACGGCAAGACCTACACCATCCACGATGGCGCTGACGGACAGGATGGCGCTGCCGGACAGGACGGAAAGACTCCGGTTGTGGGTGTCAGCCTCGACGAGGACGGCAACTACTACTGGACTGTTGACGGAGCATACACCGACCCTAAGGTGAGAGTCAACGGACAGGACGGAAAGACTCCGGAGATTTCCATCATCTCAGGCTACTGGTGCATCAAATGGCCGGGCGACGACTATCCGACGACCCTCTCCCAGGCAAAAGGTGACGACGGAGACTCATTCTTCAAGAGCGTGACCGTCGGAGAGGATGATGCTACATTCACCCTTTCCAGCGGAGAGACATTCTCAGTTTCCATTCTCGGTTCCTTCCGTCTCGTGTGCGAAAGCACCGAACTCGGCGTGGCAGCAAACGGCACAGCTTCGGTTCCTTACTCAGTAAAGGGTGCCAAAGAGGGCGAGAGCGTTGTCGTTTACGTGAAATATGTCTCAAAGGACTGGTCAGCCGAAATCGACGAGACTTTAGGTGCAGTGAAAGTGAACGTTCCGTCAAACCCTGACGGAGGTCTTGTAATCGTCGAGGCCATCAACAACGCCACCAGCCAGGTAGCGGACCAGGCAATCAAGTTCGAGCAGGGCGTACTCGAAATCGCAACTCTCAGCTACAGCGTTTCCGACGCATCCGGCGTGCTTGAGGTCGACCTTAGCACCAATATGGGTTACTCCGTTTCCAGCGACAGCGACTGGCTCACTTATGTAACGACTAAAGCCGCTCACACTGAGAAACTTACATTCAACTACGCTCTCAACACCGGTTCAGAGGAAAGGACCGCGACTGTCACCGTTACAGGCGCTACCGGCGACGTGCAGACAGTAGTCGTTCTTCAGAAGGGTTGCCCTGAGCTTAAGGAAAGCTACGAAATCGGCGAATACTACGAGAGGCAGGGCGTTGTCGGCATCGTATGGCACTGCGACACAAGCTATGTGAAAGTGCTCGCACTCGACCAGAAATCATACGTTCAGTGGGCTGAGTATGGTTCCGCCAACTCCTGGGCTGACAGCAAGACTGACGGCCTTGCAAATATGAACAAAATCCTCAGCAACCCTTACAGCTCAATCACCTACTTCCCTGCCCAGAAATGGTGCAACGACAAGGGAGAGGGCTGGTATATGCCGGCTGTTGACGAGATGTGCGAGATTCTCAACAATATCGACGTTCTCAATACGAGCCTTTCTGCAAATAAGGGAGACAAACTCTCAAAGGGTAACTACTACTGGTCTTCAACTCAGAACACCGACACCAAGGACGTTCAGATCGCTTGGTGGGACTGGGACAGCGAGAAGGCTCTCACCGCAGAGAAATCTTCTACTCTCACCAACAATGCAAGGGCTTCATTCAATGTCAGCCTCAAGGCTTCCGAGACCGACCCTGACACTCCGGTGGAGAGTTCATACAAAATCGGTGACAAGATGAGCGTAGATAACGGAGAGGGCGTTGTCGCCTACATCGACGAGACCGGAGAGCACGGCTATGTAATCTCCAAACTCGAGTGCGACGCCGTGAAGTGGGCAACAACCGGTCAGTACGGTTCTTATTGGCCGACCAGCACATCAGACGGAAAAGCCAACTGCGACCGTCTTTCATCCTATCTTGAGAACATTTCATCTTGCCCTGCAGCATATTGGGCCGTTTACACCTGCGGAAATGCAGGCTGGTTCCTTCCGGCTCAGGAGCAGCTTCAGGCCGTTCTTGCAAACTTCACCGCAATCAACGAGGGTCTTGCAAAGCTTGAGGGAGCAACCCTTCTGACCGAAGGCCGCTCATACTGGAGCTCAACCACCTGGTTCAGCGATGATTCAGGTGCGCTTGCAAGGTATTTCTCCTACTCAAATGGTGCGGTAAGCTCTCCTTCATCAGACGAACTTACTTATTACACGCACTACGCACGTGCAATACACACATTCTAATTGAATATGAAAATCAAATCACTTATTTGGGGATTTCTTTCTGCTGCAGCCCTCCTTCTGGCGGGTTGCAACAGGGAATCCGCTACTCCCGTAATCAAGGCTGTCGCGCTTGAAATCAGCAAAGACGCCGGTGAATACGAACTCCCGTACACCATTCAGAATGCCTCGTCTTCCGAGGGACTGAGTGCGACGACTGACGCCGAATGGATTTACGACATCAATGTCGAGACCGGCAAGGTGGTCTTTTCCGTTGAGCAGAACGCCGGAAAGGCACGCACCGCTTCAATGACGCTTTCCTACCCGGGAGCGAAGAGCGTGAGCGTGAACATCAATCAGGGAACCGTCTTTGAGGGCGTGTTCAAAATCGAAGTCTCCGACGTAAATCCGTACGGATGTCACGTTAAATATACCCCGCTTGAATATAGCGGAAACTACATTTTCTTCGTTATGAAGAAAAGTTCAGTTTCCAAGTATCTTATGGACAAGGATGGTCTTGAAGAACTCTATCAGGGCGACCTCGCCTGGGTGGAAGATGTGGCAGCTAACAACGGACTGTCCCTTGAGGACTGCCTCAAGCGCGCCCGTCAGTTCTACACTCTGGACGGCCAGGAGACCGAGATGGACTACACAGACCTGAGTTATGACACGGAATACATCGCCTACTGCTACGGACTCAGCCTTGAGGGCAAGCGTCTGACGGACTTCACAATGGCGGAGTTTTCCACCGCAATCGTCGAGAGCTCCGACATAACCTTCGAAGCGACGGTTACGGACATCACCACGACCAGCGCCAACATCACCCTCACCCCGTCCAACAACAGCGAGTACTATTTCTGGACTTACATCTCGGAGATGGACTATTCAAAGTACACCCTTGAGGAGATTATGTCCAATATGATCAGCAACATCAAGGAATATGTCGAGACTTATGGCCAGTCCATCACCTCATACATCCACACCGGAGCCTCCGCAGACGCCCCTAAGGACCTGTGGGCAGGTACAAGGTATTACATCGTGGCCTGGGGAATGGACTACGCAGGAACGCCTACGACAAAGCCTCGCGAGGTGACAAGCTTCGTGACTGAGTCTGAGGACGTGCTTGATGACTGCCGTTTCTCCCTCAAATTGCTCGAGACGAAACCGGAGGATGTCAAGATCAGCGTCACCCCGACCAAGGATGACACGAGATACTATGTAGCCTTTGTCGAGAAAAGCAAGTGCTCCGGCTACAATGACCGCCAGATGGCTCAGAGAATCGTCAATATGGAGGCTGCCCGCATTGAGGACAACTACTATCTTGACAACAGCAACTGGGACTATCTGACCAACACCGGGGCGAAGGAGTTCTGGGGCAATGCGGATCTGTACTGGAATTTCCTTCCTGAGCATACCTACCAGATTTACGTCTTCGGAGTGAAGGACGGGGTGATCACCACGGAGGTTGACCGTCTCGACGTCACGACAGACCCGGCTGTGAAGTCTGACCTCACGATTCAGACCAGGGTCGTAAGCACCACCTGGAACTACGGCACCTTCGAGTTCACCCCGAGCAAGAACGACGAGTATTATCTTCCGTTCCTGCTTACAACTGCCGATGCCGAGCTCTACAAGAACCCTGACGGCACCTACAACACCAGTCTTCTGATGTCTGACATCGAGGAGTACTATGAGGATGAGATTGTCAATGAACGTAAGAGAGGCAAGCGCACGGTGTCAAAGTACTGGCAGTCCGACACTGAATACACTATGCTTGTAGTCGGCTACTCCGGAGGCGCCACGACGGATTTCTTCGAGACAAAAGTCAAGTCTCCTGCAATTCCGTTCGAAAAGAGCGATGCCGAGGTGGAGGTTGAGTACTGCTTCTTTGACGGAGACGCTCTTGCAGCGAAGTTCCCGGATAAATGGGACGCCGAGTACTATAAGGATGCCTGCATTATGCTCACCAAACTCACTCCTAACGCTTCGGCCGTTCACTGGTACAGCGGCGTCTGGGCTCCGGTTTCAGTGTATGAGATGGGTGTAGACCACCTTATGGCGCTCATCCGCAACGACTCTGCCGTGGCAAACGGAATCGATGTTTACCAGCACAACTGCTGTCCTTGGTACAACAACACCTGGAGCTTCTCCTACGTGGCCGAGGGCGAGGACGGAAACTACGGAAAATGGCATTACATCGAGTTCACCCCGACAAAGGAAGACACCGTTGAACCGTACGACTTCTGGACCAACCCGTATGACGGAGGCAAGGGCGCATCCACGACAACTTCCGTGTACTGTATGCCTAAAGTAGCCGGAGCGGAGCCTGTGGACATCACTCCAGATGTTATCAAAGCTCCTGCAAGGACGAAACGCGGCGGCGCCTTCTCTCCAAGGAAAAGTTATACTAGAGACCTTTAGAAACGATGAAAATAAATAAATTTTTATCGGCACTCTTTTTCTTTGCGGCCCTGGGTTTGTCCTCCTGTGACAAGCCCGAGCCCGAAGTGAAAGACCCGGTTCTTACTGTGGAAGCAGCTGAAAAAGGGCTTTCCGTGGCCAATGCCGGAGGCACTGTCCGAATCTCCTATTCTGTGGAGAATCCGGTATCGGGCGAGACTCTTTCTGTAAGCTGCACTCAGGAGTGGGTGTCCGAAATCAAGGTCACCTCCTCTGATGTTACGCTGGAAGTTGAGGCCAATCCGGGAGATTCCAGAGAGGCAACGCTTAAGTTCTCCTATCCGAAGGCTCAGTCTCTCTCGGTTAAACTCACCCAGCTTGCAGCGGGGGAGGAGATAGCCCTGTCTCAGACTGAAGCTGACCTTTCCTGTGGAGCGGACAGTCTGGAAGTGACCGTCACGAGTGACCGCGACTGGACTCTCTCCGGTGGCGAAAACTGGGTGAAAGCATCCGCAGAATCCGGAAAATCGGGAGATAAGGTGAAGTTTCGTCTTGAGGCGAATCCCGATCCTTCCTCAAGAGAGGCTAAGTTCGTATTCACCTGCAACACGAAAACTGTTACGCTTACCCTTCGCCAGGGCGGAATGGACGTAAGTGCGATGATTAAAGACCAGACGCTCAAATCCCTTCTTATGAGCGCGGACACGGATTCCGACGGGAAAATCTCCCTCGCCGAGGCCGCTGCCCTTACAAGGCTGGAGTACAAAATGAGTGATGACTCGGCCCTTCCGATTATGAGTCTTGAAGGACTTGAGTACTTTACCGGTCTTGAGACTATCAACCTGCAGGAGCAAGAGTTCGCCGAGCTGAACTTGAGCGGCCGCACGGCACTCAAGTACCTCAATGTCGCAAGCAACACCTACCTTGAGAGCGTGGACCTTAGCGGGTGCACGAATCTCGAGACCGTGTTCGTCTCTCTTGACAAGGCTCTTCTGAGCGTGAACCTGAAGGGATGCTCGTCTTTGGTGAATTTCACCGGATACGGCAGCGGCCTCACGGAAATTGATGTGAGTGAGTGCCCTCGCCTGGAGTCTCTTACCGTCTACTCAAGCAACATAGTGACCCTGGATGTGAGCCGCTGCACGGAACTTAAGAACCTCAATGCAGGCTGCTCAACCCTCACTTCAGTCACGCTTCCTGAAAATTCCAAGATAGAGACCCTGTCCCTTTCCGAATCAAGCAAACTCAAAAGCGTGGACCTTTCGAGGACCCCTTCCCTGAAGAGCCTTTCTGTCGGAAGCTCGGCGGTGACTGAACTTGCAGTGGACAAGTGCCCTCTTCTTGAGACCATCACAATGGATTTCTGCAAGAAGATAACCAAGCTGGACGTAAGCCACAATATGCACCTGAAGTCCATCTCCGCTATGCTTTCCGGCCTTTCAAAGGTTACGATGTTCGAAGGGCAGTGGGACGAGATTAAGGACAAATGCAACGGAATCAGCCTGAGTATGGTTACCAGCGTGGGAATCGACTATCCTGCCGACTGTGCCGCTTCGATAACAGACAGCGGTCTGCGCGCCTATGTCATTGGAAAATATGATACCGATGGCGATGGAGTAATCTCCGGCAGCGAGGCTGAAAATGTGACTGAGATTAAATACGCATCAAAGAACCTTACTGAGTTCAGCGGGTTCGAGTATTTCAGGCACATCAAAAGTCTTAACCTCTCCGGCAATTCTCTCACAAAGATTGACCTTGGGATGTTCGCAAGTTCTCTTGAGGAACTGGACCTGTCCTACAACCAGCTCACTGAGCTTTCCCTTTCGGGAACAAAGGCGCTGAAGGTGCTGTATGTGCCGCACAACAACCTCACTTCCTGCACGGGGCTCAGCGGAATTGACCTGTCTTCGACTCTTCAGACCATCAATGCTTCGTACAATAAGCTGACTTCATTCAAGTGCACCTACGCAAAGTCGCTCAAGAATGTGGACCTTTCCAATAACGAGCTGACTGTGTGTGACTTGGAGTACTGCAGCGCTATTGTGGACCTGAACCTGAAGGGTAACCATCTCACGGAAGACACCGGGTCGTTCGTGCGTCCGTTCACATTCACGGCGCTCCAGTCCATTGACGTGAGCGGAAACGACTTCGTCAAGATGCAGAGCGACGTCACTTGGACTGACAAGTGGACCTCCCTGCTTTCTTTTGCCTGCAACAACTGCGCAAAGCTTCAGGAAGTCGATTTGAGCTATTCCACTTCGCTGGTGGCTCTTGAGGCTACGTCCTGCCCTCGTCTTGAGTGCATTTACGTCAGTTCATCCGCCAATCCGCAGATTACAAAGGATTCAACAGTAGAGATTATCAAAAAATGAGAAAATCCCTAAAAGCAGTCGCAGTCATCTTCTGCGCAGCCCTTGCCCTTTGCTCCTGCCACAAAAAGTCGGCTCAGGAGACCCTTATCGGGGACTGGAATCTTTCTTCAGTCTCCACAAAATCGGCCACCATCGGGACTCAAACCGTGGACGTTTACCTCTCTTTCCGTGATGGGGGAGCATTCTCCCTCTATCAGAAAACAAGTGACAGCGAACTCTGTTACAAGAAGTTCTCCGGCACCTGGTATCTTGAGAGCGGGGTTCTGAGCGGGGTCTATTCCGATGGGACGGAATGGGGCGGAAGGTACAATGTGACGCTTTCCGGAGAATCGCTTACGCTTGAATCCATCTCCACGCCTTCTGAAACCTCGGTTTTCCGAAGGACGACAATTCCTTCAGAGGTGATAGAGGGCAGCAGGTAATTAAGTGATTGCCGTTTAGTAATGAAATTGCACGCTATGGGTCATCCCTGGCGTGCAATTTTAGTTTTACCGATTTTATGACTATTTTTGCGTGGTTTTCCCTGCGGAAGGCGTCTTGGGAGATTTATGTCTTGACCTTCCTCTCGGAATTTGAAATGATCAGGCTATGGCAGATATAATTTTGGGTATCGAGTCATCTTGTGATGACACTTCGGCGGCCGTTCTGAAGGACGGCTACCTTCTTTCGAACGTGATTGCAAGTCAGGACGTTCACAAGGCATACGGCGGCGTGATTCCGGAACTTGCTTCCAGGGCGCATCAGCAGAACATCGTTCCGGTTGTGAGCGAGGCTCTTTCAAGGGCCGGGGTCGCAAAGGAGGATGTGACCGCAATCGCCTTCACCCGCGGACCGGGACTTCTGGGTTCCCTTCTTGTCGGCACCTCGTTCGCAAAGTCCCTTTCCATCGCGCTTGACTGCCCTCTCGTGGAGGTAAATCACCTTCAGGGACACATCCTTGCGAACTTCGTGAAGCAGTATGACAAGGAAAACCGCACCCCTGCGTTCCCGTACCTGTGTCTTCTCGTTTCAGGAGGAAACTCCCAGATTGTGAGGGTGGACAGTCCGCTGAAATATGAAATTCTCGGCCAGACCATCGACGATGCGGTGGGGGAGGCCTTCGACAAATGCTCCAAGATGATGGGACTTGGCTACCCGGGCGGCCCTGTTGTGGACCGTCTTGCAAAACTCGGAGACGAAAACCGTTTCAAATTCGCCAAGCCGCACGTCCCGGGGCTGGACTACAGCTTCAGCGGCATCAAGACTTCGCTCCTCTATTTCGTGAGGGACGAGATGGCGAAAAATCCGAACTTTATGGACGAGAACAAGGAGGACATCTGCGCCTCGTTCCAGAAGGCTCTGATTGACATCCTGATGGATAAACTCATAAAGGCCGCAAAGCAGACAGGCATCCGTGAGGTCACAATCGGCGGCGGAGTTTCCGCAAACAGCGGACTTCGCGCCCGTGTGAGCGCCGAGGGCGAGAAAAGAGGCTGGAATGTCTATCTCCCCGAATTCAAGTTCACCACCGACAACGCCGCGATGATAGCCATAGCCGGCTACTACCACTACCTCGCCGGCGAGCGCACCCCCCTTGATGTCGCCCCAGTCTCCCGCCTCGCTGATTTTTAATGATATGAAAGAAATAGAACTCACTTGCAAAATCGGGAAGGAGATTCCGGAGGAGGAACTTCGGCAGGCGGCTGCACGCTCTCTTGGCGTGAGCCCTAAGGCTGTGGGGGAGTGCCGTCTTGTGCGTCGGTCCATTGACGCCCGCGGAGACGTTCTTTACCGCTGCCGCTATGCCGTGGCAAAGGCTTCGGAACAGCTTGAAAACTACACGATACCTGCTTATAGGGATGTCCACGAGGCTCCTTCGGTAATTGTTGCCGGAGCGGGTCCTGCCGGGCTTTTTGCCGCGCTTCATCTGCTCCAGAAAGGTCTTAAACCTATAATCCTCGAAAGGGGAAAGGATGTTCACGCGCGGAAAGTGGACGTGGCTCGCCTTAGCGACAAGGGCATCATCAACCCCGACTCCAACTACTGCTTCGGGGAAGGCGGAGCTGGCACATTCTCCGACGGAAAACTCTTTACCCGCTCCTCCAAAAGGGGCGACATCCGCGAAGTCCTGCACCAGTTCGTCCGTTTCGGTGCGCCGGAGAGCATCCTCACCGACGCCCATCCCCACATCGGCAGCGACCGTCTTCCGCTTGTGGTCGAGAACATCCGAAAATGTATCGAAGAACACGGCGGAGAGTATCATTTTGACTCCCGCATAGTTGACATAAAGCCTTTGGAGAAAGGCGAAGGCTACTCGGTCCTGACTCAAAGTCCTGAAGGCGACTCGCGGGAATTCAGCGCCAGGAACATAATCCTAGCAACGGGCCATTCGGCAAAGGACGTTTACGAACTTTTTGTCCGCAGGGGCTGGGCAGTTGAGGCAAAGGGATTTGCTCTCGGAGTGAGGGTGGAACATCCCCAGTCGCTCATAAACCGGATTCAGTATCACGGTAAGTATCAGCCTTTTATGCCTACGGCGGAGTACAGTTTTGTCACTCAGGTCGAGGGCCGTGGAGTATTCTCCTTCTGTATGTGTCCGGGAGGCATTCTGGTGCCATCCTCCACCGTTGAGGGCGAAACGGTTCTTAACGGAATGTCCAACTCCGCCAGAAATTCCCAGTGGGCTAATGCCGGCGTGGTGGTGAGCGTGGAGCCCGGAGACATTGAGGGCTACCCCGCCTCCGACCCTCTTTCCCTTCTTAACTTCCAGAAGGACAGCGAAAGGGCTGTCTGGAGGTGGGTGCAGAGGGAGCAGGAGCGTATAATGGAGAAGATTACCAAGGCTAACTCAGACTCTAATGAAGGGAAAAGAAAACCTAACCCGTTTGCGGCTCCGGGACAGAGAATGGTGGATTTTTGCAGAGGCCTCGTTTCCAGAGACCTGCCGAAAAGTTCCTATCACCCGGGAGTCCTCTCCGCGCCGCTTCACGACATTCTCCCCGAGCACGTAAGCACGCGACTTGCTCTCGCCTTTCCGGAGATTGGACGAAAAATGAAGGGCTACTACACCAACGACGCCCTGCTTCTCGGAGTCGAATCCAGGACCTCCTCCCCGGTGCGCATTCCAAGAGACGCCGAGACTCTGCAGCACCCCGACCTTCCGGGCCTCTACCCGTGCGGAGAGGGTGCCGGCTATTCCGGCGGCATAGTTTCCTCCGCCCTCGACGGCATCAACTGCGCCGAAAAAATTCAGTAATAAGTTGAAATTTAATTTGCGAATCAAAAAAGTTTACTACTTTTGCAGAAGTTATGGTAATGGCGGTTGAGAGAAGGCAAGCTCTCGATGCTGTTTTAGAACAGAGTATTTATTTGAGAAAATGGATACTCTGTATTTTTTTTGCAACCGACAGATGGATGTAGCTACGTAAGCCGCTCCTTGCTTTCAACCGCTTTAAATTCATAATTATATGAAAATTACCATAACTAAACAAAACAGCACGAGAGAGCGCCTTACAATAGTTTTCTGTGAGGAAGAGCCTCGTAAGACAGTTCGTGTCAGGGGCCACTTTAGAGTGGTTAATGGCCGGAAAGTCTATGTGAAAGCCCATTGTCGGAAACGATAATCGGGTCGCCCAAAATCCCATCTGCCCGAGAGTCATCTGCTTGCCTGTGGATGGCTCTCGTTTGTGTTAGAGATATTGATTGAGAAAGTGTCATTCCGAATCTCCTTATTATTTGGATTTTTGAATGTTTTTGAAAAAAGACTTATATTTGCGGCCGGAATTGGGGAGGTCGGTATTCCGCGAGGGAGAAATCATTACAGAATAGCTTTCTTAAAACTGGACGGGTATGGTGGAAATCTTCTACAGAGTTAACGGACAGATGAAAGTCTCGCAGAGCGAGGCTGATTTCGCCGTGCTCAACCCTTCCGATGTCATCTGGATTGACCTTCTCACTCCTACCGGCGACGAAAAACGCTCAGTCGAGGCCTTCCTTGGCACCACCATCCAGAGCCGCGCAACGGCAGAAGAGATTGAGTCATCTTCCCGATTCTCCGAGACCGAGGACGCCATTTTCGCCAACACAAACTTCGTCATCCCTGGTCCTGAGGAGTATTCGATGGAAAGCGTTTCCTTCATCCTTAAGGGCAACACGCTGACGACCCTCCGCGAGGTCCAGCTTCGCAGTTTCACCGAGCTCCAGAGGCGTCTGAATGTCTTTCCTAAGATGTACACGAGCGGCTACACCGTCTTCAACAACATCCTCGAGCAACGTATCGACTCCGACGCGGATATGATTGAGATTCTCTCCAAGGAAATCGCCCAGTACAACAAGAAGGTGAGCCTCGGCGAGGACATCAACGAGGAATTCCTCCTCGACATCAACCGCCTCCAGGAAAACACGATGCTCCTTCGCGAGAACATAGTCGATAAGCAGAGAGTCATCTCCAGCATACTCAAATCCACCAAGTGCCCGAAGAACATCCAGGGCAAGCTCAACGTGCTTCTCAAGGACATTTCCTCCCTCGTGAACCACACGAACTTCAGTTTCGAGCGTTTGGAGTATCTCCAGAACACCGTAATCGGTATCATCAACCTCGACCAGAACAAGATTATGAAGGTGTTCACGCTGGTTTCCCTCCTCCTGATGCCTCCGACACTCATCGCCTCCTTCTACGGAATGAATGTCGCTCTCCCGCTCATCCCGAACGACAGCCCTTGGAACTGGGTGATTATCGTCGCTATGATGGTGATATCTCTTCTTGTGGTCTTCCTTATATTCAAAAAGCGCAAGATGCTATAGCTTTGAATATCTTTTTGGGCTATATTTCCTCTCTTATCAGTCACATACCCCGGTATGCTCCTTCTTCGAGAGTAAATCTATCCTCAAAAATCTTATTCAAAACGCTTTTATCCGGCGCATATTCCTTTGATATTCAAATAATTTTCCATAAATTTGCACGCCTTTTTGCCGAAGGAGTGCATTTTTGTTTGCAAATCCTTGATGCATAGGAAAATAGGAAACTTTCAAAAAGGGATTGAACTGGATTTGATTTAGATTTTTGAGGATAGATTTATTTTGGAAGAGGGAGTTTAGTGGAGCTAAATGACCGATGAGAAAATAAATATAGACCAAAAAGAAAATCAAAGATGTTCAAGACAGTTTTTAAAGGTTACTATAGTAAATAATGTTAAACCCCTAATTAGTCTTAAAAACAATTATGGAAGAAGTAAAAGTTACTGAGCAGGAGTCACCGGCTGTAGAGGCAGCTGAGGCTCGTGTAGAGGTAGAAGAAACCAAGAAGCAGTCCTGCAGCAATGCTTCCGTCGCTCCTGAGGAGTTCGACTGGGACGCATTCGAGAACGAGGGCGAGTACGGCGACAGGAAAGAAGTTGCCGCTGAGTATGAAAAGACCCTTTCCAAGGTCGTTGAGGGCGAGGTCGTAGAAGGCGTCGTAACCGCAGTCGGCAAGAGGGAAGTGGTTGTCAACATCGGTTACAAGAGCGAGGGTGTCATTATGGCTCCTGAGTTCCGCTACAACCCGGACCTCAAAGTCGGAGACAAAGTTGAGGTCTTTGTAGAGAACACCGAGGACAAGAAAGGCCAGCTCGTTCTTTCACACAAGAAAGCTCGTCAGCTGCGTTCTTGGGATATGGTCAACGAGGCATTCAACAACAACGAGATTGTCAAAGGTTATGTTAAGACCCGCACTAAGGGCGGTATGATTGTCGACGTATTCGGCATCGAGGCATTCCTTCCGGGCTCTCAGATTGATGTTAAGCCTATCCGCGACTACGACCAGTTCGTTGACACAACTATGGACTTCAAGATCGTCAAGATCAACCAGGAGTTCCGCAACGTTGTCGTTTCACACAAGGCACTTATCGAGGCTGAAATCGAGGCTCAGAAAGCTGAGATCATCAGCAAACTTGAGAAAGGTCAGGTACTTGAGGGTACTGTCAAGAACATCACCAACTACGGTGTATTCGTCGACCTCGGCGGTATTGACGGTCTCATCCACATCACCGACCTCTCTTGGGGCAGAATCAACCATCCTGAGGAGGTTGTTTCACTTGACCAGAAGATTAACGTCGTCATCCTTGACTTCGATGAGAACAAGAAGAGAATCGCTCTCGGCTTGAAGCAGCTCCAGGCACACCCTTGGGACGCTCTCGATGCAAACCTCAAGGTTGGTGACAAGGTTAAGGGTAAAGTTGTTCTCATCGCTGACTATGGCGCATTCGTTGAGGTTGAGCCGGGCGTTGAGGGTCTTATCCACGTATCAGAAATGTCTTGGTCTCCAAGGCTTCGCGTCGCTCAGGACTTCCTTAAGGTAGGCGACGAGGTTGAGGCTCAGATTCTTACCCTTGACAGGGACGAGAAGAAGATGTCACTCGGTCTGAAGCAGCTTGTTGAGAACCCTTGGAAGAACATCAGGGAGAAATATCCTGTAGGTTCAACTCACAGCGCAACTGTTCGCAACATCACCAACTTCGGCGTGTTCGCAGAGCTTGAGGAGGGAATCGAGGGACTCGTTCACATCAGCGACCTTTCTTGGAACAAGATCAAACATCCTTCAGAGCTCGTTGCAACCGGCGACAAGATTGACGTCGTTATCCTTGACTTCGATGAGGAGAACCACAAGCTCAGCCTTGGTCACAAGCAGCTTCTCCCTAACCCTTGGGACGAAATCGAGAGCAAGTATGCTGTCGGAACCGTTGTTGAGGCAGCTGTAGCATCACTCGGCGAGAAATTCGCAACCATCAGCCTTGATCCGGCTGTAGAGGCAATCTGCTTCAACCGCGAACTCACCAAAGAGGACGGCACAACTCCAGTTGCAGGCGAGACTCTCCCATTCAAGGTTACCGAGCTTCGTCGTTCTATCCGTCGCATCGTTCTTTCTCACACCAAGACTTACGCCGCTGCAACAGAGGCTAAGGGCGAGAAAGTCTCTTCAGAGGCTGACGTAACAAAGAAGGCTGTCAAGAAGATCAACTCCAACATCGAGAAGACCACCCTTGGCGACATCGACGCACTCGCAGCCCTCAAGGACCAGCTCGCAAAAGGTGAATAATTCCTTCGCGGAATGAACTTTACACTGAATGTACTGGGCACGGCTTCGGCCAAGCCCACGTCAAGCAGAAATCCAAGCGCTCAGGTACTAGACGTACGTGGGCGCTTGTTTTTGGTTGACTGCGGAGAGGGAGCTCAGAGACAGATGTGCCGGCAGAGGCTTTCCTTTGACCGCATTGACGCCATTTTCATCTCCCACATCCACGGCGACCACGTTTTCGGACTTCCCGGACTGCTGTCCACCATCGGCCTTGCCTCGTCTCGCAAGAGCATCAAGGTTTTCGGTCCTCAGGCTCTCGGAGCAATCCTGAAGTTCTATCTCTCCTACTACGGTGACCAGATTGGCATCCAGGTGGATTTCATCCCGGTAAAGACCAAGTCTCCGCAGGTGATTTTCGAAAATAAATTTCTCACCGTCGAAGCTTTCCCGCTCAACCATCGCATCGAAACCTACGGCTATCTTTTCCGTGAACGCACCCCTGAACTCAATGTGCGCAAGGACGCAATCGGGCAGTATGGGCTCGGGATTGCTGAGATTTGCAAACTCAAAAGGGGAGAGGATGTCGTAAGAGGTGACTTCTCTGAGGCGGAGACTTCTTTCGAGAACGGAACCAGCCCCGTGGACACTTCCTCTGCGCAGATTATCCGTTCCGCTGACGTGACCTATCTTCCCTACACCCCGCGAAGTTACGCCTATTGCAGCGACACCGCTCCGTTTCCTCAGCTCCCCGAATGGGTGCGCGGTGTGGACCTTCTCTACACCGAGGCTACCTATATGGAGGACCTCGCGAAGCAGGCGGCACAGAGGTATCATTCCACGACCCTTCAGGCGGCGCGGCTGGCAGTAGAATCGGGCGCGAAAAAACTCATCGTGGCTCATTATTCCTCGCGCTACAAGGACACCGCCCCTCTTCTTGGTGAGATTCGCTCCGTTTTTCCAAACTCCTTTGCCGCGAATGACGGGGATGTTTTCGACGTGCCCTTGGACAAAAAAGAATTCTAATGCGTCCGGCGGCGGAGAAATCTAAGAAATATTCCTAACTTTGAGGGATATGAGAAAGAAATTTTTTACATCTATATTGCTTCTGCTTCTGGCTGTCTGCGTCACATTCGGCGACCAGCGAAGCACCTACGAAGAATATGTCCGCAAGTACTCTGCGGTTGCGGTGAGCGAGATGTACCGCAGCGGAGTCCCTGCCAGCATTACCCTCGCGCAGGGGCTGCTGGAGTCCGGTGCGGGGCAGTCACGCCTTGCAAAGGAAGGTAACAACCATTTCGGCATCAAATGCCACAACTGGACCGGGGGAAAAATGTATCACGACGACGACCGCAAGGGGGAGTGCTTCCGCAAATACCCCTCTGCAGACGAGTCTTTCCGTGACCACTCCGACTTCCTTCGCTACAAGGACCGTTATGCCTTCCTCTTCAATCTTGACCCCACCGACTACGAGGGATGGGCGTATGGCCTTAAGAAAGCCGGCTATGCCACCGACCCGAGCTACCCGGCAAAACTTATAAAACTCATAAAGGACTACGACCTGAGCCGCTTCGACACCGCTGAGGCCGTCACTTCAGAAAGCGGGGCCTCTTCTAAGAAGGAGGGCTCTTCCGCTAAGGAAACTTCAGGCAAGTCCGACTCGGACAAGGCGGGCAAAGGCAATTCAAAGCCTTCAGGCAAACCATCAAAGCAGACGACCAAGCCCACCCGTCCTGACCCGCCTTCAAAAATCGAGACTCCTCAGCGTTTCAACGACTCCAAGGGCGAAATTTTTACTTTCAACCTCTACCGCGAGCTCTTCTCCCTGAACGGAGTCCCGTTTGTCTATTCGGTTGATGGTGAAACCTATTCCTCAATAGCCCGTCAGTACAATCTCTTCCCACGCGAAATCCTGAAATTCAATGACTTGAAAGAAGACAGGGAACTCGCTCCGGGAACAATTGTCTATCTCCAGGCAAAGAAGAAACAGGCGGCAAAAGGCCTCGAAAAACACGTCTGGGAAAGCGGCGACAGCCTTTGGACAATCTCCCAGCGCTATGCCGTGCGGCTCTCCAGCCTCAAGAAGATGAACAAGGTGAAGAGTGACTCGGACATCGTCGAAGGCGACCTTGTTCTTCTTAGAAAATAAGAATTGTGGATAAGCCCTAATTCCTTGTAAAGGTCAGACATTATGGGTAAATAGAATTAACGGAAAATGACCAAGAAAAAAACGATAATAACGGTTCTGTCCATTCTGGTAGCGATTGCCCTTATGGCGGCGCTCGCCGTTGCATTCCTCTGGTACATCGACAACCGTCGTCCTGGATTCACGAAGGAAACAGTTCTTTACGTATATCCGGACACCCCGTCTTCTGAAGTTTTCGAAGCTCTCACCTCCAGCGGATGCGCCCGCAACGCCCGCAGCCTCGACCGCTGTTTCCGCAGGATGGACGTAGAGGGGAAAATCAAGCCCGGACGCTATCCTGTCCGCACCTCCTATCCGCCGATTTATGTCGCCAGGATGCTCGTTTTCGGATGGCAGGAACCCACTACGCTGACTCTTTCCGGGACTCTTCGGACCAAGGAGAGGATTGCGCAGAGGATTTCGTCGCAGATGATGGTGGACTCCCTGTCGGTGATTGAAGCTCTTAATGACGAACTCTTCCTCGCCTCGTATGGATTTACTCCGGAAAATGTCTTCGCGCTGATTCTTCCGGACAGTTACAAAATGTACTGGACTGCGTCGGTGAAGGATATATTCGACCGGTTCAAAAAAGAATACAATGACTTCTGGACTGAGGAGAGGCTGCAACTTGCAAGCGCACAGGGCCTTACCCAAATGGAAGTTTCCATTGTGGCGTCCATTGTGGCTGGAGAGACTCTCAAGGACTTCGAGTTCCCGAAAATTGCGGGAGTATATCTGAACCGTTACAACAAGAAAATGAAGCTTCAAGCGGACCCTACAATCTGTTTTTGCTACGACTACAAACTCAACCGCGTGCTGAAAAAGCACCTCAGCGTGGATTCGCCCTATAATACCTATCTTCACGCAGGTCTTCCCCCCGCACCGATAAATGTCCCTTCGAAGCCTTGTCTGGAGGCGGTTCTGCATCCGGATTCGCACAACTACCTTTTCTTCTGCGCCAGCCCCGACTTTGACGGCACGCACCGTTTTGCCGCCACCTACACCGAGCATCAGAAGAATGCCCGCGAGTTCCAGAAGGCTCTGACCAAGAGGCTCAAGGACAGGGGGATAGCATCATCGTCGGCCGCGGCGTCATCGGTGACAAAATAAAAGGAAGAATGTCCTCGTCTGTAGCGCCTGTGACGA
>CAVJRU010000020.1:0-36911 GCA_963652025.1 bacterium
CTGCCTTCCGACCCTGGGAGAATTTGGAGGGAGCTGGTCGTGTATGACTTACCCCAATGCAAAGGTAGTCATTTCATTTGGAACAGCAAATTATTTTGCATCCAAACTGTCAAAAATGAATGGCAGCACGGACTCCACATTCGAAAACTTAAGCACTTTTTTCGCACCGACAAGCAACACAGCCATAGGAGTGCCGCTCTTTGTCTGATACTCCGCCATAACCTGCCGGCAATTTCCGCAAGGAGTGGCAGGATCCGCACAAAGAACGCCCCCTTGACTTGCGGCGATGGCTATTTCAGTCATAGCCTTATCCGGGTAATGTGCGTTGGCATAGAACATTGCGGTTCTTTCTGCGCAGAGTCCTGATGGGTATGCAGCATTTTCCTGATTGGCTCCGGTGACAATTGCCCCGTCTGAAAGGCGCACCGCAGCGCCGACATTAAAATGTGAATAAGGGGCATAGGAGCCTTTTATTGCCTCACACGCGGCAAGGGCGAGACTCTTGTCCTCCGGTGAGAGTTCATCGATGGAGTTAAACTCAAGATAGGATATTTCCAAGACTTTTTTTGTCATAACTATGTGTTTTAGTAACTTTGCACCCCTACATCAGGATGCATAGCATCCGCAAATATAATAAAAAAAAACATATGAAAATCTGCGTTGGCCTCTCAGGAGGAGTTGATTCGAGCGTTGCCGCCCTGCTGCTAAAAAAACAGGGTTATGACGTATTTGCCTTGTTTATGCAAAACTGGCACGATGCCTCCACCACCCTGCACGGAGACTGTGAATGGGAAGAGGACAGGTTCGTCGCAGAGATGGTGGCCCGAAAAATCGGAATTCCCTTCTATTTCGTGGACCTAAGTAAGGAATACCGCGAAAGGGTCGTGGACTATATGTTCTCCGAATACGAAAAAGGACGCACGCCCAATCCGGATGTGCTGTGCAACAGGGAGATAAAGTTCGCCGCATTCTGGGAAACCGCGAAGAAACTCGGTGCAGATATGGTGGCAACGGGGCATTACTGCAGGAAAGAAACGCTCAAGGATGCAGAAGGGAAAGAAATACTTGTCCCCAAGACCTGGGGAGACTGCAAGGGTGAGACCCCTATTTACCGAATCTTCGAGGGCAGCGACCCCAACAAGGACCAGAGTTATTTCCTCTGCCAACTCACTCAGGAGCAGCTTTCAACTGCCCTGTTCCCTATCGGTGACATCGAAAAACCGGAAGTGAGGCGCATCGCCCACGAGGCGGACCTTCCTTCCGCCGACAAGAAAGACTCTCAGGGAATCTGTTTCGTGGGGAAAGTGGACCTTCCAACGTTCCTAAAGCAAAAGCTTCTCCCGCGCGAAGGTGACGTGGTGGAAGTGTACGACGATTTCTTCTCGCACAACGCCCATTATCAAAAAATCAGGACAATACTGAATTCATTGCTCCCTGAGGGCCACACGCACGAGGCGGAACTTATCTCCAGCTATGTCAGCGAAGACAAGGCCAGCCCCACCCCTGTGAATGAGGGATGCCCGTGGGATGATGAGAAATTGAAAACGGTCTCCGACGACGACCTGCTTACTCTTAGCACGCCGCTGGATTATTCTTCAATCCATTTTGAGACAGAGACTTACCGCAGCGGAAAGAAACACGTAAAGAAGACGCGCTGGAAAGAAAACCCGTGGGGAAAAATCGTCGGTAAACACGACGGGGCACAGTTCTACACCATCGGACAGCGCAAGGGGCTCAACATCGGCGGACACAGCGACTCCATCTTCGTCATTGCGACCGACACCGATAAAAACCTTATATACGTGGGTGAAGGACACCGTCACAAGGGCCTCTCGCGCAGTTGCCTGAGGATTCCGGCGGATGAAATTCATTGGATAAGGGAGGACCTTAGAATGAAAGAGGGGGAAATCAGACACCTCAGAGTGAGGATTCGCTATCGTCAGCCACTTCAGTGTGCAACGCTCATTCTTCGCGAAAGCGGCCTATTCATCCTTTTCGACCAGCCCCAGAGGGGAATCACTCCCGGACAGTTCGCCGTCTGGTACGCTGGAGACGACGAGATGCTCGGCAGCGGAGTCATCTAAGGAAGGGACTAAAATGCGATTGCCCGGATCTTCCTTCGCTCCCAGTTCTTTGAGCTTGTCACAGGTTTTGAGAATGCTCTGCCCTGACGGAGAGAGTTTCTTGGCTCCTTCATTATAGGCATTCTGCGCCTTTACGAGCGCATCTCCCATATCCTTGTACGCCTTTGAGAACTGCTTCACCCGCTTAATCATTTCGTCGGCAAGGTCAAAGACCTGCTTGTAGTTCTCCACCTGGGCAATCTGCTGCCAGGTGAGGTTTATAATGCGCAGGGCCGCATAGAGGGTCTGCTCGTCCGCGATGAAAACATCATTTTCCATCGCACGGCGCCAAAGGTCAGGCTGTTCGTTCAGGGCGGTCCACAGCGCTCCGATGTTCGGAACGAACATAATCACATAGTCCACGCACACCTTGGGCGGCTTCACGTAAGCGGTATAATTCTTTTTCGAAAGCTCTTTAACGTGCTTCTGAAGGCTCTGGATGTGGGCGGAGAGGGCATTGCGGCGGACCTGTTCGTCCGTTGCATTCACGTAGTCCATAAAGGCGGAAAGGGAGACTTTGGAGTCGATGATTACATCCCTCCGCTGGTCAAGATGCAAGATTACATCGGGACACTTTCTCTTTTCGTCTTCGCTCAAAACGGCCGAGCCGTCAGCCTCTCGGAGAGTCGCCTGCACGTCATAGTGGACTCCTCTTGTAAGTCCCTGGGCCTGAAGGAGTTCGTCAAGGACTTTCTCACCCCAGTTTCCCTGGACTTTCGTGCCGTGGCGAAGAGCCTGCGTGAGGTCGTCGGCAGACTTGCGGGCCGCATCGCTGTGGCGCATCATATTCTCGAGATTCGCCTTCATCTGCCCGCTGAGTTCGTTCTGCTTGAGAGCGTTCTCGTTCATCGCCTGCTTCATCTTGTCGATGGTTTCGCGAAGCGGAGTCACAATCTGGCCGAGGTCGTCCTTGCTTGAGGCGGAAAACTCCTCCTGACGTTGCTTCAGCATCTGGTCGGTCGCATCTTTCATCTGCGCGGTGACCTTTTCGAGAGTCTCCCCGAAGCGGTCCTCCTGGGCTTTGAGGCTCTCCGCGTGGTGACGCTCGTCGTCCTCTCTCGCGCGGGAAAGCATCTCGTTCTGAGTGCGAAGCACTTCGGTCTTTGACGTCGCGTCAGAAAGTTTTGTCTGTAAAGAATTTACGCGTTTGGATAGAATAATCCACGCGACACCTGCTCCAACGCACAGCGAGGAGAGGATGGCAAAGGCTAAAACAAGCTCATCCATTTTTCGAACAGCTTTGTTGTGGTTTTCTCGCCGCTCTTAGCGAGAACGGTTAGTAATATTTATAGAATAGAATGATGGATTTGATGCCGGAAAAGAACTGCCTGAGAAGGTAGGACTCGTTCGGAGAGTGAATGGTGTCCCTTTCGAGGCCAAAGCCCATCAGAAGCGGGTCCACGCCGAGAATCTTCTGCAAGTCGGCCAAGATGGCTATGCTTCCGCCGCCGCGGGAAGGAACAGGCTCAACTCCGTAAACTTCTCCGATGGCGCGGGATGCGGCCTTGTACGCCTTGGATGAAATCGGTATGAGGAATCCGTTGCCGCCGTGGAGGTTTTTGACTTCCACCTTCACGGAAGGAGGCGCTATTGAAAGGAAATGTTCTGTAAAAAGGCGCGAAATTGTTTCGCTGTCCTGGTTCGGGACCAGACGCATCGAAATTTTTGCGTGAGCCTCGCTCGGAAGAATCGTCTTGGACCCTTCTCCCGTGAAGCCGCCCCAGATGCCGCAAACGTCAAGGCAAGGACGTATTCCGGTGCGTTCAAGAGTGGTGTATCCCTTTTCACCCTTCACCTGGGCGATGCCTAGGAAGTTTTTGTACTCCTGCGAGTCAAACGGAGCGCGGGAGAGCTGCGCACGGTCCTCTTCCGAAAGTTCAACGACACTGTCATAGAAGCCCTTAACTGTGATTCTTCCATCGGAGTCGATGAGCGAAGAAATCATATCGCAAAGGACATTTATCGGATTTGCCACAGCTCCGCCGTAATGCCCTGAGTGAAGGTCCTTATTCGGTCCCGTGACCTTTACCTCAAGGTAGCTCAGGCCCCTCATTCCGCAGTTTATTGAAGGCACTTTGTCGGAAATCATCGTGGTGTCGGAAACAAGGATTACCGAAGCTGAAAGCATTTCCTTATGCTCCTCAGCCCATTTTGCAAGAGAGGGACTGCCGATTTCCTCCTCGCCTTCGAAGAGGAATTTCACATTGTGACGAAGTTCACCCTGACGCAGGAGATATTCGAATGCCTTGATGTGCATAAAGAGCTGCCCCTTGTCGTCATTCGCTCCCCTACCGTAGATTGCACCGTCCTCGTACTTGTCCCCGCGGCGGATTTTCGGCTCAAAGGGGTCAGAATCCCACAGTTCCAGCGGGTCAACCGGCTGAACATCATAGTGGCCATAGACAAGCACAGTAGGAAGCTCCGGGGAAAGGATTTTCTCTCCGAAAACGACCGGATGTCCATCGCTCGGATAAACCTCGGCTCTGTCCGCTCCTGCTTCAAGAAGAAGTTCAGTAAGACGCTTTGCGCAGCGGGTCATATCCTCCTTGTGCTCAGGGTCGGAACTCACGGATGGAATCCTCAAAAGAGAGAACAGTTCCTCAAAGAAGCGTTCCTTATTCTCCTCAATATACTTGTCCATAATACAGTTATTTATCCTCTTTCAGTTTGCTCTTGGCGTATTCAATGGTCAGATTGAACTCCTTGGACTTGGATGACGGAGCATCGTACATCGCGTCGGTCATAATCTTTTCGCAGATTGCGCGAAGGCCTCGTGCACCGAGTTTCTCCTTGATGGCGGTGTCGACGATAAGATCCAGCACTCCGTCTTCAACCTTGAGGGTAATGCCGTCAAGTTCAAAAAGCCTCTCGTACTGGCGCATTATCGCGTTCTTAGGTTCGGTGAGAATCCTTAGGAGCGCAGCCCTGTCGAGATTGTCCAAGTAGGTCACAACCGGAAGACGGCCGACAATCTCAGGAATGAGTCCGTAGGCACGAAGGTCCGCAGGCTCAACATATTTAAGAAGATTGTCCTTGTCCACCTTAGGCTTGGATGCGCTTCCGTAGCCTATAATCTGGGTGTTCATTCTCTGGGCTATATGCCTTTCAATGCCCTCGAACGCTCCTCCGCAGATAAAGAGAATGTTCTGCGTGTTGACGTGAATGAACTCCTGCTCGGGGTGCTTGCGGCCTCCCTGAGGCGGAACATTCACAACATTTCCCTCGAGAAGTTTCAGCATTGCCTGCTGCACACCCTCTCCGGACACGTCACGGGTAATTGAAGGGTTGTCGCTTTTTCGGGAAATCTTGTCAATCTCGTCAATGAAAACGATACCCCTTTCTGCCTGCTCCACATCGTAATCAGCCTCTTGAAGAAGTCTTGACAGGAGGCTTTCAACATCCTCTCCCACATATCCTGCCTCGGTGAGGACCGTTGCGTCAACGATAGTGAACGGGACGTCGAGCATCCTGGCTATCGTCTTGGCCAACAACGTCTTACCTGTTCCGGTAGGTCCAACCATCAGGATATTGCTTTTTTCAAGCTCCACATCGGCAGGTGTTGCGGACAGGTTGTTGTCAAGTCTCTTGTAGTGGTTGTAGACAGCCACGGCAAGCTGCTTTTTTGCCCGTTCCTGACCGATAACGTATTGGTCGAGGAATTTTGTAATCTCGTGCGGAGTCTGCGGCTTTTTGCCTTTTGAAGTGGACTTATCAGCCTTCTTCTTGCCTTTCTTACCGAGTTCGGCGACAACATAATCGTGTCCCGTCTCAATGCAGTCAGAGCAGATGTAGGCACCTAAGCCTTGCAGCAGAAGCGGGACGTCTTTCTCGCTCCTGCCGCAAAACATACAGTACCTTGTAGAATTTTCTTTACTTTTTGCCATTTGAATTTATCTAGCACAACGAAGTGGGCCGCGACTTACATTTCTGCGCGGCTCTTTCTTGAGAGAATCTCGTCTATCATCCCGTATTCCTTCGCCTCAGTAGCGCTCATCCAGTAGTCACGGTCAGCATCTGCGGCGATTTTTTCAACGCTCTGTCCGCTGTGTTCCGAAATGATTGTGTAGAGTTCTGTACGTGTCTTCTCTATTTCCTTCGCGGCAATGAGAATGTCCGAAGCCTGACCATTCGCACCCCCGAGCGGCTGGTGGATGAGCACCTTGGAATGAGGAAGAGCAGAACGCTTTCCTGCTGCTCCTGCGCACAAAAGCACTGAAGCCATTGAAGCTGCAAGTCCGGTGCAGATGGTTGCGACATCCGGTTCAACGAGCTGCATCGTGTCGTAGATGCCAAGACCGGAAGAAACCTGACCTCCCGGAGAATTGATGTAAAGGGAGATGTCGGCCGAAGGGTCTGAGGAGGCAAGGAAGAGCAGCTGAGCCTGGATGATGTTTGCCACGTCATCATCAATCGGAACTCCGAGGAAGATGATGCGGTCCATCATAAGGCGGCTGAACACATCCATAGCCACAGCGTTGAGTTTCCTCTCCTCGATAATCGTCGGATTGAGGTAACTTGTTATGGATGAGGCACTAGCGCGGGAAACTTCACGCGCATAATCGTGCATCGTAAGGGATGAAAGTCCCTGTGAGGTTGCAAATTTTTCGAATTCGGTCATAGATTTATTTTATGGATTACTTGGAGATGGAAAATCTCTGCAAAGAAAGTTCTTCTAACGAACTATTTAAGGTCGCGGAATTTCTCTACAGTGATCTTCTTATTCTTGAGAGTGATTACATCCTTAACGGCTGCTACGGTCTTCTCGTTCTCCACCTGGTCAAGCACCCTGCGTGCCTGATCCTCGTTCTTGAGGATCTCGTTAGCGTACTCGGTGAGGTGTTCCTCCGGAACATTCGCCATTCCGTACATTGCGAACTGGTAAGAAGCGTATGCCTTTGCAGAAGCGAGAAGGTCCTCGTGAGCCACCTTTACATCGTAAGTCTTCATAAGGAAGCTCCTTACGAGAGTCCACTTGTAGTCCTCAGCGAAGAGCGGGAACTCTTTTTCGATTTCCTCTGCAGTGAATTTGTCACCGTTTGCAGTGCGAATCCACCTCTTGAGGAATGCCTCAGGGAGCTGGAGGTCGGCCTTCTTGAGAAGATATGCGCGAACGTCCTTTGAGAAGCGGAAATCTGCTTCGCCCTTGTATTCAGCGGAAAGTCTTTCAGCGATTTTTGCGTCAAACTCCTCAGCGGACTTGACTACGCCTTCACCGAAGATCTTGTCGAAAGTTTCCTGAGTCTCAGGAGCTGATACGAAAGTCTTTACAGATTTTACAGTTACATTGTAAACCGGGTTGATTCCCTCAAGTTCCTCTTTCTTAACCTTGATGAGGGATGCCCTGTCGTTCTCATTCTCGAATGCCTCATTGACATTGACGTCGAAGCTGTCGCCAGGTTTTACGCCTACGAACTGCTTCTTGGAAGCCTCGGACACGTTACGGATAGCGATGTAAGTGCCCTCGATTGTGTTGTCCTCCTGCTTAAGGTCAGCTACGATGAAGTCATCCTCGCCAGCTGCCTTGCCGTCTGAAAGTGAGCCGTACTGCTTGAGAAGGTTTGCTTTCATTTCCTTCTTTGCCTCCTCTGTGACGTTGATGTTGTAGTAAACAACCTCGTCGTCCTTGCCGAGCGGAAGAGTAACCTCCGGGTTGCAAGCGATGTCGAAAGTGAAGTTGAAGGCATTTCCGTCCTTCCACTCGTTCTCCGGCTGGTTCTCAGAAGGAAGAGGTTCGCCGATTATGTTGAGTTTCTCATCATTGATGAAACTGTTAAGCTGCTCTGAGATAACATCGTTCACTGCATCAACGAGAGCCCTTTCGCCATACATTTTTTCAACAAGGGACATAGGAACCATTCCCTTACGGAATCCCTTGATCTCAGCTGAGCGGCGGAACTCGTTAAGTTTCTTTTTCTTGCCTTCAGAGTAATCTGATGCCTCGATAGAAAGTGATACCTCAATGTTGAGAGCATCAACTGCGTTTTTTGTCAATTTCATAATCTTTATTTTAAATTATTTACTTATTTGCGTTAAAAATCTTACGCCGAAAAGACGTTTTTTTTAATTTTCTTACTGAAATCACCTTCAAAGGGCCTTATTTAGTCTTCTTTTTAGGGGCCGGATAAGCGATTCTCGCGTGATAGACCTGCTGAATATAGTCCTTCAAGCTTTCAGACATCTCGCGTATTTCCCTGACGGAAATGTCGGCATCGTCAAACTGTCCTTCGTCAAACTTTGATTTCATAATCCTCTCTACCAGGTCGGATATGCCCTTTGGAGAGCGGTCCTTGAGGGTGCGGGATGCCGCTTCGAGCGAGTCGCAGAGCATCAGGATAACCTGTTCCTTGGTTGTCGGACGAGGGCCCGGATAGGTAAAGTCTCCTACATTTGCAGGGTCGCCGCCATCGTTGACATACTTGGAGTAGAAGAATCCTGCTTTAGTCGTGCCGTGATGCGTAATTATGAATTCACGGATTACAGAAGGTATCTTATATTTCTCTGCAAGGGAAACTCCATCGCTGACGTGGCGGATAATCTCCTTGGCGCTTTCTTGAGGAGAAAGAGACTGGTGATAGGTTTCTCCGAGAGCCTCGTTTTCCACGAAACACTGCGGATTCATTATCTTTCCGATGTCGTGGTAGAGCGCACCTGCCCTGACCAGAAGCACGTCCGCGCCGATGCTACGCGCAGCCGCATCTGCAAAATTCGCAACCTGGAGGCTGTGCTGGAATGTCCCCGGAGCCTTGATCGCAAGTTCACGAAGAACCTTGTTGTTGGTATCGGAGAGTTCCATAAGACGCGAAGACGAAACCAGATTGAAGATCTTTTCGAAAAGATAGATAAGCGGATAAAGCGCCACCGAAAGCATTGAGCCTATGAAAAGCCAAAGGATGGTGAGGTAATCCGTATTGTCGCCGAGCCCTGTAATAAAACGCAAAGTGAACCACGTGATTACAAGGGTTGCAAAGACTATCAGCGCGTTCACGAACTGCCTCCAGCCTTTATTGAACCTGTCGAACACGGAAATCGTAATCACACCGGCAGCAAGCTGCATAATGAAGACCTCGGCTCCCGTGGAAGAGAAAAGGACCATCGGGGCAAGCGCCACGATGTAGACCGGCAGGATGAGTTTCTTGCGGAAAAATGCAAGAAGATAATAAAGGAATACAGGGAACGGGATGAAGTACAATGCCGCCGGCTGCTCACCGCTTGCGGAAACTGCAAGAGTGGTCGCAAGAGTATAAATCAGCAACAGGTAGATGAACTTGTTCGGGACGGTGAGGATTCCGGGCGAAGTGAAATAAATCGCAAAGAAAAGCACCACCACAAGAATAAGGCTCAGGAGGATAATCCCGCACCAAAGCACCAGGCGGTTGCCGGAGTAGCCCAGAGAGGCCTCATACTCAGCACGATAGGAGTCAAGTATCTGTTCGATGTCAGCCGTTACGATCTCGCCTTTTGAGACGATTATGTGACCTGCAGGGATAACGCCCTTTGTAGGAGAAATGACCGGCGCGTTCTCCGAGTGGACAAGCTCTGACATCTGCGGGTCAAGGTCAAGGCTCGGAACAACAAGATTATAGATGCCAAGCGCGTTGCACAGAGAATCCGCTGAAGAGTATGAAGAGAGTGACGAGAGAAGGTCCAGCCGTGCGGAACTTACGCTGAAAATCTCGTCAGAGGGCTGCTTAACGGCTCTTTTGTCCTTCTGGATATAGACAAGAGAAGGGTCATAGGAGCTTTCCGAGGCACCGGCGAAATACTCAGTGTCCTCAGCGACTCCTTTCTGATAAATGGAACTCAGCGCGGCGGCTGCATCCGCCTTCAATGCGGAGTTTCCTTCGAAATCTATCGCTCCAAGAGCCTGGAGAGCCTTCACGCCCGCCTTCGAATCCATAATATAATATGGTATGACATTGGCCTGAGCCGAGGTCCTCTCCGAAAGAAGTTCGGCGGAAGTTTTCAGCACAGGAAAGTCAAATTCGGCAACGAGAGTCTCATACATCCAAGGAGAACCCTTAGTGTAGTTGTAAGCGAATTTCGTACTCCTTGGCATACAGAGCACAAGAAGTACGAAAACTACCAGTAGCGGGACATATACCCGATAACCTTTCGGCAGAGATTTCTTCATAATAAGGAAATGCTTGGGGCAAGAGGCTTAAGGCCGCGCCTGTTTATTCAAGCTTAGGCATCAACGTTTGCGTAGTGGGCATTCTGCTCAATGAACTCACGGCGAGGCGGTACATCGTCACCCATAAGCATTGAGAATGTGAGGTCGGCAGCAGCGGCATCCTGGATGGTAATCTGCCTGAGGAGCCTCTTTTCCGGGTCCATAGTGGTGTTGGCAAGCTGTTCGTCGCTCATCTCACCGAGACCTTTGTACCTCTGCACCGTTACGCCCTTGTCCGTGCCTTTTCCAAGCTTGAGGGTCGCATCCTTCCTCTGCTCGTCTGTCCAGCAGTATATCTCCTCCTTACCTTTTTTCACAAGATAGAGCGGCGGAGTTGCAAGATAGACATAGCCGTTCTTGATGAGGTCGAACATATAGCGGAAGAAGAACGTAAGAATCAAGGTAGCAATGTGGCTTCCGTCGACATCGGCATCGGTCATAATGATGACTTTGTGGTAGCGGAGCTTGCTCAGGTTCAGCGCCTTGCTGTCTTCCTCAGTGCCCACGGTCACGCCGAGAGCGGTGTAGATATTTCTGATTTCCTCGCTTTCAAAAACGCGGTGCGTGAGGGCTTTCTCAACGTTCAGGATTTTACCCCTAAGCGGCAGGATGGCCTGAGTCTTACGGTTACGTCCCTGTTTTGCCGTTCCGCCTGCGGAGTCTCCCTCGACAAGGAAGAGTTCGCACTTCTCCGGGTCTCTCTCTGAGCAGTCGGCAAGTTTACCCGGCATTCCGGCGCCTGACATAACCGTCTTTCTCTGAACGAGTTCGCGTGCCTTGCGGGCCTCGTGGCGGGCGGTAGCAGCAAGGATTACCTTGTCAACGATTGCTCTGGCTTCCTTAGGATTCTCCTCAAGGTAGCTCTCGAGAGCTGCAGAAACAGCCTGAGAGACAGCCGGGTCCACCTCACCGTTTCCGAGCTTGGTCTTTGTCTGTCCCTCGAACTGAGGCTCAGCGACCTTCACGGAAATCACAGCGGTAAGTCCCTCGCGGAAGTCCTCTGCGGCAAGTTCGAACTTGAGTTTTGAGAGGAAGTTGTTCTTGTCGGCGTATGCCTTGAGGGTCTTCGTGAGACCGCGGCGGAAGCCGGTAAGATGTGAACCTCCCTCTATAGTGTTGATGTTATTGACGTATGAACGGACCTCCTCAGTAAAGCCGGAATTGTACTGGAGAGCCACCTCGATAGGGATTATCTTGGAGGTTTCAAGGCAAATCACGGAGCTTATCGGCTCGTTGCGGCTGATGGAGTTGATGTACTCGACATACTGCTTCAGGCCTTCTTCTGAGTAGAATTCCTCAGTTCCCGGATGAATTGCATCCATATAGTCCTTACCGCCGTCCTCAATCGGTTCACGAAGGTCGGTGAGCGTCAGATGAATGCCCTTATTGAGGAACGCGAGTTCACGAAGACGGTTTGCAAGGGTCTTGTACTTGTAGAGGGTCGTAACGGTAAAGATCTCGGCATCCGGATGGAATGTGATGATTGTTCCCGTGTCTGTGGACTCTCCCACGACTTTCACCTCAGTGGTCGGCTTACCCTTGGAGTACTCCTGAACGAAGATTTTACCCTCACGGTGAACCTCGGCGCGGAGATAGTCAGAAAGCGCGTTGACGCAGCTCACACCCACTCCGTGAAGACCTCCGGAAACCTTGTAGCTGTCCTTTGAGAACTTTCCGCCGGCGTGCAGCACGGTAAGAACGACCTCAAGGGCAGAACGGTGCTCTTTCTCGTGCATTCCTGTAGGGATGCCTCGTCCGTTGTCCTTTACTGTAATGGAATTGTCCTTGTTGATTGTAACATCAATGTTGGTGCACCAGCCGGCGAGAGCCTCGTCGATACTGTTGTCGACCACCTCATACACGAGATGATGGAGACCTCTTTCTCCGATGTCTCCGATATACATTGAAGGTCTTTTCCTCACTGCCTCAAGTCCTTCGAGGACCTGAATGCTGTTCGCGGAATACTGCTCTTCAGCAGCTTTGGTTTCTTCGTTCTCGATCATTATATGTTTCTTTTTTATTTCAAATCCTACCGGTTCCGTTTTTAACATCTTGTGGCTAAAGGAATCCGGCACAAAAAGCCTACAAAGTTAGAAATTATTTACCAAAATTCAAACGCACACCGGCCGTGATTTCCGGGCCCCTCTCAGCATAGAGCGGAGTGCGCTGAATGGTCTGTCCGGTAAACTGGCTTGCCTTCGCCCAAACTGCAAGAAGGCGGTTGTGACGGTACTCGACACCAAGGTAAGGGTCGCCGTAGCCTGGAATATTGTAATTCACAGTAGCTCCGTCAGCCTTCTGGAGCAATCCCTTGCGGGAAAGAGAAAATTCGCAGCCGACGGTGGCATATATTCTTCTTATTATATTGAAACTTACACTGGCGTCCCCGGTGAGGGCGGCAGGATTAAGAAGGAACTGCTGAGTTTCAGGATATGTGAACATCTTGCTGTACAGAAGTCCCAGGTTCACCCTTCCCCAGTCATCGCTGTAGTGGAATTTTCCGCCGGCGGTAAGAAGCCCCGTGCGGGTGAATGCAAGGCCATAGACAGGAAGTTCGGAGTAGGTCGTTTCACCAAGTTTGACATCTGAAAGTCTAATGGCCTCAACAGCAGAAGTCGCTCTCTCAGAGAAACTTACGTATGCCTCATATCCGAATACGGAGCGAATCCTTCCCTTGAGCCCGAAGGTGGCGTTTACCCTCTCCACGGTGTTGCCGAGGACCTGACCGGAGGAAGCGGAATTGAACGCCGCGGAAGCTATGCTGTAGTGACGATATTCTCCAACAAGAGAAGAATAACTGTTCATAGATTCTCCGCCGGTGAGAGAAAGATAAAGATTCAACGGGATGCGGCGGAAATCGTAGGAAATGCGCACTGCCGGGTAAATGTACTGGCTGTTTGCATAGTTCTCCATTCCCGCATTCTTAGTCGTCATCGGCACGCTGACTCTCACTCCGAGGTCGAATGTCCAGCCCTTGAGGGTAAGGACATAAGCTGGGGCGAGATTGAAAAGCGCAGTCGTGTGGGAAAGGTCTCCGACGTAGGAAGCAAGGTCTGCAGCAATGTCGAAAATGAACCTGCCGTTCTTTCCGGCATTCACTCCCATTCTGAGGGCGAGATTCACATCGTTCTCCCCAAGTTTCTGCCTGGAGTCATACAAGCGGTTAACTTTGTCGTAACCAAGAAGGTAGTGAACACGCACATCGTAGGTAAGTCCCTGACTGAGAGTATCTTTAGAAAATACGCGCACATCCGCCTCACCGCGGTCGAAACTTCTTCCCCTCATCCAGTCCATCTGCTGCAGGCCTCTGTAACCAAGGTCAGCGGTCATAGCCAGTTTTTTCCAGTCGTAGCGGAAGGCAGCTCCGAGCGAGTTGTCCATATCATAGTTCCAAAGCCCCCAGTAATCCCTTTTGCCGTCGGCTGTTTTAAGCCCCGTCATCTTTCCGCTTTCGGAATCCAGGCCGATTTTGCGGTAATTTCCGGCGAATGAACGGTGTCCAAGGTACAAGTCCAGAGAGGCTTTTTCGTTGCAGAGGGGGGTGTAGATGAAGTCCAACTCCGGATGGAGAGTGTAACCGAGTCCGGCATTGAGATAGAATTTTCCTGCCTTGTGCCTGTCGGAAGACGGTTTCATATCGATGTCGTACGGACTGAAATCGTAACTTCCGCGATAGGGACGGTCAAAGACGGAGTAGTCAAATGACATATCGAAGCGTTTCACGGAATCCGGGACCGCCATATCTATGCTTTCTTTTTCGGGTGTGAGTGTCTCCACCTTATATTTGTTGGTGACGACAACCGTCGGATTATAGCTCTGAGCCGAGAGTGTCGCTGCTCCCAGAATCGGGACAAGGGCGAATATATATCGTAAATTTTTCATCTATATTTTCAATCAACTTTAGCAGAAAGTCTGATGGAATTCCTGCCTATTTCACATTCATCTGCGAAAGCCTCTGAAGCCTCAGGGAAACATTCTCCAAGACATCATCCGTGTCACCGGAAGGCTTGTAACCGTCGCGGACGCTCTCGAATGTCGCTTTCGCCTGAGAGAGGTCGCCCTGCTCCGCGAATGCGTCACCCAGTATTATGAAGGCCTTTGCAAGGTAGTAATTCTGCTTTGTTCCCGACTCCGAGAAGCTGTAGACCAAATTCTCCACAGCCTTGTAGTCGGCGCTGTCGAATTTGTCCTGAATTATCATCACACGAGCCTCAGCACCGATGGCGTCGGACGGGCTTTGTGAAAGATCAGAGAAAATTTCAAGAGCCTCGGCGCGGCGGCTAAGCGAAAGGAGAGACTTCGCCCTGATGTACTGAGCGTTACGAAGAAGCTGTCCGCTAGGGGAAGTTGCCATCACTTTCTCCGAGCAGTCGGCAGCATCGTCGTAGCGGCGTGCCTTGAATGCGGATGTCATACGGCCTTCCAAAGCGGATTTCTTAACATCGGAAGACGATGTCTTTTCCCAAAGTGCAGTGTACGCAAGGTAGGCGTCGTCAAAATGCTCAAGAGAGAGGGAAAGGTCAGCATAACGCTGCATTGAAGCGTCAAGGAACAGGCTCTGACCCTCATCTATGACGGTCTCGTAGGCATCACGCGCCTTTTCGGTTTCGCCCCCGAGACGATAGCACTCTGCTATGTAATACTCTGCCTTCACCTTGTCCTCACCATTAGGATAGTTCTTCAGATACTCTCCGAATGAGACAAGCGCGCGGTCATAACGGTGGTCCGTGAAAAGCTGCTCCGCAGAGGAGAAATAGAGATTTTCCTTATCCTTTTCTGTCTTTGCGGCACCGCTTCCGACTCCCTCGATGTAGGCGAGATATTCCTTGACCCTGCCCTCGGAGCGGTAGATGGACTCGATTGCAAGAAGCGCATTGTCCGCGTATTCCGTTCCGCCCATATTCTCTGCGACTCTCTTGTAATAGATGAGAGCGCCGTCATTATTCTTTGCATTGCGCTCAATCATCGCCTTTTCCAAAAGCGCCTGAGCCACGAAAGTGCTGTCAGAAACATCGCTCACCACAAGGTCAAAGCATTTGCCGGCCTCGGCGGTGTTCTTCTTCTCTATGTATGAGCGGCCAAGCTCCAACATAGCCTCAGGGTAGTACTGCGCCTGGGAGGAAGCATCCTTAACCTCGGAAAGCCTTTCTATCTTTTTATTCAGATTGCCCTTAAGGCCATATGCCACAGCACTTTGCCAGTACGGATATATGTCGTCCGGGTCGTAATAGTCGTCAGCGACAGCGCCATAGGACTCGGCAGCTCCGCTGTAGTCCTCGCTCAGGAAGCGGCAGTCCGCGGCACGGGTGAGCGCATCCTTACGGAACGTGCTGCGCGGCTGGGCGGCGTACTCGGTGTACCATTTTTCGCTCTGGGTGTAATCCGGAATGCGGAAATATGCGCTGGCGAGGTTGTAGGTGATGAGGCTGCCCTCTTCCCTGCCCTCCAAAGCGGAAGTGTTATAGAGCTCTTTGAGAGAGGAAACGGCACCTGAGTAATCCCCGCTACGGTAGAGAGTCTCCGCCAGCCAGTATTTCGCCATCTGGTTGAGAGCATCGTCGCCCGGGCAGTAGAACGTTACGGCCTTCAGACACTGTGAGGCGGCCCTGTAAGACCCGGCGTCCAGAAGTTGCTTTGCACGGAGGTAATTGGCCTTCACGTAGTTGCTGCGCATCTCTTCCGAGAGTTCGTCAATCTCGTCATACGCGTCGATGGCACCCTGATAGTCCTTGCTGTAAAGGGCGGTGATTGCGACATAGCCGTATATGTCCTCATTGTCTGTCTCAGGATATTTTTTCAGGTATTTCTTGAAGACTGACACGTCCTTGTTCAGGTCAAATGCAAGTTTGGCGTAGTTGAAAAGCGCATCCTTTTCGATTCCGCCGTCGAATGAGAGTTCGCTCGCGTCCTTGAAAGCGGACATAGCCGCCACCTTGTTTCCTGTCTTGATGCAGGAATAGCCCATCTGGTAGGAAGCGATCTGGCCGATGGAGTCGCGCCTTTCACCCATTTTCGAAAAATTATCCGCAGCGCCCTTGTAATCGCCTGTAGCATAGAGCACTGACCCGGCGAAGAACCTGTCGGTGCGGGACATTTCCGTCTTTCCCGAAGGAGCCATTTCATAGTATTTCTTTGCAGAGACGGCGTCTCCCTTCACAAGGAAGGACTCGGCGATGATTCGCGCAAGGCGCGGTCTGCGGTCCTGGGGAACTGAGGAGAAAATCTTCGGTCCGTTCTTTACCACATAGTCATAGTCCTTGAGCATAAATTTGCATTCGAGGATGTAGTAATCGGACATCTGGGAAAATCTCTTGTCCGAAGACGCCTTACCGAACCAGTCTATGGCCTCGGCGAATGCGTTTTTCTGGTAGCAGATGTAGCCCAGGGAATAGAGTGATGGAGCCGTGTAGTCGGTCTGAGGACGGGAAACCAGTTCTCTAAAAAGCGGCTCTGCGTCAGAAGGATAGTTCGCCTCAAGCAGAGAAAACGCGTAATCGAAAAGATAGGTATCCTTCTGGGAACGCCTAAGTGCATCCGGGTCTATTTCAGAAAGGATTTCAGCGACCGTCTCATACTCCCCCTTGTCAAAAAGGTTGCGTGCGTGGGCAAAGCGCATTGAAGGGATGAGTTCGCTGAATGGATTTTCTGCAGCAAACGTTTCTATTTCAGAGAGATAACCCTGCTTTTCCAAAGCGGCGGAGCAAAGAATCGAGTATCCCCTCGCCTCCACATTTCCGCTCTGTGAATAATCGGCGTCAAAAAGTTCGGACGCACGGCTGTAAAGACCTCTGTCATAGAGTTTAAGCGCCTTTGAAAAGTCATCGTCCGCAGCATTTGCCCAAAGGCTCAAGGCCATAAAGGCGGCTGCAAGAATATATTTTTTTCTCATATAACCTGTTTTCGCAAGAATTCAACTACCACGCCCACGAAAGGCGTGACCGAAAATTTTACAAATTTACTTATTTTTTCTCAGATTTTTTCTTTCCTACACCCCTTATCTACGATTTTCTCAGTATATTTGTGAGGTTTACTGCACTTGGCAGCTGACAGAAATTTATATTTACGAGAAATTATTGCGATGCGGGAACTTGTTTCATTTTCCGATGTTGACATTCTGAACGGCGAAAGCACAGTCTTGTACGGAGTTAACCTCACGGTTTCAGAGGGGGACTTCGTCTATCTCGTCGGCAAGGTCGGCACAGGTAAAACCTCGATAATCAGGACTATGATAGCGGAAAATCCGCTGGGCAAAGGGGCGGCTTCGGTCTGCGGATACGACCTCGGCAGCATCAGAGAGAAGGATATCCCCTACCTCAGACGCTCTCTCGGGGTGATTTTCCAGGATTTTCAGCTTCTGATGGACCGGAGCGTACACGATAATCTTCATTTCGTGCTTGAGGCGACAGGCTGGAAAGACGAAGAAAAAATGGAAAAGCGGATAGAAGAGGTGCTGGAGGCAGTCGGGATGCAGAGAAAGGCTCACAAGATGCCCCATCAGCTTTCCGGAGGCGAGCAGCAGAGAATCGCCATCGCAAGGGCTCTTCTCAACAGCCCTTCGCTCATTCTCGCCGATGAGCCGACGGGCAACCTTGACGCTGAAACCGCAGATGACATTATGCAGCTTCTCAAAAGACTCAACACCACGCTCGGTACTGCCGTGGTGATGGTGACACACAATATGGCCCTCTGCGACAGATACCCGGGGAGGGTTCTGGTCTGCGAGGGAGAGACTTGCAAAGAAAAGAGTGCGGAAGACTCCTCCTGCGAGGACTCGCCTTCAGAGACGGCACAGGAATAGAGGACTGCAATGAAAACGAAAGAAAGGTACGAAGGGGTCTTCACGAGTCTGAAAGCGAAGATGGGGAAGGTTCAGAGCGAACTGAACTTCTCCTCGCCGTTTCAGTTGCTGGTAGCGGTTATGCTCTCAGCCCAGTGTACCGACAAAAGGGTCAATATGGTGACCCCCGACCTTTTCAGGAGTTTTCCAGATGCCAAGGCGATGGCCTCAGCAACATTTGAAGAGGTTTTCACTCTGATTCGGAGCATTTCCTACCCGAGGACTAAGGCGGAACACCTTCTCGGAATGGCAAGGATGCTGCTGAGCGATTTCTCAGGGGAAGTTCCTTCCGAGAGAGACGCCCTTATGAAACTTCCCGGGGTGGGACAGAAAACAGCGAATGTAGTTGCTTCGATTGCCTTCGGAAAGCCTTTCATTGCGGTGGATACGCACATTTTCAGGGTCTCCAGAAGACTGGGACTTTCAGAGGGGAAGAGCGTGGAGGCAGTGGAAAAGGACCTTACCGCGAATATCCCCGAGAGCGAAAGACCGGACGCTCACCACTATCTTCTTCTTCACGGAAGATATGTCTGCACGGCCCGAAAGCCCCTCTGCGGGGAGTGCCCGGTGAAGGAATGGTGCAGGGAGTACGCCAAAGGGACACGAAAAGAATCCCAAAAGAGCTGAAGCACAGCATCGTTCAAGCATTAGACATTGATATTTTAATAATAAAACAAATAAGTTATGCTATATCTTACATCTGAAAACATCATTCTCATCGGGTCCATCCTGATTTTCTGCAGCATACTCATCTCGCGTGCGAGCAGCAAATTCGGAATCCCTGCCTTGCTCCTCTTTCTGGTTGTCGGAATGCTCTTCGGAAGCGACGGACTCGGCATCGTGTTCGAGGATGTCCAGAAAACGAATTTCATCGGTATGATCGCACTCTGCGTCATACTTTTCACCGGAGGTATGGAGACGAAGTTCTCCGACATAAAGCCGGTATTCGGGCCCGGTATAGTCCTCTCCACGCTCGGAGTTCTCGTAACTGCGGCGATTACCGGAGGATTCATCTACCTTCTCAACGGATGGAAAGGCGTCGGACTTGGTCTGCCGCTGGTTTCCTGCCTGCTTCTTGCCGCTACAATGTCATCAACGGACTCCGCCACGGTGTTCGCACTCCTGAGGGGTAAAAACCTTCGTCTTAAAAACAACCTTCAGCCTCTCCTTGAACTCGAAAGCGGTTCCAACGACCCGATGGCATACATCATTACGGTCGTACTCATTGAGATTGCGACTTCGCTTGGAGCCGGCGGAGGACTCACTCCTGAGGTTTCGGAGGAAGTTTTCGGAGCTGCAGGTTTCGCCACGGCAGAAAGCTATACGGCATATGCAACCGTATGGAACGCAATCAAGGTGTTCCTGCTCCAGTTCATAATCGGAGGTGCCGTGGGTGTGGGAATGGGCTTTGCCGCCGTTTGGCTTCTCAACAAAATTCAGCTCAACAACACCCCTTTGTACGCAATCCTGCTTCTGAGTATCGTATTCTTCTCCTACTCTCTCGCCGGAATGCTTTCAGGTAACGGCTACCTTGCAGTATATCTTGCCGGCATTCTCATCGGCAACAACAAGGTCACTCACCGGAAACAGATTATCGCCTTCCTCGATGGTCTCACCTGGCTGATGCAGATTGCGATGTTCCTCATCCTCGGACTGCTCGTCAATCCGGTGCAGATGCTCAAGACCGCTCCGGTTGCCATTCTCATCGGACTGTTTATGATGTTCATTGCAAGACCGGTGACAATTTTCGGTTGCCTTCTCCCCTACCGCAACATCACCCCTAAATCCAAACTCTTCGTTTCCTGGGTGGGCCTGAAGGGAGCGACCCCTATCATCTTCGCCACCTATCCGATTATGAGCAACATAGAGGGCGGCGACGTAATATTCAACATTGTATTCTTCATCACGCTCGTATCCCTCATCGTACAGGGCGGCACACTTCCGCTTGCAGCGAAATGGCTCAAAGTCAACGATGAGTCCGCACCTGAGGAAAAGGAGTTTGACGTGGACCTTCCGGAAGAGGCCGGTGAACTCACCGAAAGCACTATTACCCAGGCGATGGTGGATGATATGGTGTCAAAACAAGGCAATATGCTCAAAGACCTCGACCTCCCCGGCGGAGTGAGGGTCCTGATGCTCAAAAGGGACAAGAAATTCATCGTCCCGACCGGAAACACGAAACTCCAGGCCGGCGACCACCTGCTGATTATCAGTGAATCGACAGAGGACGCCGCCAAGAGTATTCTTACCGAATAGAGGGATAATTATTTCTTTAGATAAAACTCCTGCAAGGCCGTCCAGGAATAGAAAGACGGGGCGGCCTGAGGAAGCGGAAGCGAAGCTTCACGACCATTGTAGAGGACTTTCACAAGCACCTCAGGATTGCGGCGGCTGCGGTAGAAAACCATCTGGAGGTTGGACGCCATAGGAATCTTGTCGCATCTCCACCAGTTCTTCACTTCGTAAGGGTCACAGATGACCGCTCCGAAATTGTCCAACCCCATATAGGACACCAGCGGAAGGATAGCGGAATCGTGAGAAAAACGAAGATTCAGTTTCACGTCGCCGGCATCAAGGTCACGGCGTGCCTGAGTGAACATATCCACAAGAATCGCAGAGCACGTCTGAGCCACTTGTCCTCCCCCGAGAGGTGACATTCCCATCATCAGATAACCATTGTAGTTCCAAACCTCCCAAAGAGAGAAGAGCTCATCCGGAGTGAATATGTCGGAAAATGTTTCACTTTGTTCTCCATCTAGGCACTGGATATCCATCACGATGACCCGCAGCGATGACTCAAACTTCCCGGCGCCATATGAAGATTCGACAAAATCCACATCTGAGAAATACCTGGAACAGAACGCACGCGCATCTATCAGAGAATCCCGCATTGCAGCGGCAGACGCCTTTGCCTGTGCTGAAAGGACAGGTTTCTTCCAATAGGGGTTATATTTGTTGCCAGGATGTATGCTGGGATAAAAACAGCGTCCGGCATCGGTGTGGCAGGAGACATCCTTGTCCAGAACCCTGAGTTCATCCAAAAACGCGAACATACTCATCAGCACCCTCGGTTTTATAGTTGAGACAGCTATGACATCGGTTTTCCCTTTGAAGACCTCCGGGAAATTGGCATACATTTGCCTTGCAATCTCGCGATGCTGCTCCTGGCCGCTCTGGGTAAGTTCTCCTCCGCGGAAGGCGGCTGTCGGATAAAATTTCTCATAACGCGCATACAGGTTCTCTCCCGCCGCAGTAAGTTTCCCCGCCTTGTGAGCCTTCGAAAGGACTTCCCTCACCTCCTCATATACATCGTCTTCGACGGCATACCTTGCCCCGTGGCGACCGATGTGGCTGATATATACCGGTTTGTATCCTTTCGGAGCCGGAGTCAGCTTACCAGTGTCAAACGAAAGCATATTGTATTCGCCCCCTGTGAGATTAAGGTTTGCCATCATCTCCGCCTTCGTGTCGTATTTTACGACGGCGTTCTTCACTCCGTACGCCCGCTCAATTTCACTTCTTTGCTCCGGTGTTGCCGGATTCTGCGCTGAGGAATATGTCTGAGCGGCCACAAAGAGAGAGACCGCGATGAGTATTTGCTTATGAGTCATCGTTCGCTATTATCCAATATTCAATTATTTGCCGTAAGGGCCATAGACAAGTTCCACATCGGAACGGATTGCCTCCGGAGCAAAGTCAGGGACAAATTTCCACGTTCCGACAGTTGCCGGGTCACCGAAAACTGCCGGGTCAAGGCACGGATGAGACTTGAGATATTCGTAAAGAATGGTGCGGAAATCCGGACCTTTGAATATGATTCTTGACTCTACAGCCTGGGTGCTGTCAAGACCTGCGGCCTGAAGAAGTCCTCCTGAGCCTGTAGCGCGGTAGGATGTCACAGCGACCTTGTATTCTCTGTCAAGGCTGAAGGCACTGCCGTCCGCCATTGAGGTGATGTTCACGCGCGCTCCGTAAGGTTTTGTGACGTCAACGCTGTAGCAGATGCCGGCAGCTGAGTCAAAATTGGCCGGACTCTTTGCAATCTTCCAGCACATACCGCCTTTGGAGTAGTCCTTGGTCTGCTTGATTTTCAGGACGTGGGAATCAACGGAAGGAGCCTCAACGGTGTTGATCCAAGCGTCGTAACTTGCTTCAAGATAATCTTTTATCTCTTTCCCTGAGAGTCTTAGGACAACCAGTTTGTTATCGTATGGATAGAGTTTGCGGATGTCACGGTAGCGAATCTCGCCGGATGGGATTTCGCCGTCAAGAAGCAGCGTCGCAGTGAGAGAAACCTCTGCCTGAGGGTAGCTCAGAGAAAGTGCGTGAAGGAAATTCAAGTAGTCGCACTGTCCCCAGTAAAACTCCCTTGAGACCATAGTGGAGGTGAGATTTCCAAGTGGAGAATTGACAAAATCCTTGACAGTCTGCCAGTCCTGAGAGAAAGTCTGCTCCATCTGGTGGTCATACTCAGCTGCGCTGAGGGAAACTGCCTTGCCGGAGATAGTCTTTCCGACGACTTTGCCACCTTTTACGACAATCTTCAGGTCCGCAACGCCGGCGCTCTGCCCTCCCTTGCCGCTGTCCATTACGACTATGCTGTCAGCGGCCATAACCTTGGATGTATGGTCGTGACCTGCCACAAGAAGGTCAACCCCGCGAAGGCTCTTGAACAGGTCAAGGCCCTGTTTCTCATCGCGGCTGCCATCTCCTTTGCCCAAGGCGGTGTGCGCCACGACAATTACGACCTGTGGCTTTTCCTTGGAGCGGACCCTGTCCACATCCTCCTGCACGAGAGGAAGAAGAGACTTGAAGGAGATTCCGCTGACGCTTCCCTCATCAACAAGAGATGCGGTGGCGGCGTTGGTGTAGCCAAGTATGGCGACCTTGACTCCGCCCTTTTTCACTATCCTGCAAGTCGGGAAATATGGTTTGCCCGTTTTTTCCGACACGGCGTTTCCGCCCAAAAGAGGCACTCCCGCCTTTTTCATCTGGGAGGCAACCCTGTCGTAGACTCCGTGTCCGGCCTCAAAATCTGAGTGGCCGGCGACTACGGCGTCGTATTTCATATACGCAGCAAGGCGCGGATAGAGGTGCTCGGTGGCGGTATCGACAAAGTTGTAGTAGAATGGTGCGCCGTTTCCGCTAAAATTGTCTCCGGCATCAACGAGGATTACGTTGTCCTCTCCCCTCTCGCTTCGGAGGTCGTTCACCAGACGGCTCTGTGACATCAGTGATCCGCGAACCTTTCCGCCGTCCTCAAGCGGAGAGGCGAACCAGTTGCCGTGGCCGTCCCCTGTGGAGACGACACTGAGATTGTACTCGCCGTCCTTCAAGACAGAACAAGCACAGATAGACGCCACGCAGGCGCCTATCATAATAAAGTTTTTGATTTTCATTTACTTTACTGTTTGTAGTGCAGTACATACACGGGCGTAGAGGTACTCGTAGTGAGCCCTGTCTTCGACCGGAGCGGAAGCTTTGAGAGAGGCGGTGCGAGTCTTCACCTTTTCAAGGAATGCAATCCTATAGCCGTCAACCTCGCTGACAGCCTCAATGTTGACAACTTTCTGATATGGACTGGTTTCCTGTCCGAGAGAGGACTCGTCGAAGCCGCACCACATCTGGGTGTCTTCCAGAATATTCTCTTCAGCCTCGCACTCATCTGCGAAAGACTTGCTTCCAAGAAGAGACTTTGTAGCGGAGGCGCAGGCAGTCAGAGCATTGCGTTGAAGAGCCTTTTCCTCAGCGCTGAGCTTTTTGCCGGCTACCGATGAAGCGAAGAGTTCGGTGTAAAGGTCATCGAAGAAGTTCCTGATTGTGTATGGGTCTTTTACTCCCGGCACCAATGAGGCAAGCATAACGTTGTCGGCAACCGTTGAGACAAGAGCCTTAGCCTGCACTGCGCAGACTGCACAGGACTTTGAAGAGGAAAGCGGGAAGTTCGACGTAACAGAGGCCTCATTCAGCCAGGACGACGTCTTGAGCTGGGTCATAACCCATTTGAGAGAGGCTTTCTGAGTTTTCTTGTCCACAGGGCTTGATGGCTTGAGAGAAGAGCCTTCCTTGACGCGATTAAGGTATATACCTCCCACCTGAGCGAGCACATTGCCGATGTAGCGGTTGTACTGGTTGACAAGCTGGGTGTAAAGGTCACCTCTGTGCGTGAAGTCTTCATCGTCGCTGCCCACCCATTCGTTCATATTCGAAAGGATGTACTTGAGGTTCTTGATTCCGTAGTCGCTGGACTTGATAGGGTCGTCTCCAAGGTCCTCGGTTCTCGCGCTCGGGTCATAGGCACCGTAGCCATAGCTTGGAATCTGCTGAGGTCCGTAACGGAACATAGGGTCTCCGTCCTTCTCATCCACAATCTTCTCTGCGATTCGGTACTCCTCCCACATATCCTTTGCACCGACAACCGGAGTGTAGAGCCACTTTATGGCATATTCGTCATAGACTCCAAGCGAAGGCGGAACGAGTTTCACGCCCTTGTCCTGAGGCTGCGCCACATAATTGAAACGGGCGTAGTCCATAATTGAAGGGGTTGTTCCGTACTTTGCAGTAAATGTCGCATTACGCAGTGAATCAGTAGGATAGGCGGAGGATGCGCCCATATTGTGCATAAGTCCCAAAGTGTGTCCGATTTCGTGTGAAATCACATAGACAAGGGACTCGGAGATGACGTCTTCCGGCATCTTGACAGTGCGCACCTTCTCGTCAACCTGCGAAGTCTGTACAAAACGCCAGTTGTTGATAAGTTTCACCACATCGTTGTAAACCAGCACGGAAGCGTTCAGGATTTCGCCGGTAACCGGGTCGACCCAAGACGGGCCGCTGGCATTCATAGTGGCGTTAGGGATGTACCTTATGCAGGAATATTTAAGGTTGTCCGGGTCAAATTCCGGGTCTTCCTCCGCACTCGGGAAGTCTTTTACCTGCATAACATCCTTCAGGCCAATCGCCTCGAAAGCCGCGTTCCAAGCGAGCACACCTTCCTTGATAGGAGCCTTCCAGCTCTCCGGGAAGGAATTGTCCACATACCAGACGATAGGTTTACGGACAGTCGTACCAAGTCCGTTCTGCCAAGCTGTAGTGTCGGAGAGTTCAAGTCTCCAACGTGACGCGAGCACGTAGCCCTTGAAACCGTCGTGTTCGCAGGAAAGGTCATACTTGAGACTTCCCTCTCCCGGGCCCACGGGGAATATTCCCACCCTGGAATCCTGTACGCGCGAGGGCATCGGAGTCTCGGGAAGAAGAAGGAATGACACCGTGTAGGCGACAGACCCCGTTCCCAGTTTCCTTTTCATCAAAAGCAGGTTCTGGGTAAAGTCAACGTTTACGTGAACCCGGATGGAAGCGTTATCCGAGAATGTTTTGATGTCACTGAACCAATTGACGTCCTTGTTCGGAGAGAAGGAGCTTCCTTTCGGAGCGGCATCGTTAAGAAGGGACGTCACCTCGAAAATCACCTCTGAACTGTCCTTGCTCATAGCCTGAACCGGAATGCGTTTCAGAACTTTGGGGGCATAGCTGCGCTCGAGAGCCGTCCTCATCAGAGGGTCGGAAGCCGTTGCGTTCGTTCCCGGGACGCTCAGCACCACAAGGCTGTCGCAAAGGTCAATCTGCAAATAAGTCGGCTTGACATACTTTGTTCCGACGCTCACGAATGTGGGATTGCTGCTTTCTGCGACCGTCCCGCCGACAAGCATCCTCCTGCCCATAAGAGCCTTTGGGAAGCCCATATAGACCTTATTCTTGGTCGTCTGGTAAAGGCTGAAGGTGTCGCTTGTGGAAGAATCAGCCACCTCCTTCATAAGTTTTGCGTAAGGGGAAGGTTTCTTCTTCGGTGTGGCGGGTTTTGCCGTCTGCGCCACAGCCTCGGTCTTGGCTTTCTTTTTCTTCTTTTCTCTTGCGAAAGATGCCTCTGTAGTGCAAGGCACTATCATCAGTGCGGCTGCAAGAGTAAGGATAAGGCTCCTTGATGTCATAAATGTTCTATCGTTTTATTGGTTTATTTTTTATTATTTCTCCCTGACGCAGCGGACATTGAATGCGTCCCAATAGGTGCGTGTTCCGGAGTAGCTGTTCTTCAGATTTACGGTGGCCTTGGTCGTGAGCGAAGCTGCAGTGTTCATTCCCGGGACTGAAGAAAGGCCGAAAGAGTAGATGTTGGAGTAGTTCTTAGAACTGCTTGTGTTAGGTTCCGTGGTTCCGACATAATCGGAGCAGAAGAAACTTACTGTATACTTGTTGCTGAACATCATCTTGATATCGCTAGATGACCTGGTGAAGCTCGTCTGGACCTTGCCGTTTGCCATAAAGTAGAACTCCTGTTCGCCGTCGGTGTATTTCACATAACGGGTCTTACCGTCAGAACTCTTGATGTCGGAGCCGTCGAAATTGCCATATTCCACGCCGGCCGCGCCTACATTCACAAGGTCTTTAAGTTCCTCGTAAGTCGGGAGCCTCCAACTCTTTTCACCTTCTCCGACTTTCACGAGCGAGCAAGGGTCATTGGAACCGGTGAATGAGGTGCTTCCCACCCAGTCAAAGTAATCGTTCTCAGAAGTCATCGTTGATGCTGTCACCACATTGTCGGACACCTTGTAGGCCGTGTGGCTTCTCCACGTGGCAGGAGTGTACGCGCTGTTGCTGTAAAACACACAAGTACCGTTTTTGAGAGTCTGTCCGTCAGGTGTTACTTCCTGAGAGCCGGATGTCCCGGAAATGTCCTGCTTGACAAGGTCGTCCGGTTTGAGTCTGTAGACCCAGTCCGCATTGGAGTCGTAAAAGGCGATGGCGTCAGGGCTGCCGAACTTGAAATACAGTCCGATGTCCTCCTTGTCGCCAATCTTGTAGGCTCTGTTTTCCGCATCATATACGAGGTAGCCTTTGGACCACTCGACGCTGAACTTCGTGGAAGCCTCCTTGGTGACGGTGCTGCTGGTGAAATCCAAAGTGAAGGATGTGATTCGTGACTTGCTGAAACCTACAGTCTTTTTGCTCATATCGAATTTCTTGCTGTAGACAGCTCCGTCAGAGGTGTATACGACAACCTTCAAGGTCTTCATCCTGGCTACGCTGTGGTTTGCTGCAAAGCAAACATCCACTCCTTTGTCCTTGGTGTAGGCAAGGGTATTCTTTCCATAGAGCGACACATCGAAACGGCTGTCTCCGGAGGTCCAGTTTCCGACAACGGCCATCGTGTCCTTCAGACAGATGATGTTGTCTCCGCGCATTCCCCTCTGCGGCGTACCGGTGTAAGTCGTTCCGTCAAACTCCGAAAGAAGGTTAACCTTGGTAACAGTGGCTGATTCGACATTCGGGAGACCGGTGATTGTCATCTTGACAAGTCCCGCAAGAGGATACATTTTGACAGGATTGACAAATTCGGCAGACACCGAGTCCGTTCCGGCAGCGACTGCAGCCTTGGCGTTGTCTGAAAGGGCCATCCTGAGCGAAGCCATAGGAAGGTTGTCTGGAGTCAGAACCGATGAAAGTTCCTGAACCTTAGGCACGCTGACCTTTACGAGAGAGTTCGCGGCAAAGCGGTTCGTGTCAACCTGCTTGGTGGATACAAATTCAAGTGAAACGGTGTCCACAAATGAAACGGCACCCTTAGGATATGTAATCATCATATAGTCGTGAGCTGTCTTCTCAAAGAGAACCGATTTTCTTGACACGCCCATAGAAGATGGTTTTGAAGAACTGACGGTAACCTTCTCTCCATCTTCGGCAATCTGGATGTCGTGGAAATCGAATTCGTCGTCATCATCCCAGTAAATGTAACGGGACGGAGCTTCCTCATCTTTGAAGAATGCCCTGGTCATAGGATCCTGGGCAGTAGCCGTGAAATTGTAAACCTTAGCGCCGTCTTCAGCCTCAACAGAGTTTGAAACCGGGACCATTTCCTTAGCGCAGGCACAAGACAGCACAACGAGGGCTGCATATGAAAGTATATTCTTGATTTTCATCGTTTTTCCTCCTCTATTCATATTTACCATAATCGTTTTCATCTACAGTCGTGCCTGTAGGCAGAATAGTAACGACACACTTGGACTCGAATCCGCCGTCCTTTGTCTTGACGGAGAGTATCACGGTGCCCTCGAGGTTTCCGATAAGCGTGACGGTGCCGTCTTCAGAAGCTTTTACGGTCAGAGTTGTTTCAGAATAACTCCACTCGATTTCCTTGTTGGAGCAGTCTTCCGGAGTAAGCGTCACTTTGAGTGCGGTATAAGGCACTCCCTCATATATTGTAAGAGAAGACTCTGACAGAGAAACGCCAGTTACGGGAACATTTACATAGACCATAATGGAGGCTGTTTTCGCTCCATCCACGGTGGTAGCCGTAATCACAGACTCACCTCCTCCCACGGCGGTAAGCACGCCGCTTGGGGAAACGGTTGCAACGGAGTTATCTGATGAAGTCCAGGTAACATTTTTATTAACGGCATTATCCGGGAAAACCGTAGCGGTGAGACTGACGGACTGCCCTTTACTCAAATTGACGGGAGATGCCGGTGACACTACGACGTTTTCAGCGTGATAATCAGTGACATCCACAAGGCAGGAAGCTGTCTTGTTGCCATCAGTTGTGATGACAGTGATGGTGGCGGTACCCTCAGAAAGGCCCTTGACAACGCCGTCAGTCACAGTTGCGACTGCCTCGTTGCCGGATTTCCACTTCAAAGAAGGGTCTGTGGCGCCGGATGGGGTTATGGTTGCCGTAAGACGGGACTCCTCACCGACTTTGAGACTCAATTTACTGCTTGAGAGCGACACGCTCTCCACGAAGACGGTCTTGTCACCGCCGCATCCGGTCACAGAAGCCGCAGCAACGACTGTGCAGACCAATGCGCAAAAGAATCTTGATTGTAGTTTCATTGTATAATACCTTTAATTAACTCTATACTTGTAGATAACGCTTACAGGGTCATCACAGATGCCCTCATATGAAGCAGTCAGGGTGTCGTCGGAGAAACGATAGACATAAAGGCTACCCTTATGCTCCCCACTTCTCGAAGGATTGTAGGTCACGACATAGAGAAGATCCTCGCCTCCGGAAGAGGCCGGACGTCCTTTGTAGTTAGTCGCGATGTCACGAATCTGCTCCCCGGAAGGAACCGTGATGGCTGGACGGCTGCCCGGGGCCGAAGTAAGGTTCCAACGGTAAATGGCGTTGTTGTAGATGTAATAAACGTCAGAGGCAGCGGTAGTGTTGACGAACTTGGAGTTCGAGTCCATATTAACAGAAGAAGAGGCGAAGGAAACGACCTTATTCCAGCCTGTCCAGCTTGTGGAGCCTGACATTATCATACAGGAATCCGGATGTTCAGTGCTGCGAAGAAGCGCCCTGACCGGATAGCTGTTGTTGGTTCTTGACACGGCCACGTTGACTACCTCCCAGCCATCTTCAGAGCAGTAACGCACACCTGCTGACGAGGTTTTTCTCGTACCGATAGTCGAATCATCGAAGAAAAACGGAGTGCGGTAGGTCTTGGCTGATGCGGAAGCCCTGTTCACGGCCGAAAGAATCCTCTTCGGATTGATGCGCACGTCTGTCATCTCGTTGATGAACCCGCCGTTCATATCATACCTGAAGACCCTGTTGTCTTTTGAGCGGAAGAAACAGCCGAAAGAAGACTTGTCCTCTGCATACTCGCCGCCGAATTCCGCGCAGCTTGTTCCGAAATCCGAAACGTTCGCGGACATATAGTATTCAAACGTCTTGCAGTCCATATGGTAGATTGTGCCCTGCTCATCGTCCGTAGCAATCAGGAAGCCGGAATATGTAATATTGCGGTATGTGTTGTCCGCAATAAAGAGTGACGTTCCTCTCTTCAAGGTTTTCCCTTCAACACTGAATATATTGGTAAAAACCTGCTGGTCACCCCTTGACTGTTCATCCGCCGTAAGAGTCTTCACGAAGGTCAGGGAAGCCTCCTCGGAGTCGTTGTTGGAAAGGATTGCCACCCCTTCGTCGTAGCCGGAATTCACATTGAGGGTGAAGTACTTGAAGGCTATGCTCTCACCGTTGTCCACCTTAAGACGGAGGAGGAACGAGCCGACCTTCGGGAAAGTGTAGTCGATTGTGCGGGACTGGGAAATGACCGTTATCGAAGAAAACTTGTGGTCGCTTATATTCGACCCTGAAGCCGGTTCTCCGTAAGCCCACTCATAGGTGAGGTCAAATGCGCTGACTATGTCAAGACCGTTGTAGACCAGTTCTGTTCCCAGATTGACATTTATAGTATCCGAAGCCACGTTGATGGTAATCGGAGAAAGTTCCTTATAGGAGTGCGGTTCCACGCCGAAGCAGCCTGCAAGAATGAGGACGAGGGCAGTTGGAAGCGCAAATCTGAAGAATGATGCTTTCATATTCTTTGAATGTACATATTTTAATTAAGAAAGCCGTAGGTGCCGCTGAGCGGGTCTCCCCATCCTTCCTGACGGGTGATATTGACGAAACTGTCGCCCATATTCTCAAAATTAGGGTCGTCCGGATGGGCGGCGTACCATTCCTTATAGTAGTCATAGAGCGGCATCGCGACATATTTTGCCCACGCCGCCATATAGGCCTGCCTCCAGAACGTGTTCATATTATTGTTGAGTTCCTTGTTCGGGTCGGCATCGAGATAGTAGCCGTAATGCTCCACGCAGTAGTTGAAGAATGAAGGGCAGGTCTCCTCTGTTTCGTGGTAATACTCAAGAAGTTTGCGGTATTTCTGAGGATAGAACCTTCCCCAGTTGAAATGCCATCCAAGTGCCGAAGTGGCGTTCGCCCTCCACCAGATAGGACAGGAAGGCTCCCCGTCGGTAATGTAGTAGCGGTATTCCGGAGTGAGGATTTTGCTCGACGTGCTGTCGGCCGCGCAAGGAAGGAACTCTTCATTTTCTGAAAGTTTCAAGCCAATCATCATATAGAGGCTGTCAGACATCTCAGGTTGGCGGTGAATCGTGATTGTCAGCGGCGCGCTTACTTCCCCTGCAGGCACGACGAGGTCGCCGAGAGTGAAGTCAGTGCCGGGGCGTGCCGTATGCACCGGATATGAGACTCCGCCGGCGGAGAACACCTGGCCCTGTTCCGCGTCGATGTAGGAAACCGTGTAATTACGGTCGTGGTCAGACGGCATTCCCATAACATAGACGGTTGTCTGGACGGTAATGTCATCCTCCGGAATCATCGCGAATGAGGCCGAGTGAGTCAGAAGATTCTCCTCGAAATATATGACAGGAGTCTGAGCGGTATCATACATCTGCCATTTGTCGCTGCATCCGGCAAAGGCAAGCGCGGGTGCGAGCATCAATATAAATCTATCTGTCGTTTTCATCGCTAAATTTCAACATTGTTTCTTGCTTCATCTTCATCGTCAGGCACAGGCAGAGTGTAGTTGTCCGGCACAGAGCCGTCCAAAGTTATACCCGTGGCCGTCTTTATATCCTTGCCTTCCCTCTTCATCTCGTGCCAGGTAAATCCTTCGCCATAAAATTCCTTGCGGCGTTCGGTGAAAATCTGGTCGTAGGTAAGTTTTCCGGCAACGACAGGATCCAGTCCGCGAGTGGCGGTAACCTCGTTAAAGAACTTCACCGAGAGAGTAGGATTGGATTCCAGGTAGTACTCCGCAAGGATGTAGTACATCTCAGGGATTCTCAAGATGTTCACTCCGACTATGGATTTGCCTGAATAGGTGCTTCCGCCTGCCGTAACTTCATTGACCGTCTTTACAATGGTCGGAACCGAGTCATCAAACCAGGCAGTCATACGATGGTCGGTGCTCACTCCAACGCCTTCTTCATAGAGAGTCCTCCAGTCGGAGGCAAGCGAGAAGGACGAGGAAGAGCTGTAACCGGAAACCTGATACCTGGTGGCATTGGACTTCTGGCAGCCGATGGAATAGAATCCGAAGATGGTTTCATTCAAATCAAGCGTACCTCCGTCAGCCTGAACAAACGAACTGAGCGGGCGGAATGAGAATTTTCCGCTGTCTATAACTTTCTGGGCATAGATTGCGGCGTTGTCGAGGTCTTTCCTGCTCCAGTACACCCTGGCAAGAAGAGCCTGCACTGCGTAGAGATTTACGTGGGTGATTCTGGCGTCCGTAAAACCGCTGGCGGAATTCGTTCTGACTTCAGGAACAAAAGATTCGTCCTCCCCCATCAGAGCTTCTGCCCGTTTAAGGTCCTCAATGACATAATCATAGGCCTCATCTACAGAAGAATACGGAGTGATTTCGAAGGAATATTTTCTGACATAAGGTATCGCCTTTGCCTTTTTATCCGCAGAGGCCCAGATTGGGGCGCCGTACAGCCTCAGGAGGTCGAAATGGACCAGCGCCCTGAGGGCCAAAGCCTCTCCGAGATAGAGACCGGAGTGCTTGAACTGCGTGCTTCCGCCTGTCTCCGCGTGCTGGATGATGTTGTTCAGATGGTTGATAACCTTGTAGGCATTGCTCCACACCGTAAGGCGCAGTGAAGTCGGGCCGTTACTTGTCCAGTCGGCTGCGGCGAGATTGCCGAACCTGTAGTCCGAAATGGCAGAAATGTTCTGGCTCATAGCCTCAGGCATCCACATAAGATTGCCGCCATAAAGAACATCGTTGACGGAAAGTTCGCTGTAGATTCCATAGAGAGCGTCTTCGTAGCCGTCCGCAGAATTAAACATATCCGCGTCGAAAGTCTCTCCCTTCGGGTTCACATCCAAAAAGGACGAACATCCCACAGAGAGGGCGGCGACAGTCACCAGTGAAATAATATATTTTATGCTGATTCTTCTCATTGCATTCACACTTTAGCGTTCATTGTTTAGAAAGTAGGACGGAATGTCAAGTTGATGCTCCGGCAGTAAGGATAGGAAGTTCCTCTCTCGAAGTGGATTGTGGAGAGGTAGCCGAGGTCTGACAGACCGACTCCGACAACAAGTTTCTTGAGTTTCAGACGTGAAATCCACTTAGGCTGCAGGTCGTAAAGTATCTGAATGCTGGAGAAATAGATTTCGTTCCTCTTCTGGACAAATCTTGAAGTGTAGTGAGCTGCCTCGGTGGACTTGATGTCAAGGTAGCGGCTCAGGTCACCCGGATTCTTCCACCTGTCGGTGAACGCCCTCGCATCCACATTGTGATACTTGTCAATGTTCTCGACCTTCTGTTGGAGGGTGGTGTTGTAGTAGTCGGAACCGAAGGTGTAGGTGGTGGACATTGAGAAAGAGAGTCCCTTCCAGCGGAAGGTGGTCATCAGAGAACCGCGGAGAGCAGGGTTGGTGTTACCGACCTCAACTCTTTCGTCCGGGTCGTAGGTAAAAGTGTACTCTCCGTTTTTCTTTATGAATATCTCCCTTCCGGTCGCAGGGTCGATTCCGGCGGAACGCATAGCGTAGATAGCGTACTGCGAGCCTCCTTCCTGGAACAGAATTTTCGGCTTCGAAGAGTCATCTGCGTCGGCGACCTCCGTACCCTTGAGCGCATTGGAAATGTGGCGGATCTGGTCCATCACGTGACCTCCCGTCAGCGTAACGCTCCAGAAGAAATCCTTCTTGCGGATTATCTGCGCAGACATAGAAAGGTCAACACCCTTATTATTTATCTCTCCGAAGTTGGCGTTCATCGATGTCGTTCCGACAGAAGGCGGCAGCGACACGCTCATCAGCATATCGTAAGTGGTGTTAGAGTAGAAGTCCAGGGAGAAGTTGATACGGCTGTCAAGGAACGCTCCCGTAATGCCGAGGTTGTTGTTCAAAGTCCTCTGCCACTTGAGGTCAGGGTTACCCATCTGTTTAGGGATGGCGCCTATACCGGTGTAGTAGCGGTTGGTGGACTTGTACTGATAGACGGTCTTCGCCTGGTAGTAGTCGAATGCGACATTACCGGTGTAACCTATCGAATAGCGGATTGACAAGGTGTTAATCCACTTCAGTTTCTTTATAAAAGACTCGTTATGCAGATTCCAGGCAAGTCCCACAGCCCAGAAAGGAGCGAAGCTGTTGGCCGATCCGAATCTTGAGGAACCAGACGAGCGGTAGGAGGCGTCAAGAATATAGCGATTCCAGAGGCCGAAATTGGCGTTGGCGAAGAAACCGACCTCTGTGGCAATCTTGTCGCTACCTGTCGGGCTGCCGTTAGGATAGCTCAGTGCAAAGGACAGGTCAGAGAGATTGTCCTTGAGGAATCCGATTCCCTCACCTGCGGTTGACGTGCTTCTTGAATATTGGATATTCGCACCGCCGCTGACGCGGAACATAGTACCCTTGGAGTCAAGCGAGCGGCCGTAGTTGATGACCAGTTTACCGGAATAGTTCACTCCTTTTCTATTGGAGAAATCATACTTTCCACGTTGTACAGGGTCCGTATTGGAGTACTTGATCATATCCGGAGACTCGTAAGTGTCTGATGAACCCCAAGTAAGGCCTATCGTACCCTGTCCTGTGACATAAAGGGATTTGGTGATATTCCAACGTCCGTTGAGCGAATTCTTCAGCGACTGAGACTTGGACTTTTTGAAACTTGACAGTGTCGCCTCATACAAAGGGTTGGTATCAGACTCTCCTGTCTGGTTCACAGGGTCGAAATAATAAACTTTGATAAGGTTGCCCTCATCATCGTACATCGGTTCGTAAGGGTTCATTTTCGAATAACTAGAGTAGGATCCGTAAGGGGAATCCTTTGAATCGGTCATCGAGAATGTAGTCTTGAAGGACAGCGTGAGCTTGTCCCTAAGGTGGTAGCCGATGTTGAAGTTCAAACCTTTGGCGCTTCGGTTATCGCCTTTCATCACGCCATAGGTATCATTCAGAGAGGCATTTGCTCGGAAATCGATTTTTTCACCTCTTGAGGACAGGGAGAGCGATGTATTGTAGCTGAAAGGAACGCGCAAAGGAGCATGCAACCAGTCATCATTAACTCCCTGACGGATTCTCTGAAGTTTATAGGCATATGCCTCGTCAAGTGATCCGTCCGAAGTGTCGTACAGTCCGGACAGGCGCTCAAGTTCGAGTTTCTGCTCCGGAGTGCAGAGATTGAACGAGCTCAGGTCCGGGTAACTGACCTTAGGAAGGAAGTTGAAGGTGAGTTTGACCTTTTCGTTACCCGCCCTTTTCGTCTCCACGACGATGACTCCGTTCGAACCTTTCTCACCATAGAGAATCGTAGCGGAGGCATCCTTGAGGACGTCAATCCTTTCTATGTCGAAAATGTCAAGGTCGTAGAGTTCCTCCATCGTGATTTCAACTCCGTCCAGCACGATGAGAGGGTTGTTCACGCCCTCTTCGCTTTCATTGGTAATCAATGAGTTGGCTCCACGGATGAGGATTGACGGCACGGCGTTCGGATTGGAACCTGTGGCATTGTTCTCCACCATCACCATACCCGGAGTCATTGATGCGATTCCGGAGATAAGGTTGGTCGGTGACATCTGCACAAGCTGCTCACCGCTGATTGTGGTGGCGGAACCCGTAAATGTCTCTTTCGGCTGAGAGTAGAAACCGTTTACCACCACAGCGTCCAACTGGCTGTCATCCTTGAGGGAGACGTCAATTGTCGTGCTTGAGGAAACGGCTCTCTCCTGTGACTCCATTCCGATGAATGAGAACACCAGGGTCGCCGGGCCTTTGGCCGGTTTTGCGAATGTGATAGTGTAACGTCCATCGATGTCAGTCGATGTACCTTCCTTGAGACCCTTAACAACGACGTACGCACCGGCGAGAGGTTCGCCGTCCGCACTTTTAACTGTACCTGTGACAGTAAGTTTTGTCTTAGTCGCAGGAGCAGTCGTTTTTGAATTTACCTGCGCAGATAGGGAGAATGACCCGAGTCCGGAGAAGGACACAAGAGCACAGATAACCAGGGCAAGGAAAAACCAATGTCGGGCTTCTGAGCCGACGTCGTTTTTCATTTTCATGAGAAATTTAATCTAGTTAAACCACTATAAAACCTACACTGCAAATCTATAAATTTTATCACGAACACGCAAGCGTAGATGGGCATTATCGCATACCTATAAATGGTGATTTTTACGCCTTGAGCATCTCCTGCCATACCAAATTATGGCTAACATTCTTAATTACAGCAAAAAAAATGGTGACCAAAAACTTGGTCACCATCTTTTCAAGTATGAAGTTTTGAATTATTTCTTCTTGTTGGCGTAACGCTGGTAGAACTTGTCCACGCGACCTGCGGTGTCGACGAGTTTCATCTTACCTGTGTAGAACGGATGTGAAGTGTTGGAAATTTCGACCTTTACCACTGGGTACTCAACACCTTCGATTTCAATTGTTTCGCGAGTGTTCGCGCAAGATCTTGTAATGAAGACCTGATCGTTGGACATATCCTTGAAAGCTACAAGACGGTAGTTTTCGGGATGAAGTGACTTTTTCATTGTATCTAAAAATTAATAATTGAATTTCATTCCGTTCTGCCTCAAAGGAGACAGCGTCCCAAAAGGGAGCGCAAATGTACGCAATAATTCTTTATTTGCAAAAAAATCGCGACAAGAATTTGTCTTTGCCGCGATTTTTAATGAAATTTTGTTGAGATAAGAGGATTCGAACCTCTACAAAGAGAACCAAAATCTCTTGTGCTACCATTACACCATATCTCACTATATTATTGGGGAGAAACTCCCCAAACCCCACGGCCTTTACTCCTTTCCGTATTTCTGACATCGCACGCGATGACAGAAATACCCGGACCGGCCGGGCCTCTGATGAGGCCTTATATTCACCCCTCCCGTCCCCTTTGTAGGGGAAGTGGTGCTCCGTCTTCCCTATCAACACTGGCTTGCCCTTCAAAGA
>CAVJRU010000021.1:0-22415 GCA_963652025.1 bacterium
AACACATTCGGAGTAAATGAATAGGGCGCGGGCGTGCGGATTCCCCGTCTCCGTAAAAAAGCGGGTAGCATCGGCCGCGAGGCGATACCAGCAACACTCCAGGATTTTTGTCCTTTATTTGCCGCCCGGCGTGTTGTAATTTTGCATTATGGATGTTTATGAAGCGATAAAAGAGATGCGCCTGCTATCTTCCGAGGGAATTCCGTTCAGTTTTTCGTTTATGTCCTGCAACCTTTCCGCAGGCACAAGCGAAGGGGTGGTGAGTGTAAAGCACGCGCGGCTCCGGAAGAGGGAGAAAAAAGAGTTCCATCGCCACGCCGAGATGGTGGAAGCCTACCTTAATTTAGACACGATGGAAAGCCGTCGTTTTTATCAGCCGCTTCTTATGACATTTAACGGCGAAAAAGTAATTTTGAAATGAGCGAAGTCAAACAAATTTCCGAACACTCGTATGCACTGCACCTCGAAGACGGGCGGTGCTTCACCCTTTCCAACAGGCGCGACAGCTCGCTGGATTCCCTTTTCTGGCAGACTCAGGACCGCAACTGGGAGTATCTCCCCCAGAGCATACAGGGTTACAATGTTATCCCTTACGGCTCCGACAATCTCCTGCCTTCACGCCTGAGAGATATTCTTGACTCAAACAACCTCGGGCCGGGCATCCTCGAGCGGCAGATGGGGCTGCTTTTCGGTCAGGGGCTCTATCTTTCACAGCTTTCCTTCAACGGAGGCAAGATTGAGCGGCAGTGGAAGGAAGACAAGGAGATAATGTCGTGGCTAGAAAGTTGGGACTATATCTCCTATATCAAGGGGTGTATGACTGATTATTTGCACCTGAAGGGCTTTTTCGACGCGAAATACCTCGAAAAGGGACATCGTATCGGCCGCGGAGCGAGAATCGCACATTTAGAGCATATACCCGCGAAGAATGCTCGCTTAGAATGGACTGACACCCGCGACATCCGCGACGTGAAGCACATCATTGTTGGGGACTTTGAGCACTACTGTACCCGCGACGGAGTGCGGGTTTACCCGGTCTATGATAGGCGTAATCCTGGCAAATATGGGGTATCCGCGTCGTATAATCACACCTATTCATTCGCCCGTGACTTCTACTCTGTGCCTCAGTACTGGGGGGCGCTCCGGTGGATTGTCCGCGGTTCGGAGATTCCGACAATCTTCAAGTATGTGACCGACAATGGCATCAACCTCGCATATCACATCCATGCGCCGAACGAGTACTGGGATGCGAAGCGCGAGACTCTCAAGAACATACACCCAGACTGGGATGACGCGCGGGTGGAAGAGGAAATCAGTAACCTCTCGAAGCAGCTCTTACAACAACTCACGGAGGTGCTCTCTGGGAAGGAGAACGCCGGCAAGTTCTTCTATACCGTGGACATCCCTTCTGATAGCGGCAGCGGGTCGGTGAGCTGGAAGATTGAGGCGATAGATCAGAAGATCAAGGATTTCGTAGATTCGCAGCTTAAGATCTCCGATGCTTCCGCCTCGGCCATCACCTCGGGAATGGGTCTACACCCGTCGCTGAGCAACGTGATGGTGAACGGGAAGCTCGCCTCAGGCAGCGAGCTGCTCTATGCCTTCAAACTCTACCTGCTTTCAGATACTGAGATTGCATCAAACTGCATCCTTGAGCCGATAAATCAGGCCATCGCGTTCAATTTCCCAGGGCGAGACCTCAAGTTGGCATTCTACCACCAGGCCCTTCAGGCGGAAGAAAACATTACATCGAGTGAACGTATCAAAAACCAATAGCTTATGCTTTTCGATAGATTGAACAACGGCTCTGAGGAGTTGAGCAACCTCACCGGCCAGTGGTTTGCAGCCACGCCGTTTGCACTCATCAGCACAGAGATAGATTTTGCCCTTCAGGAGCTCGCCTCCATCGTCGGGAGTGGGGTCACAGATGCGGCGGAAGCAGCGTATGAGGCAGGAAAAGATACCAACTTCGTCCGGGCGGTGCAACTTCCGGTAGCCATCCGCGCCATCGCCCGTTATGCGCAGCTCTCAGGGGTGAGCCACGAAGGTAGCGGCCGCAAGGTGAAGATGGATGACAACGAGAAGATGGCATTCGAGTGGATGATTGACCGGGATGACCGGGCGATGGCCGATAGGTATTACCGCGCCCTCGATGCGCTATTCCGTTACCTCGAGAAGCACCCCGTCGAAGGGTGGGAGACCTCCCCGGCAAAAACCGAAGCGGACGGCTGTATCATTGGTTGCCTCCGGGACTTCGAGCGCTTCTATCCGGTGGACGGAAGCGAGTATGCCTTCCACCGCCTCATTCCGCTCATTTTGGAAGCACAGACGGGCACGGTGGAGCCGTTCGTGGGCGAAGAGGTCTGGGGACGTATATACCCGCAGGTTGCAGAAGGTGACACCGTGGGCGTCCAGATTCTTCTCCGCACGAAGTTACTCTGTGTGCTTCTGGCGTTGGTTATGGCGGCACAGAGGTGGTCTCTCGACGTGTTCCCTCTCTCTGTGGCGCGGCGCTTTAGCCCCTCCTACCAGGGCAACAGCGAAAGCAGCGCGGCAACAATCAAAGAGATTGACTGGTTCATTGTGAAGACGACAAAACAGATTGCCGATATTAAGAATGAACTAAAGAAACTATCTAACACTACAACAGAGGCGCGCCTGCTTCCAGAGAATGACCCGAGGAATAAGTTCGCGACAGTGATATGATGCAGGCGGAGATATACGAGACAGGACAGACTTTCTCCATCCCTACAGCGTGGGATGAAATGTCACCAGAGGAAGTGCAGTATGCCTTCCGAAAGCACGAGGAGTGTATAAGGAAAGGGCGCTCGCCTCTCGCGTTTAATGTCGCCGTGCTCTGTCACCTGCTAAAAATCCGCCCCACGCGGCGCGGCTGTACGCTTGCCCGCCTTTCCCCGGAGGTCTCCCTCCAGATGGGCGAAAATGTTGGCAAGATATGCGAAAAGTGCCTCGGATTCCTGCTTGAGGAAGACGAAGTGACACACCAATGCCGGCTTTCGTTCGATTCAGTGAGCAATCCAATGCCCTCCGTGCGTGTCGGCATCAGGAAACTTTATGGTCCGGCCGACTTGCTTCAGGACCTCACGTTCGGAGAATTCCGGCACGCATCGATAGCGATGCAGACCTTCTTCCACACGGGCAAGGCCGATGACCTCAATGAATGCGTGGCATTCCTCTATCGTCCGCGCTCCAGGAAGGCGAACCGCGCCGGCAGGAAGGTAGAAGACGCGACTGCCGCCAACCTCCAAGAGATGAAAAGGCACGTCGCGCGCCTGAATTCGTGGCAGAAAAACCTTATCCTCCTGTGGTTCGCCGCGTGTCTGAAGTACCTCCAGACGGGGGCGGTTGTCATTGATGGGGAGCGGATAGAGCTCGGGAGGCTCTTTGCCGGAGACTCTGAGGGCGAAGGAAGCGGCAGCGGGTATTCGTTCGGCTGGAACGACCTCGCAGTGCAGATTGCAAAGGACCAGACGGTGGGGAATATGGCACGAGTGGACGATGAGCCACTTTTCGTCATTCTGGGTATAATGTGGCACAATTTCAAAGAACAGAAGAGATATGAAGAGATTCAAAAGGCTAAAAAATCTCGCTGAGTACCTTGATGCATTCAGCATTACAGAGCCGAACTTGCACACTATAATGACCACCGCACAGGCGGATGCTACCTCGAAGCTCTCGCGGCTTTCAGGCGTGCAGCTGTTGGCCGCACGGCCTGAGGAAAGGCAGACCGGGGGCACCGATACTTTTGCAGCAACACTCTCGACGGCGTTTTTTGTGTTGGATAAAGGCCTCGGGGCGCTGGCTACCCCAGATAAAGAGAGGAAACAATTTGCGCAACTTCTCGATGTGGCGGCGAAAGTGATAGATAAACTCTCGTACGATGCCACCAGCGAGACTTGCGGCCTATTGTCTGGGCTCTCTATTGCTTCTGTAGAGATAGTTCCGGAGGCTTCCATCTTCGGCGGGTGGCTAGGTTACAGCATAGAGATAAATTTTGAATGATTATGTCGGTAAAGGGGCGGTTTGTCAAGAATATCCTCGCCGAGGAAGGCAGGGAGATGCTCTCAAGGCAGAGCGTTGCGATTTCATCGAAGCTGGAGACGCGTAGCGGCCGTCTGATGGGCTCCAGACACATCTCCGTGACTGGCGATGACTCAATGGACGGGCGACTCGCCTTTGAACACGCCGCGTATGAAAGGTTTCTTGACCTCCGGCGGGCGCATTATGGGTCAAAGGTTGTTTCCAGGAAGCGGCGAATTCACAACCGCTATGTGTTCGGGGCTTATTCCACCATCGCCGCCCGCCTGATGTTCGAGTTTACGGATGAGGTCGCAGCGGCCATCCGCGAACAGATGCAGAGCGAGTGAAACGCCGCCTTTTTGTCCTTTTATAGCTGCAGCAATGCAGCTATTTTTGTATTATAAAATTACACTGTATGGCAAAACTTAAAAGCGAAGACTTGCGGCTAAACATCATCGTGAACGGCGATGCTGGGCGAAAGGAAATCCTCGACACACAGAAGAGCATCACCGCTCTGGAAGCCTCGCTCAAGAGCCTCAAGAAGGCAGAGGGCGACAATTCGGCGGCCATAGCGGAAACGAGCAAGAAACTCTCGGACGCGAAGGCGAAATTCTCGGATCTCCAAAAGCAGGTCTCTCTCGAGAATAAGACCCTCTCGGAGCTCAAGAGCCACATCCGTGTCACCCGCGCCGCCCTCGAGAAGGCGGTGCCTGGAACAGAGAATTGGCAGAACCTAAACAGGGAGCTGCTCGTCTCCCGGCGGCGCTACAATGAACTGGAACGGCAGGCACGGGACACATCAAAGAGCCTGAGGGAGAACCTCAAGGACTTCGGGATGATTACCGTCGGGTTCAAGGCGATTGCCGATGCCGTGTCATCACTTTGGGAGCGAACAGCCGAGATGCGACAGGCGTGGCTCGATTACGACGAGGCCCTCGTGGACGCTATGAAGACCACCGGGCTCACACGTGAAGAGATGGAGGATCTGAGTGAACAGCTCAAGAAGATAGACACCCGCACCGCACAGAATGAACTGCTTGCACTCGCAAGGGTTGGCGGTAAGCTCGGAATCTCCGGTAAGGAAGACCTGCTGGAGTTTGTATCGGCAGCCGACAAAATCAACGTGGCCTTGAAAGAAGATCTCGGAGGGGACGCGGAAGCCGCCATCGGACAAATTGGTAAGTTGGTGGACATCTTCCAGCTCAAAGGACAGATGGGGCTTGAACGGGCGATGCTGTCGGTCGGCTCGGCCATTAACGAGTTGGGCGCTGCATCCACGGCTAACGAAGGATATATCGTCAACTTCACCAACCGCCTTGCGGGTATTGCGCCAAACGCCGACATCTCCATAGATAAAATCCTTGGATTGGCGGCCACCCTTGACGCAAACGCCCAGGCGGCAGAGACTTCCGCCACGGCCATCGGCCAGGTCATCATCGCGATGTTCAAAAAGACGGAGACATTCGCAGAAATTGCGAAGACTCCGTTAGAGGAGTTTCGCAACCTCCTAGAGATGGACGTGAACGCAGCACTCGTGAAGGTGCTCGAGGGGATGAAGGGCGAAAACGGCCTTTTCGACATCACGCATGCGATGGATGAGATGCATCTGAACGGTCAGAGGGCGGTCACCGTGCTCGGCTCATTGGCGAACAACATCGAGATGCTCAAGAGTCAGCAGGCGCTGGCCAATGAGGCTTTCACAGAGGGCGTGTCGCTGACAAACGAATTTAACACGAAGAATCAGTCAGCCACCGCCATACAGGAAAAGCTCACAAAGAGCATCACCGAGACGAGCGTGGAAATTGGGCAGAAGCTTATGCCGGCAGCGAACGTTGCCTTGAGAGGTACGTCTACCTTCCTGGGAGTCATCTCGCAGCTCATCTCGATGCTCACGAAGTACCGCGCGACGGTTGTGGCAGTGGGAGTCGCGCTCGCCGCCTATACCCTAAAGAAAAAACTCGCTTATCTGGGCAGCATTGAATTCCGGCAGTCGCTCCTGAAAGAAGTGGCACTACTTGAGGCATCTGGCAAGGCGAACACCGTCCACGCGGTGTCGCTGAAAATACTCGCGGGTGGCTACGCCTCAGCTGGGGCGGCCGCCAAGGCGTTCGGCGCAGCACTGCTGGCTAATCCTATAGGACTGATTACCGCCGGCGTGGCGGCTCTTGCGACGGGAATCGCCGCCATAGTATCCTCCAGCCGCGAAGCCACGAAGGGGCTCGGGGAACTGAACAAGCGGACGGTGGACACTACATCGGCGCTCATTAGTGCCCAGATAGAGATGGACAAAGAGCGCAAACGGCTAGAAAACCTCAAACGCGCAGCGCTTGATGCAGCGGAAGGGAGTGATGAACGCAAGGCGGCCATTGATAAAATCAATGACGCATACGGCGAGTATCTCCCGGCGCTCTTGGCCGAAAAGACCACGAACGAAGACATCGAGGCGTCGCTTCGGAGGGTGAACGCGCAGCTGGAGAATAAAATTCGCCTACAGGCAAAGGAAAACGCCGAGATGGACGTAGCCAACCATAAGACTGAGACAGTAAAGGCAACGGTCAAGGCGCTCGCGGAGGCTTACAAAAAAAGAACAGGGCAGGAGATGTCAGCCTCAGATGTAGAGGTGCTTGCTCAGAGCACATCTAGTGCGTACGACTCAGGCAACCTTTCGGAGTGGGGGCTGACGGTGAACAGCGCGTTCGGCGGGAAGTCATCGCGAGCTATCCTCAAAATTACGCAGGAGTTCCATAGGGCTGCCGAGAGCGGCAAGACGCTCCGCTCAACGATTGACGGGCTTTTCGGCGACCTTGAATCCAACCCCCAGAGCACTGGCACGCTCGGGGCCCTGGTGGGCAGCGCCGCAACGACGGAGGCGTCCTCAGTGAGCAGCAGCCAGAGCGCGAGCCCCGTAGGTAACAAGAACGACAACGCGGCCAAAGACCTCGGACGGAGGATCAAGGAGCAGGCGGAGCTTAAGACCCAACTCATCATTGACAACGAACAGGACCTCACCCAGAAGGCCTTGCTCGAAGAGGATAGGCGCTACAGCGAGGAGCTTGCAAAGTCTGAAGGCAACGCGGAACTCATCGAGTTGGTGGAGATAAAGCACCGAAATAAGGTTGAAGACATACGTCTTGCGGCTTTCGACCGCGAGCTGAAAGATCTCCAGAGTAAGCACGCCCTCGAGAAGAAAGAAATGCAGAACGCGCAGGCGGCGGAACTGCTTACCTTCCAGGTCACGGCCGACGAGAAGGAGGCGCTCAAGCGAAAGCAGAACGAAGAACTCGCCCAATTCGACCTTCAGTACCTCTCGGAGCTTCAAGTAATGCTCGAGAGCCTTGTAGACACCCGCTCACTGGAGGGTATGCCGATAAGCCTTGACAATTCAGAGCTCCAGAAGCTAAAGACACAACTCGCGGATGTCCTTGCGCAGATGAACGCCCTCCAAGGTGGCGACGCCGCTTCCGGAAGCGCATCAGGAACGACCGCCACGGCATCTTCCGGGAAGAAGGAGGGGCGCAGCAGCATCAAACAGGGCACAGGCAAGGGCGAGATGTTCGGTGTGTCGCAGGATAGCTGGGAGACTCTGTTCGAGAACCTCGCGCAGGGGCAATTCGGTGCAGAAGAGCTCCAGACAACCATCTCAGGCATCGGTGGCGCGGCGCAGGAGGCCTTTGATCTTGCTGCAAAGTTCTCCGACCTCGCAACAGCTAAAGAGGAAGAGCAACTCAAGAAATACAAGAAGAGCCAGGATAAGAAGAAGAATACCCTTGAGAAGCGGCTCAATGCAGGGCTCATCACCGAGAGCCAATACAACGCCCAGGTGGAGCAGATGGACGCCGAATATGATGCCTACCAGGAAGAATTGGCCATCAAGCAGGCAAAGCGCGAAAAGGCGCTGAATCTCACGCAGGCAATCATAAACACAGCGCTCTCTATTACCTCGACCATTGCCCAGTGGGGCTTACCGTGGGGACTCATCCCGGCGGCTGTCGCGGCAGCAATGGGAGCAGCGGAAATCGCGATCATCGCCTCGCAGCCTATCACTACCGGCGCTGAAGAGGGAGGATTCGTGAATGTCCGGCGCGAGCAGGATGGGAAGGGCTTCAATGCAAAGCTCTCACCTGACGCCCGTGGCTTTGTATCAGGCCCGACGGTCATCGTCGGGGAGAACGGGGCGGAATATGTCGTCCCGCACGAAGCCCTTGAAAACCCAACCCTCGCACCGGTCTTGGCCACGCTGGAGACGGCGCGCCGCAATGGGAAACTTCGGAGTCTGAATTTCTGCTCCATTTACCCTGCTATGGCTATGCAAGGACGCGCTCAGGGCGGCTTTGTTTCGGTGGCCACCACCTCTGGCGGTGCGACGGCCACCATCGGAGGAGGCAGTGACGCAGTCCTCGCAAAAGTCCTCGAGAAACTTGCAAGGAAACTCGATGAACCCATCACCGCAAGTGTCTCAATGCTGGGACGCGGCGGCATAAAGGAAACTGAGGAAAAATATAACAGGATTAAAAGAAGAGGACAGTTAGGATGATAAAGATTTTGACATCAGATGGGACTTCGCTCGACTTAGTGCCGGGTGCTGAGTTCGTCCTTGAATATGATAACCCGATAATGGAGGATGACCGCATCCCCGTGCCGTTTACCACATCCATCGCCTTCCTTCCTTCGCAGCGTAACTGCGCGATGCTGGAATACCTCCCGGCGCTGAAGTTGGAACCCGGCGTGAGGGCCCTCTCGGCCACGCTTGAGTTTGACGGCATCCCCTTCTTGAGGGGCACACTCACTTACGACGGCATCGAAGATGGACGGCTGAACTATACCTTTGCCGGGCGGAGCCTTGAGGATGACTGGAGCGTGAAACTCCACGACCTCAAGATAGCGACATTTAACTATCAGATGGCCGTCGGCAACTCTACGCCGCCGGATGGGCTGTTTTTCCCACCTATTATCAGGAAGGACTACACTGGCTATTATGTTCAGGGAAACGACACCATTGCTCTGGAAATGGAATTCGACAACAAGTACCCACAAACAGAGTGCGCGGTGAAATACTGCAATTTTCCTGGTGAGGCTGTCGGGATGATGGATAGCGGCTATCAGAAGCCAATCCCGGCCATTAGGGTCTCAAAGATCCTCGCGGGCAGAATGTCGCTCTCGGACGACATCTCATACATCGCCGAATATATGTATGTTTTGGCGATTTATGGCACGGGCTGGTTCTTAACAAAGTATGACATTATCTATAGTACCCCAGAGGCGGCGGAAGGTCTCCCAGACATCACCCTTCTGGAATTCGTGCAGAACCTCGCAAAGATTTTCTGTGGGGCAGTGTTCGAGGATGGCGGAATGTTGTCACTAAAGTCACTCTTTAGAGTGTTCAATGCAAAGGCAGCCGAAGACTGGACAGGGAAGGTGTCCGACATTTTTACAAGCGAGAAGGAGGCCGCCAATAGCTACTCGTTCGCCTATGCCAACACCCCAGATGAGGAATTCGACAAAAGCGTCGCCCTGAATCGCAATTACCCGAATCTCACCGCGTGCCTATATAATTACTTTGGCCCGGTGTACACCTCCGGGACTCTCTATGCCCCGTGGAGTTACACTGCGAATATAGAGAGCACGGGCGATTACCTGAGCGCTCAGGGTATAGACTTGAAGGTGAGGGTTAATCTCAGTTCTGGCAGTTATCAGGACACCGTGCAGGTGATTTCCGCCCACGACATCGCCTGGCATAACAATCCAAAAATGAAGAATGTGGTAGGCGATAGTGACGAAGTGGACAACTCGACAGACTTCAACCTGGTGAAATGCACACCAGCTGTGCTCACTCGGAAAGAATCCGACAGCATCTCCGGCGATCAGAGGAGCGTCAATGGTTTTTCGCAAAGATTTGTAATGGCTCCAATCTTAGAGATTACCAACGGGCAGGATGCAAAGAGGGGGGCAGATGTTTATGTGGGCATTAGCCCCGACGGGTTGCAACTCACTGATTACAGGGCATTGAAGACCACCCCGCCGTCTTCTCATCCGACATCCACCTCCGAGATAGACAAAATTGATGATGCCACCATTGCGCTCACTCGTTATGCCGCCAAGCGATTTGGCTCCACCCCGTCATTGAAGCCCGGATGGCTTTTCGAGCAATTCCATAAGCCTTACTACGAGTGGTTGGCGAAAGATCGGCAGCTGCTCAGTTGCGACGTAAACCTCACAGCTATAGACCTCCAGAATTTCAGGATGTACAACAAAGTTCTCATTCACAAACGCGCCTTTTTTATCAAGAAGCTCTCTGTGACCTTCACGGCGGGCGCGGAAGGGTTCGAGTGCGAGGCGGATTTCGTCTCTGTTTAGTGTCCTTTTTTGTAAGTCAACATTATAGTAGTTTTGCAATATGACAATAGATACAACATATCAGGACCAGTACTCGGTGCTTTTCGCTGGCAATGCCCGAACCCTCACAGTAAATGGGTTGACGGCGAACTCCGAGCTCTCTGTTGCGCTCTCTGTCACATCAAAGACCGCCTCGGCGATGTCTTTCTCGGTGTTGGCAGATTCTTCCGGATGGGCCACGATAGACCTTGATCTCATCCTGAAGTCACTCCCCATTTCCCTGTCGCCTTTCCTCAGTTGGGCAAAGGTGACCTTCACGTTCACCAGCGGGGCAGACACGGCGTCCTGGAGCGCGACAGTCATCGGGGGCCAAGTCCCGCAGTCTATACTTGCCGATACTTGTAAGGGTTATCGGCTAATTTCTGCACGCCCGCAGGTCTATGAGATAGGAGATAATATCGCCGAACGTCTTTATCGTGTTCCAGACTATGACGATTTCATCAGGATGGCCGCCGTGGTGTATTCAGACATTTACCCGCCTTTCACGGTGGAGCTCAGCGACACTGCTGCCTATGGCATCGTGCAGACGGATGCGAGCATTGCTGCCATCAAGAAACTCGCAGAGGCGAAGGGTTACGCTGATTTGCGCATCCTGGGATATGACGTGCAGCTCATCTACGACGAAGATATTGCGGAAGTGAAGGAGACACTGCGCTACATTGTGAGCAATAGGCAGCGAGATGCTTTCTGTTTCAAGAACAGGTTGGGCACCGGCGAAGTCATCTATGCAGAAAAACGGCGGAAGATTGAAGTGAACACCGACACTCAGACCTTTGTGAATGGCGAAGTCGAAGAGGAAGTCAGCAATGACAGCGAGATTCAATATGAGACCTTCACCGGTTACCTTGCAACGCGCGAGGAGGTGAGGTTCTGGCAGGATTTCTTCTCATCGAGCGAGCGGTATCTGTACACCGAGAACTTAGGCCAGGATAGGATTATCGTCGATGACGTAAGCAGCGATGGCATAGAGGGCGAGTTGAATGCCTTTTCCTTCAAATGGCACTATGCAGACCCGGCAGCCGACCCGAGCGGGATTCCAGCAAGAAACGAATTGCAACAATTTAATGTAAAGTTATGAGATACCAGAATTTCAAGAGCGACTTTACGGCGGTGCATAAATTCTACACCACCGACGGATCGACACAGACACAGATCGCCGTACCTCAGCACGTGCGCCTCACCTACTTCACAGCGGAGAGGTGTGGCTGCATAGTGGTGGAGCGCGACGGTGCCGTCCTTGACGGCTGCACCGTCTCTGGAGATGGAATGACTCTCACTGCAGCCATCGCCCTCTCGAAGACATTCCTGGGAACAGGGGAGCTCATCTGCGAGATTGAAGAATTTAGCGACAACTCTGAGTTCCCGGAGGGCGTTCGGAAAGATGTCACCCCGGTAAAGATGGCAGTGATGCTCTGGCCAGGAAAGAGTAGCGACGACAGCTCAGTAGAGAGCGACATCGTTATCGGTTACCTCAGCGATGCGGCGACTGCGGCTAACAACGCAGCCACGGCGGCGAATGACGCGGCGGCCAACGCCAACAAGGTCGCCCAGGAATGCAAGGCCGACACTGAGCAGAACGCGAAAGACATCGCGACGAACAAGACGGCCATAGCAAAAAACACGACAGACATTGCTTCCGAGAGCGAGGCGCGTGCTGCCGCCGATGCGACCCTCCAGCAAAGGATTGCCGACAACTCCGAGGATATAGACACCAATGCCACAGCCATTGACGCTATCAATGCGCTGGACGAGCGCTTGACGCTCTTGCTGGGCTACAGTGCTTCGCGGCAGAGCGTGACTCTCGAGTTGGGCGAGAATGGCAAGTATGTGCAGTGTGCCTCCCGCTCGGCGGTGGCGAACACATCCTTTGCCATTTCCAAACCTTTCGATGTGGACGCCTGCTCAGAGCTGCTCATCAAGACTGGCTTCAATCCTTCCGACGATACCCATAAGGCTCTCGACCTCTCGGTGATTTCAATTTACGAGCAGATGGAGAGGCAGCGGACCGTCCAGAAGAAAGACATCAACAACAACCCTCTCTATTATGTTGTGGAAATTGAGCCTGAGACTGAGACCGAGAAGGTAACGACCGAAGAGAGTACCACAGTGTCAGATTATCCGGTGTACACCACTGAGACCTACACAGAGACCCGCTACCTCCCAAACAATGAGGACCGCTTTGTAAGCATCCCGGACAGCGGCTACTATGTGGCAAATATCCCCCAGAGCTGCAAGGTGGCCATCTCGTACAAGCCGGGCGTGACCGACACGACCATTATCGTCGAAAAGCACGGCGCGATTGCCAACCTCATCTCGCAGGTGTTCGGCATCTACGAACATCGCACGATGGTCGAGGCGATGGTGTCTCTTGCCGAGCGAGTGGAAGCACTGGAGGAGAGCCGAGATAAACTGGGCAACGCCACAGCAGGAAGCCTTGATGTATCGATGCTCACATCTAATCGTTACCCTACAGTTTTGAGCGCTAAGGGCACACCATCAGAGGCGAATGTCCCGAGCAACCTCCCCTCTGGGCTTCCGTGGGATGGTGTCCCGAAGAAAAAGGGACAGTTCTACATTGACGAGAGCGCGGGCGTGCTTTATTTCGCCGTCGGGACGGACAGTGTTAGCGACTGGCGAAAGGCGTAAACTTGTAAAAGATAATTTGCTATGATAAAGTATTATGACACTTTGGCGGCATACAATGCCGCAACCAAGAGCGACTTTGAGTCGCAGGTATCGCTCATTGGCGAGAGCAACGAGTGCAAATATGACGGACGGAATGCGATTTTGGGAGCGAAATCGGCGCGCACGGGCAGTATTGCCGTTCTTGATGGCAGCGGCGCGCTACACTTCGTATCTCCTGACACCTTCAGCCCAAAGAGTTTTATGAGCAACTACAAACCGAAAGGCATCGTAGATATGGGTATTGATCACGATGCCTTTCGCGGCCAGATTTCCATCATAGGCTTGGAGTCAAAAGCCCTCCCAATATTCGCGAAGTGGCAATTCCGTCTCACAGGCTTCACCATCGATGGCACGGAGCACACTAGCACGCTGAGCATCTGTCAAGCCTCGGACAACTGGGCGGCACTCCACGATTACCTCATCACCTACACTGCCTCCAATATCGAGGGTGTGGTGGCCGCATTGAATGCTTACTTCACAGCAAATGAACCGTTCGTGACACAGGACTGGGTGGCGCGGGCGGACACCGACGGCAGCATCGCCGTATGGTTTAACTGCAGTGCGTGGAGGCAATACTACAACTCCGGCAAGAACGGCTTCTCTTTTACCGAGAACACTGCTACAGATTGGCTGCCATCCTCTACGATGCCGCGAATGAATGGAGTGAGGAACGGCGAGGGTTGCACAACGAATATGTATAGGATGATTGCTAATTTTAAGAATGACATCAACTCGACAACCTACAACCCCGCATCTGACATCACTTCAATAAAATGTCCTTATCCTATATGCCTCCCGGCGTACCTCGGAACTTCGCAGTATCGGGATAGTGACCACTGTGCCTTTCTTCGAGCCATCTATGGCGGCGGTGAGGAGGGATGGCGGAATTTCCTCAAGGGCCACGACGCAGTGTTGCCGTCAAGCACGGGCATCTTCAATACCGACATCTATGGCGACGGGAAGCGAAACACCGCCTATCTCGCCTCGCTTAAATGTCCGACGCAGGCGGGGGGGGAAATCTACCAATCCCCGGCTGCGCACTGGGTGGCTTCCAAGAACGAAGAACACGCCCTTATGGGTAAGGGGCAGTGGTTCGTTAAGGATGTAAAAGGCATAATCCCATTCACCCGCGGGTTGAAGTATCCGTCCGAGGGTGGCAGAGATGTCGACCCTGTAAACAAAGCCCTACAGGCCGTCGGCGCGCCTGCGTTGTATAATTACTCCGACTTCTGGTCTTCGAGCCGTTGCAACCGTATCCTCGGCTGGTGCGCTAACGGCAGCTACGGCTTTGCCGGCGGCAGCGGCTTCTACTACCAGTATGTGGTGGTCCCCTCCCTGCTTTTGAGCGTCGAAGACGCCCTTTGATATTAGTCTTGCGCGTGCGCTCGCAAGGCGCACGCGTGTATGAATAAATGGTTAAATTTTCCTCCAAATGAAATCAGAATACCACCGCCCCAAAACCCTCCCGGGAGAGAGACCCGAACCGCAGATTATCCTTGACGCGGAGCGGCTCTACGCCCTTCTTCTCCGGGCGGAGATGATGATGACGAAGGTAGACCGCATCCGCTACGGCAATAGGGCAGTGGAGCAGATTCTGGATGTCATCAAGGAGTTCACCCTCGCCTACGATTTTGAGGATGACCGCGAAGTTCATCTCAAGCGGCTCTGTGCGAATGTGGCGGTGTTTATTCGCACAATGCGCGCCATCGGGGCGCGTAACGCCATTCATATCCCCACCACAAAGGAGGAAGCGAAGCCCGACACAATCAAAATTGAGATTGTAGAGGCACTCGCAAAACTGGACGAGGGTGTGACCCGCTGGAGGAAGTCACTCTATAAATCACGGAACAAGGGCACGACCTGCATCCAACACGATGAACAGGCGGTCCCGCCAATCATAAAGGAAACCCCGCTTCCCGACACCCGGGCAGCTAAGAGTAAAGAAGGAGGTTTCGGGAAATAACTCCAACTTCTGGTCTTCGAGCCGTTACAACCGTAACAACGGCTGGTACGCTAACGGCAACAACGGCTTTGCTGGCAACAACAACTTCAACAACCAGAATGTGGTGGTCCCCTCCCTGAATTATGACGAAACGAAATGGAACTTGAAACACTCATACGGGATTATTTCGACAACCGGACGAACAAGCGCCGGAGTGCCGACAGCATCCATTTTGAGCTGCACTGGGAGCGAGACCTCGTGCGGCTGCTTGAGGATTTCAATGACCGCACCCTTGTTCCTTTTATCTACGCCTTCGTTGTTAGGGAGCCACGCCCGCGCGAAGTCATTGCCTGCCTTATGCAGATGAAAATCCTCCAGCATCACTTCGACCTCGCTGTGCGCCCGTTGGTGGAATCGCGGCTCACTAACAGCACCTTCAACAACCGCGTCGGCTATGGCATTGACCGGGCAATCGCGAAGGTGAAAGATGATATCCGGAGGGTCTCGCACAATTATACACGCGACTGCTACATCATAGAGCGCGACATTCGCGCCTTCTTCCCGTCAACCAACCTCGCCCGCTCATACGAGGGTTATCGTTCACTCATTGAGGCAAACATCCCCGAAGACGAAGAAAAGGATGACCTACTTTTTATCCTTCAGAGGGTAAATTTTGCTTATCCTCAGGAGCACGCGGAATTGCGTTCGCCCCGCTTCAAATGGGACGAACTCATCGCGGCGGGCAAGAGCGTGGTCTTCAATAATGACCCAGCAAGAGGCGCGTGCCTGGGCAACCAGTACTGGCAGGTGGAGAAAAACTACGCCCTCGCGGATTTCGACCGGATGCAGGTGGACGGCGGGCTCGCCTACACCCGCTATGTGGACGATATGGTCTGGGTCGTCGAGAATAAGCGTGCCGCCCTGAATTGGATTTCCACCTGCGAGAAGATACTGCGCGAGGATTATGGCTATGAGATGCACCCGCGCAAACGCTATTGTCAGCATTATAGCAAGGGTGTGCGATTTCTCGGTGCGGGAATAAAGTTCGGGCGCATCTATGCCTCAGAGCGTGCCTTGAGGAATTGCCGCGCCGCGTTCCGGAGATGGAACAGGAGAGCATCTACGATACAGCTCAGCCACTTCCTCAGCACAGCCAACAGTTACCTCGGGCTACTTCAGCATCGGGACGCTTACGGCAAAGTCCGAGACCTTGCAGACCTTGTGAGCCCCGCGTGGCTAAGATTCTGCCACTATGACGACGCCCGTCGTTGCTTCACGGCAAACAAGAGCTATGGGCACATCGAGATACTCACGCGCAGGTACAACTTTAATCTTTACAGACAAACGCATAAAACAAAACGATATGGATACAAAAATACAACTTCAGCAGCTTGAGGAACGGCAGATAGCGCTGCTCTCAGAGATGAGCAAGAGCGATGCGCACGCGGCAAAATGCGCGAAAATGGGTAAAAAGTTCGCAACGGCGTACCCTGAGGATTATGCCGAATACCTCAAGGCGAACGAGGAGTATAACGCCAACGAAGCGAAGATTGCAGAGGCTAAACTCGCGATTGAGGCGGAGGAATTGGAGGGCTTAAGGCATACGGAGGACGAGAACTATGAGTAAATTCACAGATTTCCGCACGAAGGCCAAGACTGCCCTCAGGTGGGCAGTAGCCTGGCTCGCTTCCTGGGGGGTAGATAAATGCCTCCATCTCATCGCGGGCGCAGCCGTTACCGGGCTTTGCGCCCTCCTCCCTGCTTTGGCTCCGTTTGCTGCTACTTTTGGCGTGATTGCCGGCGTCCTGAAGGAAATCCTTGACCATTTCTGTGGCGGGACCGCCGCCTCCTCGGACGCAGTATTCACGGCCGTCGGCGCGTTCCTGATGCAGGTGTGCATCTGGGGCTATCTCTTATTCTGGTAGGAGGGCAAAGGTATGGATTGGGTTAAATTTGTGGAGACACTTATCGCCTTCTTGATGGGTGGGGGTTTGTTCAAACTGGCCACTCTGAAAAGTTCAAAGAAGAAAGGGGATGCCGAGGCTGATGGCGCGGTGGTCAACGTGCTCAATGAGGTCATCAACACCCTGCACAGCGTGGATGACAATAAAGACAAAGAGATTGCCGCCCTGAAGGCAGAATGTCGGGAAAAGAACGAGCAGCTCGCAGACAAACGATGCGAGAACACGACGAAGGGTTATTATATGTGCGTCCATCAGGGATGCGTGCTCCGGCGCCCGGCAATGGGCCGTGGCAAAGAGTATTATAGCGCCCACTGCAAGGAGATAGACTTTGGCGCAGATTATGACACCGTCGAGCAGCTCTTAAAACAATATAAGCTAGAAAAGAAGGAGGAACTAGCAAATGGGAACAATTAGCAAATCCTTTAATTATAGTGAGTTCGAGTTTACGAATCACGCCTCCCTTAGAGTCAAAAACACTATCACATCTATCGAGGTGAGGGATAACGTCAAGGCCCTCGTGGACGAGGTCCTCCAACCCTTGAGGGACGCGTGGGGGAAGCCGCTCTATATCAATAGCGGCTACCGGTGCTCAGAGGTGAACAAGATCGCAGGCGGGCAGCTTACAAGTCAGCATCTTCTGGGCGAAGCGGCGGATGTCTCTCCGTTCGGGGTGATGGCCTCCGGGGACACGACCACCGTGACCGAACTCGCGCGCCTTCTGGTGGAGCTGGACTTACCCTTTGACCAGTTGGGGCTTTACAACACTATGATCCATATCTCTCATAGGCGTAAAGGGGCGCAACGCAAGATGATTTTCTACTCCAGGACTTATAGGGGAGAAAAGATATAATGCCGCCGTGAGATGTTTCTCCATATTTTATATTTTAATCGTTGGTAACGCCGAGAGTAGGGACGACACCCTCTCCCGGCCCAAACGCAGGGATGCGCCATTTTGTGGTATCATACATAATTTTAGGTTATTTGGTGTTATTTTTTTATGGTTAAATTATTTCTCATAGTCCCCTTTCGCCGTGAGGTGCGAGGGGCTTTGTCCGAAAATTATATAATTATATAAGCATATGAATACATTCTCTAAATGTTCCCTTTCTGCCTTCGCAGGCGCAGCCATCTGCGCAGTTGTGGCTTTTGGCGTCGTTCGCCGCACCATTACAAAACTTCACCCCGTGCCTCAGGTGGCTCGGGACACCACCGTCATTCACGACACAGTGAGGATTGACCGCCCCGCGGCAAACATCATTGAGACTGCTGATACCATACTTATTTTTGCCACGGACACCATCCGACTGCGCGACACCCTCTATGTCCGGATGAACACCGAGACAAAGACCTATAGCGACTCCACCTTTCGTGCTCAGGTGAGCGGCTATCGTCCCGTTCTCGACTGGATCGAGGTTTACCCCCGAAGTGTCACCATAACAGAGACGGTTACTCGTGAAGTCGCCCGAAAGACCCGCTGGGGCATCGGCGTGCAGGTTGGCTACGGAGCCACCCTCGACAATAAGCAGGTGGTGCTCTCACCGTACATAGGAGTGGGCGTGAGCTACAACATCTTCCAGTGGTGACGAAAGCGCCGTCGAAGGCGGATAAGGGTATAAATGATAAAATCCGGTTATTTTTCAAGGAATTGACAACATAAAATAAAGGCGGCATATGCTGCCTTATTTTTTCTCCCCTACAATGTCCACCGCCTTGAGGAATTCCGTCGCCTTTGCCGACCTCTGGCAATATATAGAGGTCATTGCAAGGCTACTATGGTCGGCCTGCTGCTTTACGGATGTCACAGGCACGCCCGCGCTTATCATATTCGTGATCCCCGTGTCCTTTAGACTGTAGAACTGCACCTCCATTGGGAAACTGCACGCTGGGCGTATAGCATTGTTCCAGTAGGTGGCAATCTTCCGCTCGGGCACCGGCTTTGCGGCCGCCCTGAAGTCCCAGTGGTCGTTGTGGCCAAATAGGTAGGCGTCGGGATTCCGAAGATCAAGACGTTCGATATACTTCAGGGCAGCCGTCGGGATTGTTCTCACTGAAGTGTTGTCGTTCTTCGCAATTTCATCCCTTACAAGCACCGTCTGCGCCCTTAGATCAATATCCGAGCACTTGAGCAGCGCTATCTCTTTCGGGCGCATAAGGCAGCAATAACAAAGCATACAGAGTGCGAGGTATTCCGGGTTGTCCTCTTCCAGGAATGCCCAGAGTTTTGCGAGCTCATCGTCCGAAAGTAGCCGTCGTTTCTTTGTCGCCAGTTTGCGGGTCTTCTTCTTGATAGCCGAGAAGGGATTGGCCGAGATATATGACCGCTCCATCATCCAGTCAAACAACACTCGGCAAAACATTAGGTAATTGTTGTATGTTCTGGGGGAGATGTGCGGGGTACTCTCAATGTGGGCCATAAAATCGATAGCCATCTCATTTGAGAAGGCGCAGGCGTATGTCTGTGAGTTGCATCCGTGCTTTTCGAGCCACGCCCTCAGGGCCTTGACGAAAGAGACATAACACCTCACAGAGTTCCCCTCAAGCTCCCGCCGTTTGACTTCCAGAAAAGAATCGAAGGCATCAAACAGACGCTTATACGCTTTTGGCGCGAGCTTCTCGAGAAGGGGATTCCATCCCAGGGCGAGATTCTCACTGATTCGCCCCATCAGGGCGCGAGCAGCCACGAGGCGTCCCTTTATGCTTTTGGCTCGGTTGAGTTTTACACGTATGCGTTTGAGCTTCCCAGTCGCTGGATCTTGCACATAATAGGAGATGTACCAAATTTTGCCGCGCGTCAGTTTAGGGGGCACATAATTGATGTAGGGGGTCGGTTTGTGAAAAGACATTTTTTTTTCTTCACACAACTTCACCAGCACCTTATAAAGGTTGCCGAAAGAATGCGAAGACGATTGTCCCGTTTTTGTCCCGTTTTTGCGTTCTAAATCGGATAAATAGCTGATATTTAGCGCATTATCGGTATTTTGCGGAGAGAAGGAGATTTGCTCCGAAGAGTTTTTCATTTGTAACTACTTAATAATCAGTGCTCAAAATTTTGAAAAATCGAGGCTTTTGCCAAATTTTGTCCCGTTTTTGTCCCGGCACACTGGGTGGCAACCCTTTCTATTTCATAGGGCTATTGCTTTGCAAGAATGTCCAAAAGTTTTTGAATCTGGGCATCCTTTTCCTTTATCTGGGCATCCTTTTCCTTTATCTGGGCATCCTTTTCCTTTATCTGGGCATCCTTTTCCTTTATCTGGGCATCCTTTTCCTTTATCTGGGCATCCTTTTCCTTTATCTGGGCATCCTTTTCCTTTATCCGCTGCTCCAGGATCTCAATTTGAGCCTTTAGAACATCGGGGCTGTCGCTATAGTAGTGACGGTTGTCGATGGAGTTATTATTTGCTCCATTCAGAATAACTCCCGAGTTGCCCGGTCCGATGCTTATGCCCTTCCTCAGCATTTGACCTTCACCTGACAGCAGCCACGCCCGATTGATTGCCGGAAATGCAGACAAAATCTTGTTTGCCATACCGGGTGAAATTGTTTTTGTTTTACCCTTCTGGATATCGTAGATGGCCTGAGGGCGTTCTAGACCAATTCTTTCCGCAAATTGTTTTGCGTTTAATCCGCTATAACTCAATAAGTTATTTATTATTTCTACCATAATCACGAAAAATAATGCAGATAATTATTGTAAATTAAGAAAATATCTGTACCTTTGCTTTCGTTATATATACATATATACATATATACATATATACATATAAGCCGCAAAGGTATAAAAAAGTTCTTAAACACCAAGCGATTATGATAATAGACCACGATAACAGGGGGCTGATGACCATCTCTGAAATAAACTGGGAAGATGCACAGATGCTTGCGGTGGCATCTCGACTCGAGCTTCGCAGGACACTCTTTGCGCTCAATGAACTACAGATGGGAGATGAGGAACGCAGGTACTACCTGCACCGGAGCATAAAATTGAAGGCCCTTATACAGATGGCCGAAAATACGCGCAAGGCCCCCGGCGCATAAACTATTGCATTTTATAAAGTAGGATAATTTATAACAAAGTAGAACAATTTTAACAGACACAGTATGGAACAGAACAACACGCTTGGACAGAAGCCAGTAGAGCCTAAGACCTTCGAAGAAATCCTTGATGAACTCAGAACGTGGGCAGATGCAACGGGCGGTGCTTTTGCCATTTCACTCGGATGTAGTAGCGGCGAAGACTGTGGGGGGCAGGCTGAGTGTTACGGAGACGACGATACCCAGATGCTTTGCCTTCAGACACTCGAAGCGGGATTTTTCGGAGAATATCTCGATGAATTAAAAAGCAACTATAAAGGAGAAAAGTATGGGCTGAGAATAAGGCGGCCGTGAGCCCCCCCCCCGAATAAGCTGACAAAAGACAGCCGGGAAAGACCGGCACCTGGAGATGGAAGCCGCACGGGCGGCGCAGTTCTTTTGATATTCGCGCCTGTTGGAAAGGGTTCGACTCCCTCCATCTCCTCCAAATCAATAATTTATACAACAGATATGGCAAAAACGAACTACAGGAGCAGCATCGTGGCGCTGGGTGTCGGTGAGACGGCATCCTTTGCATCGAGGGGCGCGAAAGTCTCTACCATCAGGAACACGGCGTCCTGCGTCGGCCGCGATATGGGCAGGATTTACACGGTCAGCGCCGCAAAGGGGCAGCCGATTATGGTCTCACGTGTAAGGTAAGCGGCTATGGGCAAGTTAAAACTTACGGCTGACGGCATCGTCCGCCTTGCTGGGTTCTTCGCCGTCGTGTTCGCCTGGGCGGCGTTCATCTGTTTCCTGATGGGTTCCCCTTTTTGGGGCATTGTCACCTTCCTGCTCTGCATTTTATGCTTCTTCGCCTTCTATTTGGCAGGCAGGGAACTCTGGGAAGAATAAACCATTAACAAATAATGATATGAACTACTCAATAAGAATTGACCTCGCAAGGCTTTGTGGGGCGAGATTTGTCTCTATTGGCAATAAAAGGTACATCGCCATTCCCACAGAGGAAAACAAGGCGGTGTATGTCGGAGGTAGGGGCGTATATCTTAATCTCTTTGCCCGCGAACTTCAGGATAGCAAATATGGCGACTCTCACTTTGTAAAGGAAAATTTCAGCTCTGAAGCTTACAATGCAATGTCTCAGGAAGAGAGGCGAGATATTCCTATTCTGGGCAACCTTCGCCCATTCAAAGGTTCAGAGATGAATGCAGAGATGGTGAACGCTCAGTTTGATGATGATCTCCCGCCATCTGCGATATAGAACCGATTAAAAAGTAAAACTATGACGGCAACGTTACATCTAACAAACAAAAATTTTTTTTGCCATCAGGACGTCAGCATCTTCGTCGCATTTACAGGGA
>CAVJRU010000021.1:22425-24231 GCA_963652025.1 bacterium
TGCCGGTAGTCGGGGCAGCCATTCGTCTTGACGCTGCACACGTAGATCGCCTTATCCGCCAGTTGCGGAAACTTCCGGAGAATGAACGTGGATTTTATGAAGAATGGGCAGAGGCTGACTTTGAAAAATTCACTGGCGATCTTTTCATCACAGCTGTGGCCTTTGTCCCAGACAGCAGGCAGGACAATTTATACGACCTGCACTTCGAGATAGGCGATTACAGCGAACTTGAAGAGTCGCGGATATTCGGACGATAAAATGGAGCGGCGATGGATAACGAAAGTAACAACGGCGTAAGATTCAATCAACCTAATGATCATATTGGAGATACAGGCTTCAGGCGAGGCGAGGGCGTCCACCTGGGCACCTGCCACATCAACTTCACGAGAGAGCAGCTCTTTGAGTTGCTCTCCAAATCTCCCCGCGCTCGCATTTTATTCCGGGCGGGTCGTGACTGCCAAGCAGAACAAGGAAAACTATGATACGTAAAGAACAGATATTTGAGGCCACCGAGGGTGGAAAGGTGGTCATTTCCTATTATTACCCCCAGAGCGCTGCTTGCTTTGGAGGTCGTGGCCGTAACTTCAGGATAAGGGACGAGGACAAAAGCCCGTCCTGCACCGTATTCCAGAAGGCGGGCGTATGGTTCATTCAGGATAAAGGAGGTAATGACACGAAGGCACGCACAGCCATTCAGTTAGTGATGGACAAAGAGGGGCTGGAGTACCCGGCCGCCATTGTCTGGATAGCCAAGAAATTCGCGCCTCATCTACTTGAGGGCGAAACAACTGCCGACGCCAAGCCAATGCCAAAGATCGAACGTGTAAAGGGGCAGGAAATGATGAGCGTCTCCCTCAGGAAGGGTGGCAAGTTCACCGATCGCGAGCTTTACTCCCTGGGATATAAGATCACTGCGGAAGTCTGCGCCGACTTGAACCTCAAGCCTGTCGACTTCTACATCACAGCGCACAACGCGAAGGGTGACTCGTACCGGATAACGGCCACCGAGAATTACCCCATCTATTACTATGATTACGGCAACTGGGGCAAACTTTATCAACCCCTGGGCGATGTCCGCTTTATGTATGTCGGTGCAAAGCCAGAGGACTTCTTTTTCGGGGAAAAGGATTTCATCGTCGCCTATGCCAACGCTAAGAAGGGCGTATATCCTGGGATGGTGGCGGTCGACGCCATAGACGGCGAAGATGTGGCTGGAGATGTAGACTTAGCGTGGAAGGAACTCATTATATGCTCCGGGCCGTCGGACGCACTGAATGTGCATTCTGCCGGCTATCACGTCTGCTGGCTAAATAGCGAGACGGCCGACCTCACAGAATACGAGTTTAGCCTGCTTCAAAAACTTGCAAAAAAAATATATATACTCTATGACATCGACGATACAGGCATAGCCAATATGTACCGCATTGCGCTGCGTTATCTGGACATCAACATCATTCGCCTCCCCGAGGATCTCAAGCGATTCAAAGACCGCAAGGGTAAGCCCTGCAAGGACGCAAAGGATTTCTTTGTGCATTTTCGACGCCCCGAGAATCAGAACCCAGTCAGCCTGTTTAAGGAACTTGTGAAGCTCTCCGGAGGGCTGAAATTCTGGCAGGAAAAGTGGTCGCAGTCGCGCAAGTTCACCGGCTACGACATCAACAACGAGCAGCTGTATGCTTTCCTTCAGGCTAGCGGGTATTATCGGATCGCGACCAACCCGGACTGCACAGATTTCGCCTTCTGTCAAGTCAAGGATAACGTGGTGACAATCATCGGTGACGACAGCATTTCCGCACACTGTTCGGC
>CAVJRU010000021.1:24241-28387 GCA_963652025.1 bacterium
GGCAAATGCTGTGCACCGCTCCCCTCAGCTATCGAGGACATCCCTCGAGAAGCTTCCGGTGATTGTCCCGAATTTCAACGCATTTGACGAACACTCTGATACCTTCTTCTTCAGCAATGGCCCAGTCAGGGTCACGGCAGCAGGAGCGAAAACCATAAAGCCATCCGAATGCCCATATAATGTCTATAAATCGAAGATAATAGAGCACGACTTCAAGCCTGAGGCTCCGTTCTTCGATATTGAGTACACGCAGGAATATGCGACCCTGCTGAACCGACTCTCCATCCTCACCCCCGATACCCCCGAATATATCCAAACAAGGAAGTCGATTGACGCTCTGGAGGAAACCGAGCGCTACCGGCTCAAAATCTACCGAGATGACTGCACCTTTATGAAGTTTGTTTATAACACTGGGCGCAATTATTGGCGTTCGGAGGAAATCGGGAAGCCACTCACGGCTGAGCAGCGGGCGGAGACCGACCTGCACTTTATTTCAAAGGTTATGGCGTTGGGCTATGTTATGAGTAAGCATAAGGTAGCCGGTCAGCCTTACGCCATTTACGCAATGGAGACCGAGCAGTCGGAGGAAGGCACCCATCTGGGCGGAACAGGAAAGTCGCTCTTTATGACCAGCACTGAGAAGCTTAGGAAGCAGCTCTTTATCAACGGTCAGGAGCTCAACCCCTCGAAAGCTGACTTTATGCTTGCGGGCGTAAAGCCAGGAATCACAGACACGGTGTATTTTGATGACCTGAACGATGGCATAGACCTTCACCGCTTTATGCCGATGATTACCGGCAAGATGGTGGTCAATCCTAAGAACAAGGACGCGTTCATCCTGGAGTTCAAGGATAGCCCGAAAGTGGCCTTCACTTCTAACCACGCTATTAAGAAATTTGACGCATCACTCAGGCGCCGTACCTGGTTTACCGCATTCACCGACTATTACCACTCCGACGACCCGATGAGGGGGCTGAAAGAGCGGTCGCCTTACACTGAGTTCAAAAAGAACCTCATCCAGGACTACACGTCGGAAGAAATGAACGGCTTCTATAACTTTATGTTTAATTGTATTACTGCGTGGCACAAGCTCAGGGTAAGAATCCAGCCGCCGATGAAGCAGATCGAGCAGCGCAACCTCCAGAGGGCAATCACCGATGAGTTTATCTGGTGGGCTGAAGATTGGCTGACCGAAAGCCGCCTTAACACCATAGTGAACAAGCTGGAAGCCTTTGAGGCTTACAAGTCTACTCTGAACAAGCGCATACAAGAAAGTATCAAGATGCGCACATTTAAGACTAAACTCATAATGTACTGTGCATATAAAGGCTGGGTTTTCAATCCGCCCGAGCTTCTATTGACAGAATCAGAGAAGCTGCGCAACGACATCCGACGGAAGGTGAACTACGAGGACGCCTACTTCTTCTATATCGACACCCGCAAAGACCCTGAGAATGAACTTGACGCTGCGTCAATTCTGGGCACGCCGCCCGAACCTGAGGGTGGGGGCACGGGGGTGACCGGTGCAGATACTGCCGCCTTCCTTGGGGCTCCAGACGCGGTTCTCGATAAGCCGCCATTTTAGGTCTTTTTGGACTTTGAAATTAAACTTTGGTATGAGGTTCGAATCGATCGAACCTCTACTTTTTGAAGTTGAAAATTTTATGCGTCATTTCTGAAGATAAAATCCTTTGACCATTTGACGCACTAAGAGAGAAAGTTATATAAATAAGTGGGAATCAACAAGTTATAGTGCGTCAAAAGTGTGCGTCAAAACGGGTCAAAATGGTTTTGCTTTGACGCACAAAATTGGCCCTTTTGATGCGATTGCATTATGATGGAAAAAGTTTTGACGCCGTTAGTACTCAATGAGTTAGCCCATTTTAGACCGTTTTTGGCGTCAAAGACATAGAGAAAGTTTTGACGCACTAAACATAATTGATACATAATGAGTTACAAGGATAAAATATCAGTGCGTCAAAAGGTCAGAAATTTTTGCACCTCTAAAACCCTAGAAAAAAATGGATGTTAAAAACATCCCAAAATTGACCATTTTTGAATTATGGAAGACAGTAAATATACCCGCGAAATTGACCCCCCTATAAGGCTCGAATTTAACGCCTTCCTAGATAGACGGTCGCTCCCCCTCTGGCATTATAAGACCCCCCCATCAGGACTGAGGCCAGCAGAGCTCTGTGACCTCTATCGAGGGCGGCCGGTACTTTATAAGGTAGAGCTTGGTCCGGATGCCGGCGAATGGTACACCGACTATGTGCGTGCAAGCAATTATGCAGCGCTTTGCCGCCTTACAAAATTGGGCACCGTGCTCGTAAAATAATTTATTGCAAAAACGGTTTTAATTTATTAACTTTGTGATATATAGACCCTTACTAAATGCAGATAAAACTACAATTTGACACTGAACTGCGCCTCCGTTATTTCGGTTACCTCTTCCCGAAACTTCAGGGTGACGGCGCATACCGGGTGAGCACCACTGAGCCGATGGGGCAGTTGCTTTGTGCAAGGGCGAGGGATTCCGCGTTCGAGCCGCGTCCTCCTCAGGGATCGCTGGTGGCTACACTTGAGTTGCCGCTGAATCCGGCTACGCGAACCCTCGAAAATAAATTCATCTATTATTCCCGGGAAGATACATACGCCCTAATGATGGCGCTCTCGGCCACGTTCGACCTTGATTTTGCCGGCTATTACCGCAAAGGCGAGAGTCTAGGGTATCGGCGGAAGGATATTGTGGAAGCCTTCATTGTGAGTCGCAACCTCGCAGAGATTGATCCGTCGGACGCGCTATATAAGCGGGCATACAGGGCAACCCAAAAGCGGATGCAGGAGCTCACGTCCCGACTCTTGCGCCGCTGTTATTACCTTGACGAAAGCATAAACTTAAAAGGATTGAAAGATGATAAGGATCGTAAAAAGAATTATGGTAACTTCGGCATCGAACCTGTTGTCGGAGCCACTTCCACTGGAGATGATTCCGGCAAGTGCGACGCTGGAGATAGAAGACAGCCGCGACGAGAACGGACGCTTTTTGACAAGCAAGATTGAAACGCAGGTGCGCCGCCTCTCTCCCTCTGTGCGTGACTGCCTGAGGGATGGCTGCATCTGCCGGTTATCATTCGATACCGGAGCCGACGCCATTCTTGGAACCTCGGATTTGCCGCTTCATTTCGAGTTGCAAGACAATCTCGACTACATCAACCTGAAGGCAGAATGGCAGTCATTGTCTATTATATAGGCAAAAGCACCGCCGGAAGCCGCAGAGGGCGTTGTCCTTTTTTGGATAGCGCCCTTTTCTTTACTTTGTGACAAAATCAGATACAATGGAAAGACAAACGAATACAGCGCGGCTTGCCTCCGACATCATCAGAGGCAGGTGGCTGCTTGCCGATGCTGAAGCTTACCTTCAGGTGGCATTTGCGCTGCTGTCTAGGACACCGCTGCACCTTGAAAGCGAAGGAGGCGCGAAGCCTTCCTTTATACTCGCAGACGGCGCGAAGATAGAAGTAGGCGGTGAGGCGCCGGAGTCCACTATTCAGAAAATGGTTGCCCTTGCGCCGTTGTGTGGGACTATGACAAAATATAAGTCCTGCGAAGCTCCGGGCACCGTCAAGGTGGCCAGTTTCATCTCAGAATGTGCGCATCGCGAAGACATCGCCGCTATCATCCTTGATATAGATAGCGGCGGTGGAGCGGCCAACGCCGTGCCTCCATTAGTGGAAGCCATTGCCGAGGCGAAAGCTGCCGGTAAGCCGGTCATAGCCCACTGCGACCTCTGCTGCAGCGCGGCGCTCTGGGTTGCCTCCCAGTGCGACCTCATCTACCTCGACAATAAGATGTCCGAGATTGGCTCCGTGGGCGCGGTTTGCACCCTAAGCATTCCGCCAGAGGTTGACCCGCAGACAGGCGTAAAGATCGTCCCGATCTATGCGCGCGAGTCCTATGATAAGAATAAAAGCTACCGCAAAGCGGCCGAGGGAGACTACACCCTCATTCAGGACGAACTGTCGCCTATTGTTTCGCAGTTCCGCGAAGCCGTGAAGGCGGGCCGGCCAAACCTCGACACCGAGGCGGAAGGCATCCTGAGCGGTAGGACTTACCTCTGCGATGACGCCTTAAAGGTGGGGCTCG
>CAVJRU010000021.1:28397-34584 GCA_963652025.1 bacterium
CGCCGACGCGAGGAAGACTCTCTTTGAAACAGTAGAGGCGGCGTTCGCACTCGCAGAAGTTAATCGATAAATACCTCTTTATTTAATAAGTTTATATATGAACAAAAACACTCTCTCAAACTCCAAGATGGGTAAAATCGTTGCCCGTCTTCTCGGACGGGAAAGCCTTGAGGTGAAGGATGGAAAGGTTGAACTTTCCGAGCCTGACCGCAAGACCATTCTCGACAACTACGGACAGGCCTTCCTCGAGAAGCTTGAGTCCGTCTCTCTCGACGAAGAGAACGACAATGCTGTCGAGCTCTTCAATGCAGCAGTGGCCGCTAAGGCAGACGAAGCGACTACTATTCTCCGTAATCAGGTAGCGCAGCTCCAGAAGGATGTCCTCGAGCTCTCGAGGGAGCCGGAGCCTGCACCGGTAGTACAGCGTCAGAGCGTGGGTGTAGCCACTCGTCAGTTCGTAGTCAATATGCACGCAGTCCACAACCGCCTCGTAGCTCAGGCCCTCGAGTCTTCCAGCCCGATGGCGTTCGCAGCCCTCGATAACGGCAGTATCGACGTGACCGACCTGAACTCCGAGTTTTCAATGGTTATGCCTCCAAAAGTAAAGCTCGACCTCATTGCAAAAAGGCTTTACAACGGCTTTGATGATGCGAAGTATATGACCAGAATCCAGTCAAATACCGACTACATCGCAAGTGCAGCCATTTTTACTGAGGTATCTCAGCAGTTCACCCCGAAATGGACACCTAAGGGCACGGCGAAGTTCACTCCTATCCGCATTCCTTACCGTCGCCACAAAATCAATGTAGCGCTCCGTCCGGCAGAGATCATCAAGAGCTGGCTGCTTTACCTCTATGAGCAGGGCAAGACTCAGGCAGAAATGCCTATCACGAAGTACATCATCGAGGAGCATATCCTTCCGAAAGTGTGCGACGACATCACCCTCTCAATGGTTGGAAAGGGTAAATACAACGAGGTTGCTGCCGGCACCATCAAAGACGGGGACGCTGGCTCGGCTGCCAAGGACTCAATGGACGGCTATGAGACTATCCTGGTAGACGGCCTCTCCGACGCTAAATGCAAGATCAATTACTTCCGCAACGCGAAGGATTACACCACCCTCAGCGATGAAGAGCTCCTCGCTTATGTCGATAGTTTCGTTGACAACATCTCCGGACTCTTTGCAAAGACTGCGACCGTGTTCTGCTCTGAGCAGTTCCTTACCCGCTACAAGAGGGCAGACTTTACAGTGAATGGTAAGTACACCGGCATCGAGGCAGGCGATACCATCCGTTTCACCAACTTCCACCTCGTAGCCCTCAAATCAATGTACAACTCAAAGATCCTCTTCGCTACTCCGATAGAGAACTTCGTTGAGTTGGTTGACTACAGCAAGGCAGAGCAGTGTATCAACCGCATTGATGAGGAGAACTACGATGTGAAGGTGTTCGGTGAGTACTCCCTCTCTGTAGGTTTCAAGATTGCGGAGGCCGTATTCGCAGCTGTGCCTTCAGGTTACACGCCATCCGACAGCATCCTCGTTGACGGCATTGATCTCTCAGAGGGTGGCGCATGGATGAACGGCGGCCAGTCAGCCTCAGGGGAGTCTGCATAACTTCTAAAAGCATAGAAAATTATGAGTTACGTAAAAGTTAGTATTCCAAAGAACGGAGATGGGGCAGGTTGCCCCTCTCCGAAGTCTTCAGACATCATCCTCATAGATGTCGAGGATATCGAGACCGAACCGACCCGCGAAGTCGGAAATACAGTAGTGGAAGGTGATATCACCCTCAAGGAAGGCGCGAAGGCCGTAGCTGTTTACGGTACGCCGAAAAGCATCAACATCACCGAGGAATACTCCGGAGAGGCAGACGCGCGCGGCGTGAAGCAGGGGCTTGAGTTTGAACACCCAGGAAACTCCGTGGAGATAAAAAACCACACCGAGGCGTTTATGAACAAGGGCGTAGTCGCCCTCGTGAAGGAGTGTGATGGTACATCTACCGGGAGGGTACAGGTATTTGGTTCAAAGTGCAACCCTCTCTACCTCACAGTGGAGAAAACCGACAGTTCCGAGGCGCTCAAGCGTAAGTTTACCTGGAAGCAGGAAGTTGTTGACAAATTCCTTCCTGGTGACTACAAGGGTACGATGCCGGCGCTTGCAGATGCCGCAACAAGTACCGGCGAGGGAGCCTAAACCTCATCACTATGGCTAAAAAGACCACAAAGACAGCAGTACAGGAGGCGCAGGTGCAGGAGACTACACCTGTCGCCTCCGTGTCTATTGTCGTATGTGCCTATCCTGGCACTGAAGAACTTATGCGGGGGTTGTGGGATAAATTTCATAAGGGAGGGCATAAAGTTCTCCCAGTGGACAAAACCGCAAAGACCATCGACATCCTTGCGGCCTGCCTCGCAGACAACCGCGTGGCCGATTCCTTCACTCTTTTGCCGCCGAACATTATCCCCTGTGCAGAGGTCACGGATTCCGTCATTGGGGGACGGTTTGCATATGTGACGCACAATAATACACGGCTGCACGACTCCCGCGTCCCTCTTCAGGTTGACAAGACTACACTCGTAGAACTTTTCGCCGCCTCCGACTCGCTCACCATCACCTCTGAGGCGTTCGTCCAGAGGATGAACGGGAAGCACCGGCTAATGGACGTCTCCTTTGGCTTCGGAAATTTCGTCACCCCCGTGCTCCGGTCTAACCCTTGCGAGCACGTGGTGATTGAGGCAATGTTGCGGAAGTTCTTTCTTGCCACATCCCCGGAGGGCTTTGAAGCCATCCGTGGGTTGTTAGAGAAAAGGCTGCTGGACTGATGAACGATATTGACAGATGGTTTGATTCAGGGGCCGAGGTTCAGGAAGGACTTCGGCTTTTGAATATATACGCCCCCAATCCTCACCTCCAGAGACTGGTGGAGCTTGATTCGAAGCGATTTGCCTCGCTCCTGAGGCAGTGCCTCTCGCGCTTCCGCAGCACGGTCGCGCCTCGGAGCGATGACGCCCGAACAGCGGTGGCCATAGCAGCGCCCGCCTCTAAGTTCCGCGATGAGTGGCCATTCCTCTCGCGGGCCGATTGCCCGCCAGAATTGAAGATTCTCGCCGCCGACAAAATCACAGCGTGGCAGGAAAGTGTCGATGGCCACGAGGAACTCTTTCAATGTGTGACACCCGAACAATGTTTTGAAACGGCAAAAAAAGTTCTAGAAAATTTTTCCAACAATCGGAAAATCTTCTCCGAATTTAGTTTTTATAAAGAGCACCACTCCCTCCTAGGGGAGCACCCTATTTTCAGGGAGACGCAGCGGATGAACACTCTGCGCGCTCTCCCGATTTTGGAGTTGGTACAAAAGAAGAAAAACCTCGAAGGGGCAATTTGGCGCGCGAACGATGAAATCAAAAAGGGGACGAAGCCCCACCTCCGTGAAGATAGGGAGGCGCGCATTGCCGAAAAGCGCCGCCTCCTCGATGAAGTGAACCGAATGATAAAGGATTATGAAGACAGACAGCGAAAATCCTCTTGACAGGATCGCCTACCTCGCCGCCCTCGGATGGAACGACCACGACATCTTCAAGAGCGAGGGTGTGCCCGAGAACAACGTCTCCCAGGAAGTGAGGGACGCCATCGAACGCGGCCGGCTTAGGAAACGGGCAGACATTGAGATAGCCATCGCAAAAGGCGCGGAAAGCGGTCAGCCCGAGGCGGTGAAACAATATAAGGAAACAGTGCGCGACCGCAGCTTCTCTTTTTCAAAGCTTGACCTCTTTGGAGGAAGCGATGACCTCGGAGCCTTTGAGCGTATACAGGACTATGTCTCCGGCGGCTGCAAGGGCGACCTCTCGCAGAAGGAGCAGGTGTACATCGACCTGCTCACGATGATTTATTCCATAGATGGGCAGTGGGGCAAACGCCGCACAATCAAGTTCCTCACATCGAAGCCATTTTGCTTTACCTGGGAACAGGCGGGCAGTATGTATGCGGAAGCCATCGAGATGTTCTTCGCTAACCGCAAGGTGTCGCGGCAGGCGCTGAGGGCGAAGATGGCCGACCAGTATGACACCCTCTACGCCCTTGCAATGCAGAATGCTCAAACAACAAAGGATTTCGACATCGCGGCGGGGATTCTTGCCAACAAGGCGAAGGTCCTCCAACTGGACAAAGAAGACCCGCGGCAGCTCCCATCAGAGAGTTATCAGAAGCAGTACCGGCTCCTTTCCCTCTCGCCTGAAGCCATTGGATTGCCCAAAGCGAATAGAGATGAACTTGCAAAACAGATTGACGGCATTGTTGCTCCAGATGCGGTAAAGCACCGCCTGAGGGTAGATGCCGGTATCGACGATATGGATATAGTGGAATTCATCGACAATGTCACACAGGAAGAAAGTTAACGCCGGGCAGACCGAATGCGCGTCTGTTCAGTATCAGAACCGTATCGCGCAGCTGGTCTCCCTTGTTGGCGCCCGCAAGACCTACTGCGAGCTCGGCCGAGGGTCGGCCAAGACCACCGACATACAGGTGGAGCGCCTCATCGACTTGATGTATGATATGCCAGGGGCACCTTGCTGCTGGGTGGCCGATACCTTCAGCAACCTCACGGCCAACGTGCTCCCCTCCGTACTTGAGGGCCTGGAGCGCAAGGGATTCAGGGAGGGTATTCATTATGTCATCGAGAAGGAACCGCCACAGTTCTCCGATGTGGAGAAAGACTCGCTCCCAGAGTGGCTGAAGCCACACTTCTGGCACCCCTTCAATAAGTTGGTGTCCTACAAGCGCACCCTCATCTTTTACACTGGGCTGAACATCAGGTTCGGCTCCCTCGACCGCCCGTCCACGCTTGCGGGCGCGTCGTATGTGTTTGTGTTCGGGGACGAGGCTAAGTATTTCAGAGAGGATAAGATTGCTAACCTCCTGAAGGCGGTCAGAGGCTACAGACAGGAATACGGTCATAGCCCCTTCTATCGCGGCGTGTGCTTCACCTCTGATATGGCCGACACCTCACACATCGGGGAGTATGACTGGATGGGCAAGGAGGCCAACAACGTAAATAAGAGCGCCATCCTGATGATAATCAAGGCTGGGCTCGTATATAACGATGCGCTGCACGAATATGTGGCGGCGAAGGACCAGTGGCTTAGGACTCACTGCGCTGAAGACCTGCTAGACTGCAAGAGCAAGAAGCGGCTCGCCGACCAATGGAAGGCACGATGGACTGAGCTCCGATGCCGGCCGGAAGCCTCGACCCTATACGTGCGAGCTTCCTCATATGTGAATGCCGATATTCTAACGGAGGGGTGGTTTGCTGATGCGATAGATGCGCAGCTCCCTGACCTTAATGCTGCCATCCTTTCCATCAAGCCACGCCTCGGAAGCGGTGACCGCTTCTACACCACACTGGGCGCCCGACATTTCTACTATGACGGAGTGGACGAGGACGCATACGAAGAGTTTAGTCTGAGGGACACAGAGGACTGCCGCGTGCTCAAAAAGTTGAATAGAGACAAACCCCTTCAGGCTGGCGTGGACTTCGGCAATATGTGCTCAATGACCGTCGGGCAAGATGACCGGGAGAACGGGCACGAGGTGATTCGCATAGTGAAGTTCCTCTACACCCTCGCCCCTGAGTATACCGAGGACCTCGGAGTGAAATTCAGGAATTACTTCTCAGAGATGCGCAACCGAGTGATCTTCCTCTACTATGACCGCAGCGGTAACGCCTACAAGTCTGTGGGCGAGGATCAAGTGTCGAAATTCAAGCGGGCCGTGGAGTTTGACGGCGAGCGCCGCACTGGATGGACCGTTCACCTTATGAGCATAAAGCAGGGGAACATCGGGCAACCGGAGGAATACTCGTTTATGCAGGAGATCCTCTCAGAGCGCAACCCGCGCCTTCCGTGGGTGAGGATTGACGCCTACGCGGCGAAGAACCTCAAGATGTCGCTAGAGCTTGCCCGCACAAAGGTGAAGTCTGGCGTGGTGTTCAAAGATAAATCCAGCGAGCGCCTCCCTGTAGCCGAACTCCCAACCAAGTCTACCAACCCGTCGGACTCGTTCAAGTATCTGCTGATGACGCGGGAGCGGCGGAAGCTCGCCCAGATGCCGTCGACCGGCGTGTGCGCGAATCTCGATCCAATCTTCAAGTAACCCCGGGCGCGGTCGGTGCGTCATATATCACCTTTTGGC
>CAVJRU010000022.1:0-33164 GCA_963652025.1 bacterium
ATAATCCGAACATCAACGAAGAGGACCAGAACCCTCTGTAACAATCTGCGCGGCCAGGCCCCGGAATGAAAAGAGGCCGGTTTGCCGTTTGAGAATTTTAGAGAATATGTATATGAAAAAGAATATAATTGTCTCACTTGCGATTGCCCTCCTGCTTGGAGCGGGGTGCTCTCAGGATCAGCTTGGAGTGACCGCGATGAGCACCAGCGACGACAGCCGCGAGATTCACTTCCTGCAGAGCAGCCTGAGCAAGGAATTCGAGCAGGGGCTCACCGAAGGCACCATCGCTGTGACCCTCGGCCGCAGCGGAAACGTAGGAACCTACAGGGTGCTTTTGGAAAAGAGCGGAAAGGACGCCGCGCTTTTCTCCATCCGCGACACCGTCGTCATTCCTGACGGACAGTACACGGTGGATGTTCCGCTGAAGGTGGACCTTTCGAGCGTCATCCTCGGCTCTTCCGTGGACGTTTCGCTCTCGATTGTCGGAAGAGATGCAACCCTCGGAGAGGACTCCGCCTACATCGGCCAATACAGCGATTTCCTCACTGTGAGCGCATCCTTTGCCCTTGAGTGGGAGCCTTATATGCGCACCACCGAGACCGGAGAGAAGGTTCAGCAGACTGCGACCTACCATTTCTCGCAGTTCTACACCGGATATCAGAGCGGCATCCCTGTGGAGGTTGCCAAGGGTACGGACAACATCTTCCGCCTTGTGGACTGGGCTTCCGGCGCCTATTTCAACTTCAGGGTGAACTGGAGCAAGAAGACGGTCTCAGTGCCGGGCCAGTCAATCGGCTACTACGACGACTCGAGCGCTTCGTATGTCTATGTCGCGGACCTTGCGCAGTACCTCGGCGACGACAGCTACTACTCTTCTTTCCCGTGCACCTGGGACGGAGACAGGACCTTCACGATGACCCTGATCTACTACATCCCTGACGGGGGTTACTACGGCTACGGAGAGGAAAGCATCGTTTTCGCGGGTGACCACGACTTTGACCCGGTAATTTCCTCATCAACATATCGCGGGAATGGCATATTTGATTTTGAATTCAACGACTATGTGTCTTATTGCAAGGCAGTTGTCTCAAAGGGAGATCTTTCTTCCGATTCAGATAAAATTTCTTCAGTAGTTTCGGGGATATGCCTTGGAACAGCCGAAGGAGTGGAGACTTTCTCTTCAGACTCTCTTTCGGTCACCGCGGCCGCAAAGGGTGTGAACACTCTTGTCGTGGTGCCGTTTGATTCCGAGGGCGTGCCCGGAAAAGAAGCCGTCCTGCGTTTTACCTTTGACCCCGACGGGACGCTCCTTCCCCAGGTTCTTGAGTGCTCCCTTTCTCTCCCGGAGGAGGACCCGTACACAAGCGTCGCGTGGAATCTGAAGGTTCAGAACGTTACCAGGGTGGAGTATGTGATGGGGTATAAGGAAATGCTTGACACATACGAGGAAAATTACAGTATGGACAGAATCTTCAGCATTCTGGGCCACTCCCTGGAGGATAAATATGTCACGGCAGCTTGCTCTCAGGAGGGAATACGCCTGACCTATACGACCACCGACGGCAAGGAGTACAAGATGCTTCTTCGGCTCTACAATGCTCTCGGAGACGTCCTGGAGACTTCTGTCAGCATCAAGACAAAGTCCCTGTCCGAAACCTATCTGCCAAAGAGCCTCAGCGATTTTGTCGGGTCCTACCTTCTCAGTGCCACAGTGGATGACTCGGATGGAAACTCCACAAGCGAGGCGTTTAGGGTGGATATAATCAAGACAGGTGAGAACACCGTTTCTGTGAAGGGTCTGAGCAACTACAAGAGCTATTGCCCGGAGATTACGGGAACCTACATTCCCGAGAAGCACTGCATCAGGCTCTATTCTCAGAATCTCGGGGAGTTCAGTTATATGACCGTAGTGTTTGGCTTCGTCTCCGACCTCTATACGGGCATCTGGGGCCAGACATCCGCACTGGAGTTCGGCTTCACTGACGACGGCTACGTCCGTTTCCGCCCGATGGAAGGCTCCGAGTTCCCGGTAAGCGGCTACAAATTCCTCCTTTTCGACGGCTCCTCCTACAGCGGCTACGCGGCCGGCGACAAAACCTACACCGACCTGCTGATGATGAAACTCTAAAGTGATTTGGATTTATTGCGGGAACTTTATATATTTGCGAACTGATAATCCAAATTTTTAGGATGATGAGTTCGCAAATCAATGTACTTGAAACCATATTGAAAAGCCCTAGGAGCGTTTTTAATGTTCAGTCAATCAGAATGTTGACTGGTATGGAGGGGAGCCGGCTCAGTAAATCTCTCAATTACTATGTAAAAACAGGAGAGATACTGAACCCCCGTAAGGGGATTTACGCCAAGGCGGGATATAACCCGGAAGAACTGGCGTGCAGCCTGTTCCGCCCGTCCTACATCTCGCTGGAGTATGTTCTGCAGCGCGCCGGAGTCATTTTCCAATACGATGAGGCCATAACCTGTGTAAGTTATCTCTGCCGTCAGGTTTCCGTTGACGGTAGGGATTATGGTTTCCGGATAATAAATCCGCAGATATGGATTGGCCTGGAGGGCATAGAAAGGCGGGATAATGTCTGCATCGCCTCGGCGGAGCGCGCCTTCATCGATCTGGTCTATCTCAGCGCCGGGAACTGCTATTTCGACAATCTGCGCCCGCTCAATAAGAAGAGAATCAAAGAGTTGCTCCCGCTGTACAATTCAAAAATTCTCTCGGAACGGGTCGCCGGGATACTGAATATGAAATTATAGAACTTAACTGCTGATTATGGACAAACAGAAACACAAATTCTATATGGCCCAGATTCTTACCCTGATTTTTAAGGATAACTGTAAATTGAAATTCAAGGATGGCAATATACGGGAAGGAATATGTGGAATTGCTGAATAAGATTGCAGACTTTAACAAAAAAGGAAAAATATGGAAAAGATAATCAGAAAAATAGCTGTATCTGATTTCTATGGCGCGGGAAAACCGGTGTATGAGGACGAACAACGGCATCTGCTATGGTCTGCATACGGAGTCTCTGCCCATAGAGTTCAAAATCCTCCCTATGAACAAGAGTTCAAAGTATCCTTGCTGGCAATGTAATTTTGACACGCACGATGACGGCGAGGTGCTCTACTCTTTTGATTCCCTGTCGATGGATATTTGGGACACTGTCCGCATTGACGGGAAAGGCCTCGGCGAGGTACTGGAACGCTCCGTCATTATGACTCTCAACTAAATTTCGAAAAATAACGGGGGTGCCGGCATTTGGCTGACATTTTGACTTTGTTCCCTGCTTTTTAGGGGGTATGTTTGAAAAATTGCATAAATTTTTCGAATATGCCCCCTAAAAATTTGGGGGTATTGAAAAAATAGCTTACTTTTGTGCTCGGTTTTTCGGGGGAATGCCCCGAATTAGTAGTGTTCATTATAATTATAGGGTATCCCCTCTGAAGGGGATAACAAAAACAACGGATTTTTATGAGAAATCAGCGTTTTGAGGCTCTCGGGATTATGCACTCGAGACCTTCGGTTCCGGAGAAGGAAGCGGCGCCTCTCAAGTCTGAAATTTTCGGACAGGACGTGTTCACCCGCACACAGATGCGGCGTTACCTCTCCAAGGGAGTTTATGACAGAGTGATTGAGGCGATTGAAAGCGGTCGCCGCATTGACCGGAGCATCGCCGACCAGGTGGCCGAAGGTATGAAAGTCTGGGCAATGGAGCACGGGGCAACCCATTACACCCACTGGTTCCAGCCCCTGAACGGATCCACAGCCGAAAAACACGACGCCTTTCTCTCCCCGGAGCTGGACGGCGACTCTTTCGAGTACTTCAGCGGAAGCCTCCTCTCTCAGCAGGAGCCTGACGCCTCTTCCTTCCCAAGCGGCGGACTGCGCAACACCTTCGAAGCCCGCGGCTACAGCGCCTGGGACCCGTCTTCTCCGGCTTTTATAATTGACGGAACTCTTTGTATCCCAAGCATTTTCGTTTCCTATACGGGTGAGGCTCTGGACTTCAAGACCCCGCTCCTTCGCTCAATGGCCGCGATCGACTCTTCCGCCGTCGGTGTGTGCTCTCTCTTCGACAAGGAAGTGGGAAGGGTCTATCCTACGCTCGGATGGGAACAGGAATATTTCCTCGTGGACGAGGCCCTCTACAACGCCCGTCCCGACCTTATGCAGACCGGCCGCACCCTTATGGGTCACACCGCCGCAAAGGACCAGCAGCTCGAAGACCACTACTGGGGAGCCATCCCTGAGAGGGTTGAGGCCTTTATGAAAGACTTTGAGGACGCAGCCTACAGGCTCGGCATCCCGGTCAAGACCCGTCACAACGAGGTGGCTCCTAACCAGTTCGAGTGCGCGCCTCAGTTCGAGGAAGCCAACGTCGCCGTGGACCACAACCTGCTTCTGATGTCGCTGATGAGAAAAATCGCTCTCAAGCATCACCTTAAGGTCCTTTTCCACGAAAAGCCTTTTGCCGGCATCAACGGTAGCGGAAAGCACTGCAACTGGTCCCTGGCAACTGACGGAGGACAGAACCTCCTCGCTCCGGGCCACACTCCAAAGAGCAATATGCAGTTCCTTGCGTTCTTTGTCTGCACACTGAAGGCCGCTTCCGATTACGGCTCGCTCATTATGGCGTCCATCGCCTCCGAAACCAACTCTCACCGTCTTGGCGGCAACGAGGCACCTCCTGCAATTATGTCCGTGTTCACCGGAGCAACGCTTAACAGCATCCTGGACAACATTGAGGCAAAAATCAACGACAAGAAGCTCTCTCCTGACGAGAAGACCGAGATAAAACTCAACATCGGGAAAATCCCTGAGATTCTGGTGGACAACACCGACCGCAACCGCACATCTCCGTTTGCCTTCACCGGCAACAGATTCGAGTTCCGCGCTGCAGGTTCATCCACCAACTGCTCAATGCCGATGATTGTTCTGAATACCGCTGTGGCTGAGGAACTTACTGAGTTCAGGGAGACCGTTGACAAACTCGTTGAGGGCGGAGTGAAGAAGGATGAGGCCATTCTTCAGGTCATTCGCCAGTTCATCATTGCATCGAAAAATATCCGCTTTGAGGGCAATGGCTACAGCGACGAGTGGATTGCCGAGGCAGGAAAGAGGGGACTTCGCAGCGCGAACAACGTCACCGAGGCGTTCAAGGAGTACCTTCGCCCGGAGAGTACCGAACTTTTCAAGAAGTTCAAAGTGCTTAACGACACCGAGCTTGCAGCCCGCTATGAAATCAAGAATGAGATTTTCCTCAAGAAAGTTCAGATTGAGTCTCGCGTAATTGCCGATATGGCCGCAAACCACATCGTTCCGACTGCCATCCGCTATCAGAATGTCCTCATTGAGAACATCAAGGGCATAAACGAGGTGTTCCCTAAGGAACTCAACTCTCTCGCCCAGGACGAAATCAGCACGCTAAAGGAAATTATCAGCCACGTGAACGCAATCCGTACGGCATCCGCAGAGATGACTGAGACTCGTCACAAGCTCAATCGAAATTCTGATATCCCGGCTCGTGCCAAGGGCTATGAAAACGATGTCCGTGCAAAGATGAACGAAATCCGCGAGCACATCGACGCTCTGGAGATGATCGTGGACGACGACCTGTGGCCGCTGCCTAAGTACCGCGAACTCCTCGCAACCCTTTAAGGGCGCAGGGGCGCAGGCTCCTTCCCCTACAAGACTTAAATGAACGTCCCCGAAAGTGTCTAATTTTCGGGGACATTTGTATATTATTTCTTTGGCAAGTTAAAAATTAAGTCGTACCTTTGTCGCCGCTTTCGGCTTACAGACAGTGGCCTGAAGTTTTATCAATTATTAACAATCTAAACTTTTTTCAAATGGCTGAATATTTGGCACCAGAGAAAAAGCAGGAGATTTTCGCGAAGTACGGAAAGTCTAACACCGACACCGGTTCTCCAGAGAGCCAGGTAGCGTTGTTCTCCTACCGTATCGCTCACCTCACCGAGCACCTCAAAGAAAACAAGAAGGACTACGCAACCCGTCGTTCTCTTTTGAAGCTCGTAGGTAAAAGACGTCGTGTACTTGACTATCTCAAGGAAATTGACATCGAGAGATACAGGGCTATCGTTAAAGAGCTTGGCCTCCGTCGATAGGCGACCTCGAAGTAGGGGTGTATACTCCAAAAGGAGTTATACCCCTCTTTTTTTTAATTGTGGTTTTATCCCTTTCGAGGGTTAGAACCATTTTGCAGTTAATCCCGTCTTTGCTCACAAGTCAACCTGCGGTGAAGCGCGGAAATCCATATATATCAACACAGTACGACGAGTATTACTAATCGGCTCCCAGTGGGGGAGGCAGGTTGAAAACCAATTTTAATGAACATTATCAACAAAAAAATCGAATTATCTGACGGAAGGGTAATCGAGATTGAGACCGGAAAGCTTGCAAAACAGGCAGACGGCGCTGTAGTAGTCAAGATGGGCGGCACAATGCTGCTTGCTACCGTTGTTGCAGCTAAAGACGCCAAGGATGACGTTGATTTTATGCCGCTTCAGGTGGACTACAAAGAAAAATTCTATTCAGCAGGACGCTTCCCTGGCGGATTTATGAAGAGGGAAGGCAAGGCTACGGACGCGGAGATTCTTACCGCCCGCCTTGTGGACAGGGCACTCAGGCCTTTGTTCCCGGAGGACTTCCACGCTGAAGTTTACGTTCAGATTTCACTCATTTCAGCAGAAAAAGACATCCAGCCGGATGCACTCGCAGGACTTGCAGCATCAGCAGCCCTTGCAGTGAGCGACATTCCGTTCGGCGGTCCTATTTCCGAAGTAAGGGTTGTCCGCATCGGCGGAGAGTTCAAGATTGACCCGACCTTCAGCGAGATGGAGAACGCAGACCTTGACCTTATGGTTGCCGCAACTTACGACAACATTATGATGGTCGAGGGCGAGATGAAGGAAGTGAGCGAGACCGATATGCTCGAAGCAATCAAATTCGCACACGAGGAAATCAAGAAGCACTGCAAAGTGCAGATGGAACTCACCGAGGAGTGCGGAAAGACTGTCAAGAGGACTTACTGCCACGAGGTGAACGACGAAGAGCTTAAGAAGGCTGTAGAGGCATTCTGCTACGACAAGTGCTATGCAGTCGCAAAGTCCGGTCAGGACAAGCACGCACGCTCTGACGCCTTCGACGCCATCAAGGAAGAGTTCATTCAGACCATTCCTGAGGAGGAAAGGGAGGAGAAGCAGATGATGGTGGACCGCTACTATCACGCAGTCGAGAAGGCCGCAATGCGCAACCTCATCCTTGACGAGGGAATCCGTCTTGACGGACGCCACACCGCCGAAGTCCGCCCTATCTGGTGCGAGGCAGGTTATCTCCCTTGCGCACACGGCAGTGCAATCTTCACCCGTGGTGAGACTCAGTCCCTTGCGACTGTCACCCTCGGAACTAAGATGGATATGAAAGAGCTGGACGAGGTTCTTGTTCAGGGTACTGAGCAGTTCGTCCTTCACTATAACTTCCCTCCGTTCGCAACCGGAGAGGCTAAGGCTCAGAGAGGCGTAGGCCGTCGTGAGATTGGTCACGGTAACCTTGCCTGGAGGGCTCTTAAACCTGTCGTTCCGCTTGCACCGGAGAATCCGTATGCAGTCAGGGTCGTATCCGACATCCTTGAGTCCAACGGTTCTTCTTCTATGGCGAGCGTCTGCGGCGGCTGCCTTGCTCTTATGGACGCCGGCGTGAAGATTAAGAAACCTGTAGCAGGTGTTGCAATGGGTCTTATCACCGACGCCGAGAAGCCTAACGAGCGTTACGCAATCCTTACCGATATCCTCGGTGACGAGGACCACCTCGGAGATATGGACTTCAAGGTGACCGGTACAAAGGACGGTATCACCGCAACCCAGATGGATATCAAGGTTGACGGCCTTTCATACGAGGTGCTTGCAAAAGCTCTCGAGCAGGCACGTCAGGGCCGTATGCACATTATGGGCGAGATGATGAAAACCCTCAGCGAGCCTCGCGAGGACTACAAACCGTTCGTTCCGCGTCTTGTTCAGATCAGGGTGCCTGGCGAGTTCATCGGTGCCATCATCGGAAAGGGCGGCGAGGTCATCCAGAAGATTCAGAGGGAGACCGGCACAACCGTCACAATCACCGAGGAGCAGAACAATGGTGTCAGCGAAGGTGTTGTGGACATCTTTGGAGACAACAAGGAGTGTATGGACAAGGCTCTTGCCTGGATCAACGGCATCTGCGCTGTGCCTGAGGTTGACAAAGTTTACCACGGAAAGGTGGTTTCCATCCTTGAGTTCGGTGCATTCGTTGAGATTCTTCCTGGAAAGGAAGGCCTGCTGCACATCAGCGAGCTTGACTGGAAGAAGACCGAGAAGGTTGAGGATGTACTGAGCGTCGGCGACGAGGTTGACGTGAAACTCCTCGAAATCGACTCGAAGACCGGTAAGATGCGTCTTAGCCGTCGTGCCCTCATCGAGAAGCCGGAAGGCTATGTAGAGCCTGAGCGTAAGCCTAGGCCGGAGAGGGGAGACCGCAGGGATGACCGTCGCAGGGACGACCGCCGTGGTGGCAGAGATGACCGCCGCAGGGACGACCGTCGCGACAGAGGCCCTCGCCGTGACGACAACAGGGCTCCGCGCAACGAGTCTAATGACGCTCCGGCAGCTGAGGCTCCTGCATCACAGAACTCTGACCCGGATATGTTTTAATTGAACATAGCATATAAAAAAAGGGGGTGACCAAAAAGTCACCCCCTTTTTTGTGCGTTGTGAAAGAGGTTTGGCCGCCTCTTCTTCTTGTTAACTCCTTCTGATTGCCGGAGTGTTCTCCAGCTCACTGCGGTCGGTCTTGTCGTCAACCAGCAGCGCCGGTCGGTCTCCGCCACAGAGCTCCGCTGCTGTGAGCGGTTTGAGGTTGTTGTAGCCGATTTTGGTGCTGCGGCCCTCTCCTGTCTCTGCCTGCTCTCCACTCTCGGCAGGAAGCGGTGTGTATTCGAAATCCGGGTCAATTATTATCAGGTTGCCGTTGTCCCCTGCAAGCCCGTCCCAATCCATTTTGAATCCGGTTGCAATCGCGGTGATGTTGATGCGGTCGCCGAAATCTTCGCTCTGGTCGTATACGATTCCTTTCTTGAACCGGTTGGCGTTGCCGATGTATTTGGTAATTTGCTCGTCAATGTCCTTGAACTCGCCCATTGTCGGGGCCTGGTCGTTTGTACCGATGGTTATGTTCAGAAGTACGTTCCTCGCTGTGGTGAGGTCGTGGTTGTTGAGAAGCGGGGACTCGAACGCGCCTTTAACGGCATCCTCAAGCCTTGTCGCACCGGTTCCTGTGCCGCAACCCATAAGAGCCATTCCGCTGCTGGTCATCATCTTCTTCACGTCGCGGAAGTCCACATTGATGTGTCCCTTCGTCTTGATTATGCCGATTATGCCTTTTACCGCTGTGCAGAGCACTTCATCTGCTTTAGGGAAGGCGTCGTGCACTTTCAGGTCTGCGAAGTGGCTGTAGAGTTTCTCGTTGTCCACGATGAGAAGGCTGTCCACGTTCTTCTCCATCTCCATAATGCCGTCCAGGGCCTTGGTCATAGCCTCGTTACCCTCGTTGCGGAACGGAATGGTCACAACCGCCACGGTGAGTATTCCTCTTTTCTTTGCCATTGAGGCAATCACAGGGGCGGCTCCGGTGCCTGTTCCGCCACCCATTCCGGCGGTGATGAAAAGCATATCGGTGTCACCTGCGAAGAGTTTCTCTTCTATAATCTTCTCGCTCTCGATGGCGGCGTTGCGGCCGACAATAGGGTCTGTTCCCGCTCCGAGTTCGCCGATTGGAATTTTAATCGGCACTGAACTGGCTCCGAGCGCCTGTGAATCGGTGTTGCAGACCACGAATACGCAGCCTTCCACGCCCTGTTTGTACATATAGTCCACAGCGTTGCATCCGCCTCCGCCCACTCCCACGACTTTGATGGTGGATGTGCGGGGTTTCCAATCTTCAGGGAGTACGCTGAAACCGTTATCTATATTGATTTCTTCCATCGTTTCTTTGTTTTAGTCGTTACGGATTTATTCGTTTATTTTATTAACCACATTGTCCAGCGCCCCCTCGAAAAGGTTTCCTACCTTTCCTGTGCTGTCCTCGATATGGCTGCGGAACTTGGTCCAGAAAAGATTGCTGTTCTTTTTCTTCGGCTGTTTCTCTGCTTTTCTAGCTTCCTTACTTTCCTTCTTTTGGGCTTCTTCGTCGCTCAATAGGCCCGGAAGAACACCCGGTATAATCTTCTCCTCGGCATTCTCGTCTTCACGCTTAGGCGCATCCACGACAGTCTCGACTTCTTCTTCTGTGCCAGTGCGTGCGCAGCTAAGGTTCGGGTCCGCAGCTCCGGCAAGGATGAGTCCGATGGCAGTTGTGGAGGCCGGGGTGTTTACTCCCGTGCATTCGTCGCTCACCCCGTTGAGGTGTGGACGCCCGACCCTGACGCTGTATCCGGAAAGTTCCGTGATGAGGTTCCCGATGTTGGTCATTCGCGCGCCTCCGCCTGTGATTACTATTCCGCTGCCGAGTTTGTCAGCGTAGCGGCTCTGTCCTATTTCGTAGAGCATCGCGCGGATGATCTCATTCTCGCGTGCGGTGATGATTTCGGAAAGATAGCTTACGGAGAGACGATGGTCTGCTTCGCCGGTGCTGGTGCGCAGGAGCAGCTGCTTTTCTCCAAGATTCTGAAGCCGGTCAGGCATACACGCTCCGTAGGCCATTTTGATGTTTTCTGCAAGCGAAGTCGTGATGTTGCCCTCGATGTGGATGTCGTTCGTGACGTTCCATCCTCCGAACGGAATGCTGCTGTAGTAGCGGAGAACATTCTTGTAGTAGATGGAAAGTGAGGTACATCCGCCTCCGAAGTCAATCAGAGCTACTCCGTTGTCCTCCTCCAGCGGCGTGAGGGTGGCATCAGCGGTAAGAAGCGGAACAAAGCATTTCTTTAGAGCGCTCAGGCCGCACTGCCTCATAGCCCTGTCAATCTTATCAGCTGCCGTACGGTTGCCGATGAAGATTTTGAAGTTGCCGCTGAGACTCTTACCCGACATTCCGACAACGTCGCTTTCTATAACCTGAAACTCCTCGTCGGTTGAAAACGACTGTGCCACAGCTCCATACACACACTCGTGGTCCGTGTCGTCAAGCGGATAGCTGTCCTGTGCGAAGGCCTTGAGCTCGGCGATGTTCTCCTCAGTTATGCACTCGTCAGGGTTGAGAGTCGTGTTGCTCGCGGAGTTTTCCTCCGTGCGGACATAGTAGCGGGGAAGTCCCACCACTGCGCCGTTGATTTTTATTCCGAGAATTTCCTCGGCATCGCTCACCGCAGCCTTCAGGCCCGCCGCGACCTTGGACTCGTTGTGAATGCGGCTGCTGCGCATCGCTCCAGTCTGCAGGGGAGTCTCCTTGTAGTAGACGAGTCTCTTGTCCCGTCCGTTCACGACGGCAACCGCAAGCGCGATTTTCGTCGTTCCGAGGTCAATTGCAACTATATATCTGTCTTCCATCATAACTTGTGCTGTGTGTTAATCGGTTATTTTCTGTATTTGTCTAAATCCTCTCTGACACCCCTCTATCTGCAGACTATCTGTCCGTCAAACCTCAGGTCCACTTCCTTGTAGGCTTTTCCGCGCGGGGCTATCTGGCGATAGTATCTTTCGATTTTTGCGAGTTTTCCGTCAATATCCTCCGGCTGCCCGAAGATGAAAATTTCCTTGCCCGATGCCGGTACGAGGGAGATTTCCCCGTTTGCTCCGGTGTGAATCTGCGAAAAGCGGTTTTTCCACACCCCGGTTCCGAGTTTACGGGTCATTCCCACAATCCCCATCAGCCACTCTCTCTGCCTCTGGTCTTCCACCTTTCCCTTGAATCCACGCTCCACCTTCACCGGAAATTGTCCGTCAACCACCGTTACCATAGAGGTGTAGTTTCTCTGAAGCGGGAATATATATCCTTCCGAATCGGCATACCAACCGTTCTCGGTGTTCTGAAAGCGGACTTCAGGTGTGCGCTGGGTCACTTCCAGGTTGAGAGTGCCGTCTTTCGTGACGTAGGCCTGGCACTCCTTGATGACGCTTTTTCCTTCGACGAGCTTTTCCACTCGGGCGAGGTCAATGCTGTCAGCGAACACCCCTTCAACGCTTCCGATGGATGAGGTAAGTATCTTTTTTACGTCATTCTCATCCACGAACTTGTTCTTCGCCCTGTCCAGAACTCTCACCTTCACCTCTTTGCATTCGAGGGAGTCGTCCCGTTTCTGCCCGAGAGCAAACAGGATGAGTGTCAGGGCAATAAAAACTGCCGAGACAACTGAGAGAATTATGTTTCTGACTTTTGGGCTCATCGTTCTGGAATTGTGGGGTTACTTTACCTTTGGTGAAAAACTATGCCTTATACCTGTCCTCGAGCATTTCGGTAATCTGAGGAATGAATCTGTCTATATTTCCTGCTCCGAAGGTAATCAGAGTGTCCAAAGGCTCCTTCTCAAGATACTCCATAAGCTCCTCCTTTTTTAGAAGCACCTTCTCCGGAGCGGTCACCTTGTCGAAGATAATCTCTGAAGTGACCCCGGGGATTGGCTCCTCGCGGGCAGGATAAATGTCCAGAAGAATGAGCTTGTCCACAGCGCTCAGAGCCGCCGCAAACTCCTCAGCAAAATCCCTTGTGCGGGTGTAGAGGTGCGGCTGGAAAACAGCCGTGAGCTTCCTTCCGGGGAAGATGTCGCGCATTGAACTGATGGCGGTGCTGATTTCGTTCGGGTGATGTGCGTAGTCGTCGATGTATGCGCAGCCAGGGCGGTTGAAATGTATGTCAAAACGCCTTTTCACTCCAACGAATGTTCCGATGGCGTGTTTTATCGCTTCGGCAGGGATTCCGTAGGTGAGGGCAATCGCACCGGCTGCGACGGAGTTCTCAACGTTCACCCAGCCCGGCACTCCGCATCGGCAGTCCTTGATGACCCCGCCCGGGTGGCGGAGGTCGAAAGTGAAGTAGCCGCACTCGTCCTTGCGAAGATTGTCGGCATAGAAGTCGGCGCAGGAGTCGTTGAAGGAGTAGCGGAGAATATTCGCCTTGGTGTGCTCACGAGTGATGTCCAAGCCGATTTTTGTGATGACCGTGCCGCTTACCTGACCTGCGAAAGCCTGAAAGGCCTCTTTCACGTGGGCAAGGTCTCCGTAGATGTCAAGATGGTCGGCGTCCATTGCCGTTATGACCGCAATCTCCGGGAAAAGCTGGAGGAAGGAACGGTCAAATTCGTCCGCCTCGGCAACTATAGTCTTGTTCTGGCTCACCAGAAGGTTGGTGTCATAGTTCTTGGAAATGCCCCCGAGAAAGGCTGAGCAACCCACCCCGCTCTCAGTGAAAATGTGGGCGAGAAGCGTGCTGGTGGTCGTTTTTCCGTGTGTCCCGGAAACTGCAAGGCATCTCTGCCCTTTGGCTATCTCTCCGAGCGTGCGTGAACGCTTCAGAAGGGTGTACCCTTCCTTCTGGACATATACAAGTTCCCCAAGGTCGTGCGGGATTGCCGGGGTATAAACCACAAGACAGTTCTCCTTGTCGCTCGGGATGAGGTCCGGGCGGTCTTCATAGTGGACTTCGATACCTTCGGCCTCCAGTTCGTGGGTGAGGTCGGAAGGGGTTTTGTCGTAACCGCTCACTTTGCAACCCTTACGAAGGCAGTAGCGTGCGATTGCAGACATTCCGATGCCGCCGATTCCAATGAAATATGTGTATTTATAGTCCATATCTTGTTATTAAATGTTCAACCAAAAAATGCTCAACTTTGGGAGTGTAACGCGGTAATTCGCCTTTTAAGACAGCACTCCGTAGATTTCGTCCGCGATGGCCTGCGCAGCATCAGGAAGTGCCATTTTGAGGGCGTTCGCTTCCATCTCCTTGATTTTTGCGTGCTCATTCAAAAGCGCACAAGCCTCCGCCATCAATTTTTCCTGTGCCTCGGCGTCCTTTACGAGGATACCAGCGCCACGGGAGACGAGCGCCATAGCATTGTGGGTCTGGTGGTCCTCAGCGACATTAGGGCTCGGAACGAAAATGACGGCCTTTCCCTCGGCGCAAAGCTCCGACACTGAACTTGCTCCGGAACGGGATATGACCACATCAGCCACCGCGTATGCAAGGTCCATCCTTCCGATAAAGTCCATCGGGTGAATCCTCTCCAGCGCCTTCCCTCCAAGTCCTTCCGCCTTAGCGCGGCGCATAAACTCGTCCACTCCCTTTTTGTAGTATTTTCCGCACTGCCACAGAACCTCCACGTCCTCGCCGCCCGGGCACCCGGACTCAATCCAGCCCATCACCGAGCGGTTAAGCGTGCCGCTTCCGAGGCTTCCGCCTATGATGAGAAGCTGACGGCAGTCGCTCCGAAGATGATAGAATCCAAGTCCTTCGGACCTTTCTGCGGGGGTTGCAGGACGGATGCTGCTTCTGATAGGGTTGCCGGTGAGGACAATCCTGTCTGATGGGAAGAAACGCTCCATACCTTCGTATGCAACGCAGATTTTCCGTGCCTTTTTGCCGAGAATTTTGTTCGTTAGGCCCGCAAACCCGTTCTGTTCCTGAATGAGAGTCGGTACGCCCATCCTCTGGGCTGCCCAGAGAAGGGGAGCGCTGGCATATCCGCCCACGCCCACGGCAATGTCCGGACGGAACTCTTTTATAATCCTCTTCGCCATCAAAATGCTTTTAATCACCTTGAACGGGAGGGCGAGGTTTGCTGCTGAGAGTTTCCTCTGAAGCCCTGCAATCGGCAGAGCGACAATTTTGTAGCCCGCCTCAGGGACTTTGCTCATCTCCATCCTGCCTTCCGCGCCGACAAAAAGTATCTCGGTCTCGGGATTCAGTTCCTTCAGCTTGTTCGCGATTGAAAGCGCCGGGAATATGTGTCCCCCGGTGCCGCCTCCGCTAATCACGACTCTTAATTTTCTATATTCGTTCATATCTTAACTTTTTATTATGCTCTGTGTTCACCTTGACATCCAGAACGCAAACGCAGTGATTCGCCTTTCAGGACACTCGGGTTAAAAGTCCCCGGTGTCAGTCGATATGTCATCCGGAGTGATTCTGTTGTTCTCAATGTCGGCTTCCCTCTCAGCTGCCTCCCTGTCTTTCCAGTTATTGCTGCTGATGGAAAGAATGATTCCGAAAGCTATGCTGAAACAGAGGAATGCGCTGCTTCCGTGGCTTATCAGCGGCAGGGTCTGACCCGACAGAGGCCCGATGCCGAGGTTTATGAATATGTGCATAAACGCCTGTCCCACAATTAGAAGGATGAGCCCGGCCACGGCCGCCTGGTCAAAGGGGTCGTCGCAGTTATTGACTATTATGGTCCCTCGGGCCACAAGGCTGAGGTAGAGCATTATGATTATGACTCCTCCTAAGAATCCTGTTTCCTCAAGTATGAAACTGTACATAAAATCTCCGTACATAACCGGCACCACATATTTCTGGGTGCTTCCGCCGAATCCCTTGCGGAACAGGCCGCCTTCGTGAATGGCTATCTGCGCGGCGTAGGGCTGCTGGATTTTGCGAAGTGTTTGCTTGTATTCTTTCGACTCTTTGCCAAACTCCGCCTTTGCCGTGAACAGACTGTCAGGCGTTGGCTTGTCTCCCATACGGGAGATAGCTGTGGCTACCCTCTTGCAGAGTTCTCCGTCGGAAACTTTATATAGTCCTAATGCCCCGCCCACAATGGAGGCTCCCAGGAGCAAAATGCCGAAGATATGTTTCAACTTCACTCCGCCCACGGCAAGGGTCGCCAGCATCACCACTCCGATGAACATTGCACTGGATGAGCTTCCTTTCGGGATTATCATCGCCACGACGGCTCCGACCGGCACTAAAATGTAGAAGAAGAACTCCCAGAACCGCTTCCCGACCCAGCTGAGAGGCTGCGTTTCCACCATCTCTCCCTCTTTGCCCTTTACTTTAATCGTGAAAGAGGCAATCTTTTTCGAGAGGCGGAAGGAGTTGTTGTACCAGGCTTTACTTGCCCAGGCAAGGTACATAACCATCGCAACTTTCACGACTTCGAAGACGTGGAACTGGAATCCGAAGATTTTGATGTCTCTGACGGCGCCGTTGAGTTCCTGGACTTGGAAGAAGGTGCCGATGTGCACTTTTTCGCCTCCGAGCAAAATGGCGAGCAGGATGAAGGAGAGAGGAAATCCGCATTTGGAGAGCTTCTCGAACCAGTTTTTCGGGATGAGGAAACAGGCGAGGATAAAGAGAAATCCTATGGCACAAACCCCCGCGTGTTTCCACAGAAGCTCCGCACGCGAGGATGCCTCGGCGCCCAGAAGCTGCGATGTGGAACCCGAGATTGCCACCAGCGAAATCATCGTCAGGATGAGAACTATCATCCAGACAACCTTGTCTCCCTTTGTGATCTTGTTTAATGCCATTCCCTTCTCGAATTTTTGCTTCTATGCCTAAACTGAATGTAATTTTTAATGTAACTCCTATCTGCCCAAATTGTCATTAAAAGATGCAGTGCAAGGCTCGCGACGAGGGGAAACCGGAGCAACCTTTCGGTTGTGAGGATTTCACTGAGGAGCACAACGCAACAATGCGCTTTTTAGGGCGATTTGGGTTATAGTTTTCTGACTTCGTCCTTGAACTGGCGGCCACGGTCCTCATAGCTCTTGAAAAGGTCGAATGACGCGCAGCAAGGAGAGAGAAGCACGACGTCTCCGCTTTTGGCAAGACGGCTTGCGAGCTGCACAGCATCGTGCGCGCTTGTAACGTCGTGAATCTCAGGCACAACGCCCTCGAAGCTGGCGTGGAACTTCGCATTATCCAATCCCATACAAATCATCGCCTTCACCTTCTCCCGTGCAAGCGGAACAAGGCTCGCGTAGTCGTTGCCCTTGTCCTTGCCGCCCACGATCCACACAACAGGCCTTTTCTGGCACTCAAGCGCATACCACGCGGAGTCCACGTTGGTGGCCTTGGAGTCATTTATGTAAAGCACCCCGCCCACGCTCAGAACGTTTTCGAGCCTGTGCTCAACGCTCTGGAATGAGGAGAGGGACTCCCTGATGGTCTTGTTGTCTATGTCCATAACCTTGGCGGCGATTGCAGCAGCCATTGAGTTGTAGATGTTGTGCTTTCCGCCAAGAGCGAGTTCCTTGAGGAAAACATCGCACTCGCTGTCCTCGTAGCGGATGACGATTTTGTCATCCTTGAGGAATGCTCCCTGTTCCACTTCAGTCTTCTGGGTGAACGGAAGCTGCTTTGCCTTCACCACGATTTTGTTGAGGTGGTTCACCGTAATCTCGTCGTCGGAGCAGAAGATGAAGCAGTCGTCGGCGTCCATATTCCGTGTGATGCGGAACTTCGCCTTGATGTAGTTCTCCATCTTGTGGTCGTAACGGTCCAGGTGGTCCGGGGTGATGTTGGTTATGATGGCGATGTCTGCCTTGAAGTCGTAGACGTTGTCAAGCTGGAAACTGCTCAGTTCCAGCACGTAGATGTCGTAGTGCTCTGTCGCCACCTGAAGGGCGTAGCTCTTTCCGATGTTGCCGCCAAGACCCACGTTGAGGCCCGCCTGCTTGAGAAGGTAGTAGATGAGCGAAGTCGTGGTGGTCTTGCCGTTGCTTCCGGTTATGCAGATTTTGCGGGCCGTGTCGTAGCGTCCCGCGAACTCGATTTCGGAGATTATGTGCGTGCCCTGCTCGATGAGTTTCTGGACCATCGGCGCAGTGGTGGGGATGCCCGGGCTCTTTATGACCTCGTCGGCATTAAGAATCAAAGACTCGGTGTGCTGGCCCATCTCAAACGGGATGTCCCATTCTTTCAGCATCTGAACATATTTATCGTCAATCGTCCCCTTGTCTGAGAGGAAGACGTCAAAGCCCTTCACCTTTGCGAGAACAGCGGAACCCACTCCGCTTTCGCCGCCGCCTAAAACTACTATACGTGACATATTCCTAAATTTCCTTTTTTATAATCTTTTCTTGTATCTTCTTGAATTATAGCGTGATGAAATTCTGAATTTGTAAATTCATCCTCCTTGTTACCTTATTTTCAGCAGGGCAATCGTAATCACCGCGAGCATAATCCCCACAATCCAGAAACGGGTGGTAATCTTCACCTCGTGCTGCGCCTTTGCAGGAGACGAGATGATGGCCGGGATGCCCTCCTTCTGGAAATGGTGATGGAGCGGAGTCATCTTGAAGATGCGCTTCCCCTCTCCGTAGCGCCGTTTCGTGTATTTGAAATATCCCCTCTGCATAAGCACCGAGAGGCTTTCAACGAAGAAAATTCCGCACAGAACAGGAAGGAGAAGCTCCTTGCGGATGAGCACCGCGCAGACTCCGATTACTCCTCCTATCATAAGGCTTCCCGTGTCGCCCATAAAGACCTGGGCCGGATAGGCGTTGTACCAGAGGAACCCGATGAGCGCACCCACGAAGGCCGACATAAAGACAGCCGTCTCGCCGCTGCCAGGGATGTACATAATGTTGAGGTACTCGGCGTTGTGGACGTTGCCTCCGAGGTAGCCCATAATTCCGAGCACCACTCCCACGATTGCTGAACTTCCGCCTGCAAGGCCGTCAATGCCGTCGCTTAGGTTGGTTCCGTTGCTGCAGGCGACAATCACGAGGGTAATCATCACCATATAGATGGCCCATTTCGTGTACCATTCCCACTCTCCAGTGAATGGCGTAAGCCATTTGTAGTCAAATTCATTGTTCTTCACGAACGGGATGGTGGTCGTTGTGCCGAGGTCGCTCTCGCTGAGCCATACGGCAATAGCCACTCCAAGACCCAGGATGGTCTGAAAGATGAGTTTTTTCTTTTCGCTCAGTCCCTCCTTGTTGTGCTTGTAAACCTTGATGCTGTCGTCCCAGAATCCGAGGGCGGCACACCAGAGGGCGCTCACCAGAAGGATGAGGACAAAAAGGTTGGTGAGGTTGCACCACAGAAGCACTCCGCTAAGCAGCGACACGAGGATTATGATTCCTCCCATCGTCGGGGTACCTTTTTTCTGCATCTGTCCCTCAAGTCCGAGGTCGCGGATGTCTTCGCCTATCTGCTTGCGCTGCAGCCACTTGATGATGTGCTTTCCGGCAATGATGGCAACCAGAAGCGAGGTGAAGCAGGCCATAATGGCCCTGAATGAGATGAATCCCATCAGACCCTGTCCGGGAATGTCAAACCCCTTGAGCGCTTCAAAAATGTGATATATCATAACTTTCTATTTATCTTTCCGAGTGCCTTCGCGCACTCATATAAACCTATCCTTTTAACTTTCTGCCTTGCGAATTTCCCTACTGCATCTGCTCGAAAATCCCCTGCACAATCTCCTTTTCGTCGAAATGGCGTTTCTCAGTCCCAATTATCTGATAGTCTTCGTGTCCTTTGCCGGCAAGAAGAATTACATCTGCTTCGGAGGCTGTCATAATGGCCGTGCGGATGGCCTGCTCACGGTCTTCGATAAAAAGGGATTTCGCCCTTCCCGTGGCATCAAAGCCCGCTTTTATGTCCGCGATTATGTCGGAGGTGTTTTCCGTGCGGCTGTTGTCCGAAGTGACGAAAATACGGTCGGCATATTTCTGGGCTACCGCCGCCATTTCCGGCCTCTTGGTCTTGTCCCTGTCTCCTCCGCAGCCGAAAAGGCACACGAGACGCCCCCCGCAGTCGATGTCTTTCAGGGTTTTTAGAACATTCTCAAGCGCGTCAGGGGTGTGCGCATAGTCAATAACGACTGTAATTCCCTTCGGGCCGCGAAGTGTCTCGAGTCTTCCAGGGGCAGACTGGAGCTTGCTCAGGGCAACGAGAGTCTCTTCCTTTGAGGCTCCGAGAGCGAGTGCCGCAGAGTATATCGCAAGGAGGTTGTAGGCGTTGTGCTGTCCGATGAGGGGAGTCCAGCACTCGGTGCCGTCAATCCTAAGTAGCATTCCGTCCGTGCTCTCCTCCATAATCCTGCAGGTGTGGTCCGCAAGGGAGCGGAGGGAATATCTTACAACTTTAGCGCGGCAGTTCTGAACCATAGTTTCGCCGTTGCGGTCGTCGATGTTGATGATTGCGGTGGCGCTTTTCCCGAGAGAATCGAAGAAAAGTTTCTTGCAGCGGAGGTACTCCGCGAAAGTCTTATGGTAGTCCAGATGGTCGTGCGTGAGGTTTGAGAAGATGCCCACGCAGAATTCGAGTCCTGCGACCCTTTCCTGCTCCATTCCGATGGAGCTCACCTCCATAAAGCAGTACTCGCATCCGCATTCTGTCATTTCGCTCAGAAGGCGATTGATGGTGATCGGGTCGGAGGTGGTGTTGGTGGTCTCGGTCCTTCTTCCGGCCACATAATTCGCTATGGTAGAGAGCAGTCCGCAGCTGTAGCCGAGAGAAGTGAACATCCTGTAGAGCAGTGTCACTGTGGTGGTTTTGCCGTTGGTGCCGGTGATGCCGACAAGCTTCAGGCGCGAAGAAGGCCTGCCAAAGTAGTTCGAGGCGATGAAGCCGAGCGCGTGCTTGGATGAGACGACTCTTACAAAAACGACATCCTTAGGGCACTCAATCCCCTCGAGGGCGCTCTCCAGGGCCTCCTTGTCTTCCCATACAACAACGCTTGCGCCGAGCCGGATGGCCTTCCCAATGAAAGCGTGTCCGTCCACTGCGGCACCTTTTATCGCGATGAACATACTCCCGGGAACGGCTTTTCTGGAGTCGCTGCAGATGTCGCTAACCTCTGTCTCAAGCGCCTCGGCGTCAATTGCGGCAGCTTTGGCCTCTGCGCACTGTGCAGGGGCGCCCTTCGCTATCTCAAGGACTCCACATTCGCTGGAAAGTATGTCTTTTAACTTCTTCATAATCAATGTATTCTTCTTGGGCTTCTCCCCGGGCGCGCCCGGAAATTCAGCCGCTTCCTATTTCAAAACAATCGTAACTGTTCCTCCTTTCTGCAGCGGAGCGCCTGCCGCTGGAGTCTGGCTTGCTACGTGTCCCACTCCGCTGAACTTGCACTGGAATCCGCTGTTTTCAATTATGTAGAGGGCTTCGTTAAGGCCCATTCCCATAACGGCGGGAGCATTTGCGGAAGTCGTTGCCTTGTCCGGTTCTGTCGCCTTCACCGTAACGGAAGGCATATTACCTTTTTCGCTCACAGTTTCTCTCCACCTTGGGTCAAGAGCATAAATCTCGTTCACAACCTCCTTGAAGGCCTCCGCAGGACGGTTTCCGCCGTAGTAGGAGACTCGTGTGAGTTTGGTGTAAACCACCACAATCGCAGAGTAAACCGGATCTTCTGCAGGGAAAAAACCGGCAAATGAGCCCTGATAGCGGCGGCTATGTCCGTCCTTGCATAAATATGCGTCGGCTTTGCTTCTCTCTTCCTGAGTGAGCACCACCCTCGATGTCCCGGTCTTGCCCGCCACGGCGCATTTCGCGCTTTTCAGCCTGCTTCCGGTTCCGTTGGTGACTACCCGGCGAAGCGCCCGTGTGAGCGTGTCGGCGGTTGAGCGGCGGCAGATGGAACGGTTAAGCGACTGAGTCTGTGCCGTGAAGACTTCCTTTCCTGTCTCAGGGTCGCTGATAGAGGCGACGATATATGGCTTCACAAGGTTGCCCTTGTTCGCGATGGCGTTGTAGAAGGTGAGGGTGTGGAGCGGAGTCACCTGGGCGGAATATCCGTATCCCACACTTCCCAGGTCTGTCAGCGTCCATCCCTTGCTCTTCGGGTCCGGAATCGTCGAAGGCACCATTCCCTTTATGTCAAAGTCCCATTTCGTACCAAACCCGTAGTCATAGTAGCGGTTTATGAACTCCTGCGGATTTTTGCCGTAGTTGTCCAGCGCAAGGCGCGCATAAACGTAGTTGGACGACATCTCAAGCCCTTCCAGCACGGATATGCTCGTCTTGTGATGGTTTCTCTCATACTCCACGATGTGCCTGTCGTCCTGGAAGTTCTTAATTACTCCGTGATTGGTAGGAATCCTTGTCCCGAGTCTCACCTTCCCGTCCTCCAGCTCGGTCATAAGCCCGACGGTTTTGAAAACTGAACCCGGCTCCGTGGCCTTGGTGATTGCAATGTTGAGGCTCTCGTCAAACTTTCCGTCAGGCCCCTTGTGCAGGTTCACCATTGCTTTTATGGCTCCGGTCTTTACGTCCATCACCACCATACACGCCTCCTCGATGTTCTCGTCGTCCTCGATGTGTTTCCTCACGGCTCTGTCCGCAATGTCTTGAATGTCAATGTTAATGGTGAGTTTCACATCGCTTCCGTTGCGGGCGGCCACATTAGTGCTGTCCTCATCCTTAACCCATCCTCCGTTGTCCACCTTTTTTCTCCACTCAACCCCTTCAGTGCCGTAGAGGGCATAGTTGTAGCTGCCCTCGATGCCCCGGGCCATCTGTCCCTCGTCGTTGTTGCGGACATACCCGATGACGCTGCGGGCGAGTTTCCCGTAGGGGTATTCCCTGCCGAAGTTAGGGGTTATGATGACTCCGCCAACGTGCTGTTTCTCGCAGGCGAGCGGAAGCTTTTTTATCTTCTGCAGCGTACTGTAGTCCACATTGTCGGCGATTTTAAGAGTTTTGTTGATGCGGCTTCCGGCAGCAGCGTCCCTGCGGCGGAAAATTTCTTCCCTTATCTCAGAGGCTCCTCTCCCGTCTTTCAGAATCCCGGGGAGTCCTTCGGCGAATTTCCTTGCGTCGTTTCTCCACTTTCTCTCATTCTCCACTCCCTTCTTTTCGCCGGTTTTCTCGTTTATTGTGCTGTCTTTTGCGTAGTAGGCTTTGCGAATGCTGCAGTCCAGTTCGACGCGGTAGGTAGGGATGGTGATGGCGAGAAGACGTCCGTTGCAGTCGGTTATGTTGCCCCTCTGGGGTTTGGTGATATGCTTTTGTCCCTGGAGCTTGAAATCGTTCATCTCAAGGCATCTCGGGTCCGGCTCCCACACCCAGCGGATGTAGGCGACTTTTCCAAGCACGAAGAGTCCGGCAAAAAGGAAAAAGATGGTGGCGACGACAAGCCATCTTGCCGCCGGGGAGTTTTTGCTGCTCTCATCTTTTTTCTGAATGTTTCTGCCTTCTGCCATTGTCTTAACTATTCAAGGGAAATGGTGGGCTCTCTGAGCGGTTCGAGTTTAGACCCCTCCTTCTTGAGCATATCCTCCACTGTCGTGTAGCGGTAGAGGGAGACCATCTCCTGGTATTTGCTGGAATAGACGATTTTAACACCGTCCAACTCCTTGATTTTCTTTTCGCGGAGGGTTAGGGTCTGGTCGCACCGGATGCTCAGAAGGATGCTCAGAAGCACCATTCCGAACGCAAAGACAATCTCCGGCAACCACCTGTGTGCACCCACCTTGAGGAGGATGTCTCCACGGCCGATTGTGAGAAATGCTTCGGCTATCCAGTTCCAAATCTTTTTCATTCCTAACGTCGTAAAAGGCGCAGTTCCGCCTAACTTTCCGTTTAACTTTCAGGTTCAACCTTCTCCGCTATTCTCAGTTTAGCGCTGCGGGCCCTGGTGTTCGCCGCAATCTCCTCTTCCCGCGGGAGGATGGGTTTGCGGTTCACTGCCGCAAGCGGCGCGTGGGTTCTTCCGTAGAGGTCCCTGTGCACCTCTCCGTCGATGTTTCCGGCCTTGATGAAGTTTTTCACCATCCTGTCCTCGAGAGAGTGGTAGGTGATGACGACAAGCCTTCCGCCGACTTTGAGAGACTCGGCAGCTCCGCCGAGAAACTTCTCCAGAGATTTCATTTCCTGGTTCACTTCAATCCTCAGCGCCTGATACACTCTCGCAAGTTCCTTGTGCTCAGCGAATTTCGGGAGGCACGGAGCGATGGCTTCATTAAGTTCCGCTGTCGTCCCGATGGCTTTGCGCTCGCGGGTGCGGACAATAAGGGAGGCCATTTTCCGGCTCTGCCCAACTTCTCCATAGAGCCTTAAAATCCTCTCCAAGTCTTTCTCTTCCAGGGAGTTCACAAGGTCGGCGGCGGTGGTGGCAGCCTCGGTGTTCATCCTCATATCCAGCGGCGCGTCGTAGCGAAAGGAAAAACCGCGCTCAGCTGTGTCAAATTGATGTGATGAGACTCCGAGATCTGCCATTATCCCGTCTATACCCTCCGGGTAGCCCTCGTAGAGGATAAAATTGTGTATGAATCTGAAATTGTTTCGAATTAGTTTGAAGCGGGAGTCCTCAGGGGCGTTCGCCTGCGCATCTGCATCGCGGTCGAATGCGATGAGACGGCCTTTTGGGGAGAGGGCTCCAAGTATACCGCGAGAGTGTCCGCCGCCGCCGAACGTAGCATCGGCATAGACCCCGTCGGAGTTCTGGACAAGAGCCTCGACGCATTCGGACAACATCACCGGGTGATGGTATTCAAGGTTATGATTTTCAGGGTTTTGGTTCATTTGAAGGGTCTCCTATCCAAGATCGGACAGTGCCCCGGCAATTGAGAGATACTCCTCATCGGAAATCTCTGAAGCGGCGAAGTTCTCCTTCGCCCAAATCTCAATCTTGTAGTCATTGCCTGAGAACACAACTTCCTTTGTTACACCTATTCTTTCGAGTAAACTCTTCGGGACAGTAAAGCGGCCGACTTTTTCGTCCAGGCTGACCTGGGCGCAGTCGCGCATATACTTCCTCCAGAACGCAGCGTGCTCTTTCTTGAGAAAATTGAGTTTTGACTTCAATTGCTCAGTCTGACGCCCCCATTCTTGAACGGTGTACATCTCAAGGCAATCTTCGAAGATATTCTTTTTGATGACGAACCTCTGGTCTTCATCGCTCCCGAGCATAGATTTGAAGGCGGCAGGGAATACAAGTCTTCCCTTGTCGTCAACCTTTGCTTCATATTGACCGATGAATGATGCCATTCCTTTATATTATTGAATTTTCCTTATTCTTTAAGCAGCCCCGGTTTCCCGGAGCTTACTTTTTGACGCTACGTTCCGCAAAGGTAAAAAAGATTTTCCACTTTCTTCCATTTTGTTCCAAATTATTCCACAAATTTTTCGGATTTATGCTATATTTGCCACCACGATAGTCTCAGATGGGGGTGGGGAAAATCCTCGCCAAAAGTGGGGATTGAGAGGTGATGGCGGAAGGGAAATGAGATGGTTTTTGGATTGAAATTTATTGAAAGAATATGAAGAAAATAATCAGAATATCACTGTTATGCGCCCTGACGGGGGCGATTTTAGGCTGCGGACAGAGAAAAACGGCAGGAGATGGGGGCGAGTCTCCCGCCGAGGCTGAGAAAGTATGGCCCCTCGGCTTTGCAACTGACACCCTTCAGGTGGACACCCTGTGTGTACGTGACGGGCAGACTCTCTCCGGACTTTTCTCCTCCCTCGGGCTGAACGCTCAGCAATCCTATGACCTCACCCAGGCGACCGACTCCGTTTTTCCCGCCCGCAGTCTTCGGAGCGGCAAGCGCTGCTATGCCTACCGCACCGACTCTCTCGGTCTACGCTATCTCGTGTATGAAAAGGACCGCGTGGGGTCTGTGGTTTTCCGCTGCTTCCCTCCCTACGAGGCGTGGAATGTGGAAAAAGAAGTCTTGACGGAGCAGAAATTCGCTGACGTCACCATCAACTCTTCGCTTTGGAACGATATGCAGGCGGCCGGAGTCTCTCCGCTTCTAATTCTTTCGCTGTCAGACGTTTACGCGTGGACGGTGGACTTTTTCGGCCTTCAGAAAGGGGACAGGTTCAGAGTGGTGTATGACCTCAAGTCCGTGGACGGGGAGCCTCTTGCCGTGGACACGATAAGAGTGGCGCAGTTCATCCGCTCCGCTGACACTCTCGCCTGCTATATGTTCAATCAGGGCGACGGAGGCAACATCTACTGGAACGCCAAGGGGGAGAGTATGCGAAAGGCCTTCTTGAAGGCTCCGCTGCATTTCAAAAGGATAAGTTCAGGCTTCTCATACGCCCGCAAGCACCCGGTAACGCGACGCGTCCAACCGCACACGGGAGTGGACTACGCCGCTCCTAAGGGCACACCGGTAATGTCCATCGGCGACGGCACCGTCTTGAGCGCAAAGTATGAGGGCGCGGGCGGCAACACTGTCCGCATCCGCCACAACAGCGTCTACACAACTGCCTACCTGCACTTGAGCGGTTACGGCAAGGGCATCCGCGCCGGCGCCCGCGTCCAGCAGGGTCAGGTAATCGGCTACGTGGGCTCCACCGGCCGCTCCACGGGCCCGCACCTTGATTTCCGTGTCTGGAAAAACGGCTCCGCCATCAATCCGCTGAAAATGCAGTCTCCGCCGGCAGAACCCCTAAGAAAAGAATTCCTCCCGCAGTTCGACTCGGTAAAGGTCGCCCTCAACGCCCTCCTGCCGCAGGAATAAATCTGTGCGGGAGGAGGAGGTGACCAAAAAGTCATCCCCTTTTATTAGTGCGGTGGAAAAGAGGTCGAATAAAAAGATGGGATACAAGGCTTGCGACGACGCGAAAACCGCAGCAACCTGTCGGTTGTGAGGATTTTCGCTAGGAGCGTAACGCAGTAGACCGCTTTTTAGTCGACCTCTTATTTAAGGTAGCTGATGCTGTCGGGCCCCTCGTTGAAAAGAAGGTCCATAATGGAGAGGCCTCCTATGAAGCCGAATTTCGGGGAGAAGACCTGGGTGTAGGGACGCTCAAGGCCCAGGTCGCGGAGAATCGTGTTGGGACGTTTGGGATGGATTGCTTCCCTTAGGTCCCAAATGCCCTCAGTGGCACGCTCTGCGCTGCTTTCGGGGACGTTTTTATTTTCTTTAGAAACGCTTTTTGTCGGGGCGACCCACTCTTCGGTGAACCCGATGTTTGCCCTCAGCCCGCATTTCCGGAGGAAAAACTCCGTAATCGCCGTATTGAACTCCAGCATCCTCTCGGGACGGGAGTCGAGGATGGCGAAAAGCTCGTCCTGGTAGTACTCGAAATAGGGGGAGGTGCTGTAGGCGGAGATGATGGCCCGTTTGTGACGAAGAAGCCAGTCGCGGCTCCAGTCAACTCTCACCTCTGAGAGAGGGAGGGAGAAGTCCTCGTGGCGGAGAGGGTAGTTCAGCGTCTCGGGGCCGCCTGCAGCGAAAAACCTGCAGCGGTTTCTCCAGGACTGCTTCTGGTAGTGCTCGCAGGCCTCAATCAAAACGGTTGCAGGTTCAACCTCGGCCGAGCCGGGATTAAACCTGCACTGAGATGCTATCGCCGCGAAATACTCAATCGGCGGAAAATATGCTGTAGTAAGAAGTATCATTCGCTTTAGTCCACTTCACCCTTTGAGGCGATGTTAGGACCTTTGATGATGCCGCGTGTGGAATTCTGGATAAAGTCCACGATTGTGGTCTTCTCCTCGCACTCCGGGAATCCGATTTTGATTTTCTCAAGAGCATCGCTCACATTCATTCCGGAGTTGTAGATTACGTCGTACATATCCTTGATGTTGCGGATCTGCTCCGAGGTGAATCCCCTGCGGCGAAGTCCCACGAGGTTTACGCCGGCGTAGGTAAGAGGTTCGCGGCCGCAAAGAACATACGGCGGAATGTCCTTGTTGATTTTCGAGCCGCCGCCGACCATCGCGTGCTTTCCGATTTTGGAGAACTGGTGTGCGACGGTGCTTCCGCCGAGGATTGCCCAGTCGTCAACGTTTGTCTCTCCGGCGATGCCTACGTAGCTTACCAGGATGCAGTGCTCACCGACGCAGCAGTCGTGCGCAACGTGGGTGTAGGACATAAGGAGGGTGTTGCTTCCGACCTTAGTCACTCCCTTGCCGCTCGCTTTTGTTCCGCGGTTGATGGTGGCGCACTCGCGCACGGTCACATTGTCGCCGAGCTCCACGTAGGTCACTTCACCGTCAAATTTCAGGTCCTGAGGGATGGCGCCCACCACTGCTCCAGGGAACACCCTGCAGTTTTTACCCATCTTCACGTAGTTGAAAATGGTGGCGTGCGGAAGAATCTGGCAGCCGTCGCCGATTTCAACGAACTCATCAACGTACGCATAAGGTCCGATTTCAACCCCTTCACCGATTTTGGCGTTTGGGTGCACACAAGCAAGTGGATGAATTTTTGCGCTCATATTATATGTCTTTTAAGTTAATTTTGATCTTAGTAATTTGGGGAGTGTAAATGGTTAAAGAAGAAGATGGGATACGAAGCTTGCGGCGAAGCCCAATACCGGAGCAACCTTGGGGTTGTGAGAATTTGGGCAAGGCGCGTAACGAAGTAGACCGCTTCTTATTTAGCCATTTCCCTAACCAGCTTTGCGGTCTTGGTGTTGATGGTATGCCCTGACTTGTAGGCTGTTACCTTAGCCTTGAGGAATCCTCCCGTCAGGCGCAGGTCTCCGATGAGGTCAAGCATCTTGTGCCTTGCGCACTCGTTTTCGAACTTCAGCGACTCGTTGAGATAGCCGTTGTTTACCTTCATCTCAGGCTTCCCGAGGTGGGTGCAGACGCATTTAATCTGCTCAACGCTAATAGGGTGTTCCACGATAACGAGGGCGTTGTCCACGTCTCCTCCCTTGATGAGGTTGTTTGTCAGGAGATATTCAATCTCGTGGAAAAAGCAGAATGTGCGGCAAGGGCTGATCTGTTCGGCGTAATCCACTCCGGCGTTCCATTCGGCATTCTGGATTCCTAGAATTTTTGAATTGAAGTCGATTGTGAGATGGTAACTGAACTCCTCTGCCGGCTCGAGACGGAGAAATGCTCCGGTTTCCTCGTTTTTGAATTCAATCGTGCGTGGAAGAGTAATGAAGTGGCGTGGAGAGTCCTGCTGAGTGAGCCCGTCAGGGGCGATGGCGTCAACATAAGGCTTGGCACTTCCGTCAAGAATCGGAACTTCCTGATTGTCAATCTCGACGATGCAGTTGTCCACCCCGAGGCCCGTGAGGGCTGAAAGAAGGTGCTCAATGGTTCCGACGGTGGCCTCTCCGGAAGAAATGGTGGTGCTGCGCGCAGTTGAGGAAACATTTTCCGCAAGCGCCTCCACCACAGCATCCGGTCCAAGGTCTATGCGTACAAAGCGGATTCCCGTGTCTACGGGCGCAGGTTTCAACGTCATCGAAACCTGTTTGCCGCTATGCAGCCCTTTTCCCGCGAAAGTGTACTCTTTCTTAAGTGTATTTTGAAGTATAGTCATAATCAAATGTTAACGCCGATGCGCAAAATGGGGCGCAAAATTAATCAAAAAAAATTATATGTAAATTTTCCCTATTTTACATATACTGAAGGAGTGTCAGAAAAAGATGAAGTACTAGGCTTGCGACGACTCTAGACCGGAGCAACCTGGGGGTTGTGAGGATTTAGAGGTGAAGCGTAACAAAGTAATTCGCTTTTTGGGGCGCTCCTACTTGCCGTCGCGGCCGTTGCGGCGGAAAATAGCATAGCCCCTGAGGAACTCCCTGTGCGGGATTGCAGGTGTGCCGAAGAACACCTCCCCCTCCTTCTTGGGGTTGCCGATAAGACCCGTCTGCGCGCCGAGAATGGTGTTTGCAGGCACCTTGAGCCCGTTCGCTATGCCGGCCTGACCCGCGAAAATGCAGTGCTCGCCCACTTTCGTCGACCCCGCGATTCCCACCATCGCGCTCATAACCGTGTTCCTGCCCACTTCCACATTGTGAGCTATCTGGCAGAGATTGTCGATCTTTACGCCTTCGTGGATGATGGTCGAGCCCATCTGGGACTTGTCCACGCACGAATTTGCGCCGATTTCGACATTGTTCTCTATGATGACGTTCCCGGTGTGCTCAATTTTGCGGTAGCTTCCATCCTCAAGAGGAGCGAATCCGAAACCGTCCGCTCCGATGACGGCGTTGGCGTGGATAATCACGTTGTCTCCGATTACCATTCCCGGGTAAATCTTTACGCCGGGGTAAATGATGCAGTTCTTTCCGACGGAGCTTCCTTCGCCGATGTAAACCTGCTCGTAAATTTTGGAATAATCGCCCACTGAGGCTTTCTTGCCGATGAATGCGCAGTCTCCGACATAAACCTTTTTGCCGATGTGGGCGGAGAAGGCTATGTGGCAGTGACGTCCGCGGTGACGGAAATATTTCTTTTTCTGGGAAGTTATGTAGTCAAGAAGCGTGGCCACTGCTGCGTAGGCGTCGTCAACCTTCACGAGAGTGGCGCTTACAGGCTGTTTGGGTTCGAATGTCTTGTTTACAAGGATGATGGATGCCTTGCTCTCATAGACATATTTTTCATATTTGGGGTTTGCAAAAAAGCAGACTGAGCCGGTTTTCCCGCTTTCTATTCTGGCTGGAGACGTGGCGACGGCATTTCTGTCTCCCACTACTTCTCCGCCAAGTATTTCTGCAATCTTTTCCGCAGTTAATTCCATAATTCTATTTCCTATCTTTGCAAGTATCTAACTTATTGGACATATCAACCTTAACCCTCTAATCTCCCTCTCAAATCCCACGCACATTGAACTGGCAATTCGTCAAATCAGCGGCTTTGAATGGCGTTTTTTCATAATAATTTGCAAAGGTAATACATTTTTTCTACCTTTGCGCCGTGAGAGATGAAGGGGACGGCAAGTCCCCTTATTTTATGCCCTCAAGTGTACGAAAGTAACATTCAAAGAGACGTTGAAATGAAAATTTCAGAGATAGTAGATGCGCTTACTCCTGCAGTCGTTGCACGCGGTTGCTTCATTGTTGAAATAAATATTTCAAAGGACAATGACATCGAGTTCGTGATTGAAAAGGAGGAGGGGAGCGTGGACCTGGATGATTGCGTTGAAATCAGCAATGTCTTCGGTGAAAAATTCTCCAGAGATGCTGAGGATTATTCGCTTACAGTCACTTCCGCAGGCCTTGACCAGCCGTTCAAGGTTTTGAAGCAGTATATTAAGGCTGTGGGGAGCGACGTGGAGGTCTCTCTTAAGGGCGGAAAGAAACTCGTCGCACGCCTTGTCTCAGCGGACGAAAACGGAATATCCATCAGCTACAGCGCTCGTGAAGCTGTCCCGGGGAAGAAGAAAAAGGAGATGGTGGAGCATAACGAGAGCCTCCCGTATGCGGAAATAACTTCCGTAAGGCCGCATATAGTTTTTGAGTAGCAGGCTCCCGAATTATTACGAAATTTGTTCGTAATGGTGCGGATATTAAATAGATACAAAAAATAAAAATCATATAACAATGGAAAAGATTGAACTTAAGGACGCTTTTGCGGAATTTAAGAATCAGAAGAACATCGACCGCCCTACGATGATGGGTGTGCTTGAGGATGTTTTCAGAACTCAGCTTGCGAAACTTTACGGCGAGGCTGACAATTTCGACGTCATCATCAACATCGACAAGGGTGACTGCGAGATTTACTGGAACAGGGAAGTCGTTGAAACTGTGGAGGATCCGAACACGCAGATTTCTCTAGAGGAGGTCAATGCAAACGGAGACGACTACGAAATCGGCGAGACTTTCGCGAAGAAGATTGAGATGAAGGATTTCGGCCGCAGGGGTATTCTCAACATCCGCCAGAACCTTCAGGGAAGGATTATGGACCTTGAGAAGGCCAATCTTTTCAACAAATATAAGGATATGGTGGGACAGCTTTTCTCAGGCGAGGTTCACCAGACCTGGGCAAAGGAAGTCATCATTCTGGATGAGGACGGCAATGAACTCCGCCTCCCTAAGAGCGAGCAGATTCCGGGCGAACACTTCAAGAAGGGCGACACCGTGAAGTGCATAATCAAGACCGTGGAGATGCGCAACACCACTCCGTTCATCATCCTTTCCCGTGTCACCAACGACTTCCTCGAGAAACTTTTCGAGGCCGAGGTTCCTGAGATTTACGATGGTCTGATCACCATCAAGAAGGTGGTCCGCATCCCGGGTCAGAGGGCTAAGGTTGCCGTGGAGTCATACGATGACAGGATTGACCCTATCGGAGCCTGCATCGGCGTCAAGGGTTCACGTATCATCGGAATCGTTCGCGAACTCCGCAACGAGAACATTGACGTCATCCAGTGGACTTCCAACATCCAGCTTCTCATCACCCGTGCGCTCAGCCCGGCGAAGATTTCTTCAATCATTACCGACGAAGAGGGAAAAATCCGCGTGTATATGCTTCCTGAGGAGGTTAACAAGGGTATCGGCCGTGGCGGTGTGAATGTCAAGCTTGCCGGTATGCTCGTGGATAAGGAGATTGAGGTTTGGAGAGAGACTCCTAAGGTTGAAGAGGATGAGGAGGGAGAAGAGGACGTGCTTCTGGACGAGTTCAACAACGAGATTGACCAGTGGGTTATCGACCGTCTCAAGTCCATCGGCTGCGACACTGCGAAGAGCGTGCTTGCAATTGACCCTGAGGACCTTGCAAAGAGGGCTGACCTTGAGGACGAGACTGTCGCTGAGGTGCGTGACATTCTCAAAGCCGAATTCGAATAGAACAGCCTAAAAAGGCGGATTGCTTGCATTCCATCCTTTTTCGACTAGTTCTTAATGTGTATAGGAAAAAATAAACTGTTAACGGGGATTATATGGCAGAAATCAGATTAAGTAAAATTACACGACAGTTCAACATCGGACTGGGCACGCTCATCGATTTTCTCAACGAGAAGGGGGCGAACATCACTTCAAGCGATCCTAACGCAAAGGTTTCGGACGAATATATGGGGGCCATCGAGGCCAAGTTCGGAGGAGACCTCGCAATCAAACAGGACTCTGCAAAGGTGGCGACGAAGCTCAAGGAGATGATTGACAGTTCGAAGAAAAAGGCTCCGGCTGAGGAGGAAGAATATCTTGAGAAAGAGGTCATCATTAAGACCAACACCATAGGCTCGGCGCCTGTGGAGAAGGCCGCTCCGAAGGCTGAACCAGCTCCGGCGAAAACTCAAACTCCTGTGGTAGAGTCTGTTAAGCCTGCTGCACAAACGCCGGCTCCTGAAAAGGCCGCTGAAGAGACTCCTTCGCAGAAGAAAGAGACTGTTTCAGAGACTAAGGCATCGCAAGAGCCTGCTCCGAAGGAGGTTAAAGCTGCTCCGGAAACGCCTAAGGAGACCCCTGTAGGCCCTAAGGTAATTGACAAGATTGACCTTGACGCCATCGGAAAGAAAAAGAGCGCGGCTCCGTCTGAAACTAAGACGGCCACCCCTGAGACTTCCTCTGCGGAGGTCTCTGAAGCTCCAAAGACCCCTCAGGCAAAGACTTCGGAAACTGCCTCTACCAC
>CAVJRU010000023.1:0-31463 GCA_963652025.1 bacterium
CGACTCGCGTCGATTGAGCTTACAGGTTTCTTCCTCTCAGTCTTTTCAATGAACTCCTTTCCTTTCAGAAAGTCTTTCGAAACCTTGATTTCGCAGCGCCTTGCGGCTGCTGTCGTATCCTTGTTTCCGAAAGGGACTGCAAAGGTAAGGACTTTTTGGAAACCGCCAAACTTTTTCGCGATTTTTTTCGATTTTTTTTCTACTTTTGTCGCCGCAAACACATAAAAGAACATTTTTGTGGAAAAAACAGGTCAAAATACCGTCCAACGTGTCAGCCTCTGGAGCATATTCGGGGTATTCTCCAAAATCGGCGCATTCACTCTCGGCGGAGGCTACGCGATGATTTCTATCATACGTGACGAGATTGTTCGCAGGGAATGGCTATCCGACGACGATTTTTCAGAGCTCATAGCTCTCTCCCAGACGGCGCCCGGACTGCTGGCTGTGAATATCTCCATATTTACGGGGTTCAGGCTCAGGGGCGTTAAGGGCAGTGTCGTTGCGACTCTCGCCAGCATCCTCCCATCCATCCTTATAATACTCGCCATCGCGATGCTTTTCAGCGACTTCCAGGATAACCCATATGTGGTGAGGGTATTCAAGGGCATAAGGCCCGTGGTGGTGGCTCTTATTCTGGTGCCGATGATAAATATGGCGAAGAAATCCGACGACACCTGGTGGAAATGGCTTCTTTCCGCCGGCGTTCTCGCACTTGTCGGCTGGGGCGGGGTCTCCCCTATTTATATCCTCATTTGCGTAATAGTCATATTCCTTTCAATTTCCATATATAGAGACCGCAAGGGAAGGAAGGACTCAGAAAACGACAAAAACCCCGATGAGGGAAATATAACCGCAGAAAAATGATCTTTCTTCAACTCTTCTATACATTCTTTATAATCGGAGCATTCACCATCGGCGGAGGCTACGCGATGCTTTCGCTCATTCAGCATCAGGTCGTGGAAGCGCACGCCTGGGTGAGCGAGCAGACATTCACGGACATCGTCGCCATTTCACAGATGACCCCGGGTCCTGTCGGCATCAACTCTGCGACATACATCGGCTACACTGTGCTCCAGAACACAGGCGCACCGGAGTTTCTCTGCGTTCTCGGCTCCCTCACGGCAAGCCTTGCTGTGGTGTTGCCATCGTTCATAATCGTCCTGGGAATGTGCTTCGCATTCGAGAAGTTCAGCAAAAGCACTATATATAAAGGAGTGATGACAGGGCTGAAACCCACCGTGGCGGGACTTATCGGTGCCGCTGCCGTGCTGCTTATGACTCCGGACAACTTCCCCGACTGGAAGTCCTGGGTGCTGTTCGCGGCAGCTTTCGTCGTCCATTACTTTTTCAAGACAAACGCGATTCTCATCATAGTCGTCGCGGGAATCATCGGATTTTTTATCTATTAGGATATGTCCTGGTTTTTGGATTTATTTAGACAACAGACTTTCATTCAGGCGATTCTGGTCCTCTCGCTCATCTGCGCGGTGGGACTTGCCTGCAGCAAAATAAAGTTCAAAGGAGTGTCGCTCGGAGTGACATTCGTTTTCTTCGCCGGCATCGTTGCAGGTCACTTCGGACTCTGCATTGACCCCCAGATGCTTTCTCTCGCACAGAATTTCGGTCTCATACTCTTCGTCTATTCGCTCGGAGTGCAGGTGGGTCCGAGCTTCTTCCCTTCGCTCAAAAAAGGAGGAATAAAACTCAATCTGCTTGCCTTCGGGGTGCTTGCGGTTGGAACAGGACTTTGCCTTGGACTGGGCGCGGTTTGCGGGGTCAATGTCCCGGTGTCAATGGGTCTTCTTTCGGGAGCCGCTACCAACACGCCTATGCTCGGAGCGGCCCAGCAGGCCCTTCTGGACTCCATCCCCGGAGCGACGAACATCTCGAACGAGATGGCTATGGCCTGTGCCGTGGGCTACCCTTTCGGAGTTGTGGGAGTCATTCTCTGCGTCATAATCCTTAAGGCTGTGTTCCAGAAAAAAGGGGCCGCTCCTATTGACAATCACGACAATCCTACATTTGTCACGGAGTTCAGGGTGAGCAATCCCGCCATTTTCGGAAAAACAATCAAGGATATAATGCAAGGAGTTTCCTTTCATCTTGTAGTTTCGAGGGTATGGAAATTTGCTCCGGGAAATGAGAGTGACGCCTCCCCGTCCGGAGGAAAGGTTATTATCCCTACCGGAGACACAGTCTTGGAGGAGGGAGAGCATCTTCTGGTGCTTTGCAAGGAGAGGGAAAAAGATCTCGTGGAAAAACTCTTCGGAGAGGTGGTGGATAAGGACTGGAACAAGAAGGACATTGACTGGAACGCGATTGACGGGCAGCTGGTGTCAAGGCACGTCCTCGTAACGAAACCGAAGATGAATGGAGCGCGTCTGAGCGACCTGCACCTTCGCAACACCTACGGGATTAACATTACCAGGGTGAATCGCGCCGGCATTGACATCCTCCCCTCCAGCAGCCTAAGGCTTCAGATGGGCGACCGCCTTACCATCGTGGGGCAGGACAAAGCCATCGCCAATGTCGCAGAAGTGCTTGGAAATCAAGAGAAAGAACTCAGAAATCCGAATCTTTTCTACATTTTTACCGGTATAATCCTGGGACTTGTCCTCGGTAGCATCCCTATGGCAATCCCGGGGATGAGCGTTCCGGTGAAGCTGGGCATAGCCGGAGGGCCGATTCTGGTGGGCATACTTATGGGCGCGTTCGGGCCGAGGATTCACCTTATGACCTACACGACCCACAGCGCAAGCCTTATGCTGAGGCAGATGGGACTCACGGTCTATCTCGCAGGGCTGGGACTGAGCGCCGGCCCGGGCTTTTTCGAGACGGTATTCCGTCCGGAAGGATTGCTCTGGGTGGGAGTGAGCATCGCTCTTGCAGTGGTGCCGGTGCTCATCATCGGCCTCGTCGCAGGGAAAGCCTGCAAGACCGAGTATGCAACCAACGTGGGTATGCTCTGCGGTGCGATGGCAAATCCGATAGCGCTTAACTACGCCCTAAGCACCGTTGACGACGACGAGCCGTCTGTAGCCTACGCGACAGTCTATCCGATTTGCATCTTCCTCCGGGTCATCTCAGCCCAGCTGATTATCCTGCTGAGCGTCTAGTTTTTCTAAGATTTAACAGTCAGCCTCTTAGTGCTCTGTGGAGGATATGGTGTAGGTCCACGGGGCTTTCAGCTGGGCGGAGACAGTTACAGTGTCGCCTGGAACCGTGCGGGTGAAGACGAGGGTGCTGTCGGCAGTGGAGAGGACCTCGAATTTGCCTCCCTTTTCGCCGGAAAGAAGGGCCGGGTGGGTGTGTTTCAAGCTGTTAAGACTCTGATAGAGAGCAGTGTGGCTGTTTGCTTCCCAATCAGGAGATTCGTCCTTCTCGAAAAACTGGAAGCGACGCCTCCAGCCGACCTCCTGACCCGTGTAGATGAGCGGCTGGGAAGACGGAAGGGTGTAGCAGAGAACTGCCATAACGTCCGCCGCATCGCCCATTCTCTCGAACTCGGTGCCTGACCAGGAATTCTCGTCGTGGTTGGAGGTAAACATAAGGCGGAAGGCGTCGGAGGGGTAGTTCTTCGCATCGCGCTCGACGTATTCAAGAAGTTCAGGGATGTTTTTCTTGCCCTGAGCTATGTCGTTCAGAAGATGATGGAGTTCCCAGGCGTAGGTGGCGTCGAAGCCGGCAGCGTGAAGAGCGGTTTTCTCCCCTTCCGCGAGCATATAGATGTCAGGGTATTCGCTTCTTAGACGCGGGATTATGTACTCCCACACCTCAACCGGCATTTCGCCAGCCACGTCGCAGCGGAAGCCGTCGATTCCCTTCAAGAGCCAGAATTTCATTGCATCCACCTGTGCGTCAAGCACTTCAGGGTTGTCGTAGTTGAGCTGGGCTATGTCGGTCCAGTCATATTTTATAATGAAATTTCCAAGTGAGTCCACCTGATACCAGTCAGTGCGGTGGTCACGGGTCCAGACAGCGTCAGGAGCGGTGTGGTTCGCCACCCAGTCAAGAACCAGGTGGAAACCCTCCTTGTGTGCGGCAGACAGGAAATTTTCAAAATCCTCCATCGTGCCGAACTCTGGGTTCACAGCCTTGTAGTCGCGAACGGCGTAGTAGGAGCCGAGAGTGCCCTTTCTGCCCTCAACTCCGATGGGATGAATCGGCATCAGCCAGAGGATGTCAACTCCAAGAGCCTTCAGGCGCGGAAGTTCCTTCTGGGCTGCTGCGAAAGTGCCTTCAGGAGTGAACTGACGGACATTCATTTCATACACCACCGCATCGTAGCTCCACTCGGGATGGGTCGCGGAGGAAGATTTGCGGGTGCAGGAGGATGCGAGCGCGAGGACGCAGAGGGAAAGTGCCGCAAAAAAGGTTATGTGTCTTGTTTTCATATCTATTTCGGGGTTATTAGTTATTACTCAATAATTTATGGATTTTTAACAGATCATTTTGTTTTCGAAAGAAGGCGGAATTCTCCGGCCTTGAGCGAGAGGTTGAGGGACGTGGATGAAGTTTCGAAAGTCTGCGAATCAAGCGCATCGGTCCAGACTCCGGAGGACGGAAGATTTACGGTTACAGAGGAATTGTCCGCGGTGTCAAAATTTCCCACGACAAAAAACTCCGCCCCGGAAGTGGATTTTCCCTGCATAGTCCTGATTTTCCATCCGCTTCCGACCGACCAGGAGAATGAGGCTCCTTCGGTAAAGAACTCAGGATGGGAAAAGCGCCAGGAAAGAAGAGCGGCGTAGCAGTCGTAAAGGTCTTTTCTGGAAGCATTCTCAAGGTAATCCCAGTGGAGAGGCTTGCGACCGGTGCGACTCGGAGACTCAAGGGAAACGTCGTAGCCAAGTTCCTCGAACTGCCATATCATCTTGGGACCCGGCACGAGAAGGGAGAAGGCGGCATTGAGCCTCTCGCGCTTCATCCTTGCAGCGAGGTCGGATGTGATTCCGTTACCCCAGGTGAGAGCCTTGTAGGCTGTTCTTTCCTCGTCGTGGCTTTCCTGGAAGCCCACAAGAGAGCCCCAAGGCATTGACGAATTCCCAGTCCACATTCCGCTGAGGTCGTCCCCGTCGGAGAGCCATCCCATAGCGGTCTGGCAATAGGCATTGTTCATATTTCTCCAAAGCCTTACACCCGCCCCGGCAAGTTCCCTTTCCTCGCCGGTGTCGCAGAAATGCTCGAAAATCACCACGGCCTTAGGATTAGCCGAGAACACTGCCGAAGCATAGTCCTTGAGGATTGCAATGCGGGAAGCGTCGTAGGAAGACACATTGGACTCGGAGCTCTTTTTCTGAGTGAAACCCTTGGTGAGGTCGAAACGGAAGCCGTCAACGCGGTATTCGTCAAGAAGGAAGGCGAGGCTTCGTTTTATGTGGGAGCGCACCTCGGGGTTTTCGTGATTCCAGTCGTGATAGACCGAGTACGGGTGCGGCGCATCCGTGTTGAACCACGGATTATTCGCAGCTGTCTTGTTTGCAGTAGCATCCCAATACATTTTCGCCATCGGATGAGAGCCCGTCGCGTGGTTATAAACCACATCCAGCAGCACTGCGATTCCCCTGCGGTGGCACTCGTCAATGAAGGCCTTGTAGTGGGAAGGGGTGCCATAGGCCTTGTCAAGGGCGAAATAGGCGCAAGGGTTGTAGCCCCAGCTGTCGTTGCCGTCAAACTCCTGCACCGGCATAAGTTCTATGGCGTTCACGCCGAGGCTCTGAAGGTAGTCAAGGTGCTCTTCCGCTCCCCCAAGGTCTCCTGAAGAGGAGAAATCGCGGAGATGGAGTTCGTAGATCACGAGGTTCGAAGGGTCGGAAACGCTGAAATCGTTCACTTTCCACGCGTATTCCGTGCGCGAGGTCCGGAAGGCGGACACAAGGCCGGAAGTGCCTGACGGATAGGAGGGAAGGTCTGGGTAAGTGGAAGAAGAAATCCACTGGTCGTCACCGGAGTAGATGATCTCGGAATAGGGGTCCGCGATGCGGATGGCGTTCCCCTCGGAGTCTATGAGCTGATACTGAAAGCGATATTCCTTTCCCTCGGAAAGGCCTGTGAGGGTGGTCCACCAAACCCCGGCGGTCTCGTCGCGGTACATTTCGCAGCCCTTGGAGAGAGTCCAGGAGTTGAAATCTCCCACAACGCAGCAGTGGGCGTAGTGCTTTCCCTCGGCGTCCTTCTCGCGAAGAACAAGGGTAACCTCGGTGTCACTCGTGTAATTTATGCCGTCCAGAACGCCGGCAGGGAGAGATTTCTCAACGACAGCGCCCGGAGTGAAGCCTTTGTGGGTGTCAGTGACGCTGACAAAAAGGTCTGCCGTCTGTTTGCTTCCGGCAGCATTTCTTACGACAACGCCAATCTTTGAGATTGACTCGCTCTCCCCCGCCCCGAACCACTCGCGGATTGTCGGTTTCAGTTCCAGAGCCCAGAGATTATCCTGCCCGGTGACTTTTGTCCAGCGGCATTTGTCCGTATTCTCCGTCCACTGAGCCTGAACATACTTCCACTCAAACTCCACAAGGCCGATGTGGGCATATAGAGCGTCACTGTAGCCTGAAAACGGGAAACTTCCGCCAGCCTTGTAGTAGAGCGTGCAGGAAGCATCGGCCGACGGGGTCTCGGGGATGGCGGAAAGACCAAGAGGAAGAGACGAAAGGTCCGTGGAAGACCCTCCTCCTTCCCCGGGATTATCTCCGGAAGGATTATCCGGCGCGTTGCACGAAAAGAGAAGGGCAAGCGCCGCAGCGTAGAAAATGATGCGTTTCTTCATTCTTTAGAGTATTTTGTGAGCCGTTCCGCAGTCCCGTCATCCGACAGCAGCGGAGCATCGTCTCTCATATTAGCAACCGGCGGCTCGGTCAGGAACCGCCGGTCGATATACTTAACTTAACGGGCTAAGAGGCAGTAATCCTCCGCCAATTAGCCCCAAAGCAACTAGTTAATAGAATAAATAGAACCTGTTCCTGCATTGAAGTCAAGGTTGATCATCTGTCCTGTACTTACAGCCACAGCAGCCTGGTCACCACCTGCAGCACGATACTCAATCTTGCCGTCGTAGATGTTGAACTCACGATGCCACCAGTTGCCTGTAGCGGCTGGGAGAGTGGATTTAACATACATACGGAGATTTCCTGAAGCTGCTGCACTTGTCTCAAGAAGTTTTCCTTTTACTGTGAAAGGATATTTTCCCTCATCCCAGCTTCCGAAAGCGTCACCAATTCCATAAACCTCAGCCTTGGAAAGAGTAATGCTGCTGCCCTTGAAGTCAACCTCAATCATATAGAGACCAGTCTCGGAAACCTTGCAGTTGGCACCGTCAATCACATAACCTGTATTGGTTGTGAGCTGATAGAAATCCTTGCCCCAACCTGTGTTGATTTCTGAGAATTTGAATGTCTTGTCAGCTTCGATATAGCGGATAGCCCAGAATGCGCCCGGCTCTGAGTGAGCAGGAATCATAGCGACTTCGTTGCCAGGAAGGTCCCAGCCGGCGATGCCTTCACCGATAAGGTAGCAAGCCTCAGGAAGAGTGGACTCCTGAGTAAGTTCTACAGAGTAAGCAAAAGACTCTGCAAGACCGCCGTTTTTCGGAGTGTAGGTAAGAACGACACGATAAAGACCTGCCTTTTCACCGATGACGAGGTTATCACCGTTGATGGAAAGTTTGCCGTCTGTCTGAGCGAGGGAAACCTCTGCCTTTACGACACCGTCCTCGTCAAGATTGATTTTCCAACCTTCGCAGGAAGCGAATTTGAAGGTTCCGTTTGCAGAGAAATCAAGGTCAGTCCAAGTGTAGGTAATGACTCCTGTAGCTGCGTCACGGACAGCCTCGCCCTTTGTGAAGCCCCAGCCGTTGCAACCGCCGCGGATGCCGAAGTCAGCCTTCTGAACGATGATCTGCGCATTTTTGAGGTCTTTCTCGGCGTTGTTGTCAAGAACGATGTGATACAAACCGCTTTCAGCGACTTTGAGCGCAGGAGCATTCTCTCCGACGATGAGTTCACCCTGAAGAATCATCATATTAGGGTTGTTGTCGAAGTTCTTGCCAGGGTTCTCATCTGTACCGTAGCCGTAGTTCACCTCAGTAAGGTTGGCGCCGTAGAAAGTCTTCACTCCGGCCTTGTTCTCGATAAGGGAGAACTCCTTTCCGCCCTCGAGGTAGATGTACTTCTCGTACATACCGGTGCGGACAGCCTTGGTAACTTCATTGAAGCCGGCAGACATCGCGTTCACTGAAAGAACCTTGTCGGCAGCGCCGGTAGCTTCGCCATAAACATAGAAACCATCAAGGGTCAGATTGTCAAAATTGATCTTTGTGTCCTTCTTTTCGCAGGAAACAAGTCCGGCGAGAAGAGCAAGAGATGCAATCGCATAAAAAAACTTTTTCATAATCAATGTGATTAAAGTGTTAGTAATTAAGTATTTATAAATTTTACAAATTTTCGTAGCCAGGGGTCTGTGTCCAGACTTTCTGTCCCGTCTGCGGGTCGATGAGGGATTTCTCAAGGATTGAGTAAGGAATCGGGAACCACTTGCGCACTGCAGTCTTGGCACTTGAGGCGACATACTGGATGTCGTTGAACTTTCCGTAGCGGATGAGGTCGCGCCTGCGCACCATCTCCCAACTGAACTCCCTGCCGCGCTCCGCGAGCACGTCGTCAAGAGTCCAGCCGTTCACATCTCCGTAAGCCTCCTTGAAAGCCTGCTCCGGGTCTGCATCGTAGGCGAAGCAGCGCTTGATGTAGGTGGAGAACTCAGGAAGAGAAGTCACCGAAGCGACAGAACCCGCTCCGCCGCGAAGAACCGCCTCAATCTTCATCCAGAGCACATCGGCGTAACGGATGATAGGCATATCGTTCTCGCAGTATTTGTAGGTGCCGGTCTTGTCCAGTTCCCACTTGTTAAGGCGGGCACCGTCGAAGTTGCTTGCATCGCGGATGTTGGTGATGCCCACGTGGAGTTCGGTCGGCGTGCCGTTAGGGTTGTCGGAGTCCACGACCTTAGGGTCAAGATAGAGCTCGGTGGTGCTGCCTTTCTTGTGCACAGGTCCTACGAACCAGCCCCAGGTCTTGGTGTTTGCGGTTCCCAGCAGTTCTGTTCCGGGGCCGCGAAGGTCGGTGTTGTAGTAGCCTCTCATCTTGCTGTTGTCCAGCATATCCTTTTCGGCAACGGCGGCGGCCCTGTTGGACTTGAAGATGTCAAGGTATGAAGGACGCGCGCAGAAGCCGTTCCAAGTGTCAAGGACAGTGTCGTAGTAGTACTGGATGCCGTAGTGGTGGGTGTTGTACGGGATGCGGAGCTTGTTCTTCACCTTGCCGGAGTCGTGCTCGTCGTCGGTGAGTCCGTTCTCCACAATTGCGAAAATCGTCTCCTTGCTGTCCTCGTTGAAGAGGGCGAAGTTGTGGAAATAGTCGGACTCGATGGTGTATGAGCCTGCATTTATGACGCAGTCGCAGCAACGGACGCAATTGTCGTAGAATGAGCCGCTGAACTGGGAAGGTTTCTCCACTGTTTTGAAGACATTGTCGGCGGTGCAGCCGTAGCTCTCGGCATTGAGGTAGAGGCGTGCGAGGAGGGCGTATGCGAAGCCCTGGGTGGTGCGGCCGTAGTTCGCCGCGCGGTTCGCGTCTGTCACGACAGCCATATTCGGAGCATTCTTCTCAAGGGTTGCGACAAGGTGCGACCAGACTTCCTGAGGTTCGAGAAGCGGTCCTGTAACCTCCTCGAACTGCTCGGTGTACGGGATGCGGCCGAAGCACTCGAACATCTGGTAGAAGTAGTAGGTTCGCATAACCTCCACCTCGCCGATGTACTGGTTATAGACATCCTCGGACATAGAGGCTTTGTAGTCGTTGAGGTTCTTGATTATCTGGTTGCACTGAACGGCGCCCGCAACGGTCACGTTCCAAACTTCCTTGAGCGCGTCGCCGCGATGGTCCCAGGTGTGGTCGTTCTGCTTGAGCCAGTAACCTCCGTCGTTCCAGTCCTTTGCACCGTTTCTCGGCACGCAGAGACCCTCGTCAGCGGTGATGGTTACAAGTCCCCAGTAGCCCCAGTGGTCGTGGGTATATTTCACGTTCGCATAAATCTGTCCCACAACCCTGATGACATTGTCTTCGCTGGTCATCATATCCTCAACGGTAGGATTTCCGTAGTTCACCTCGTCAAGCATATTGCAGCCTGCGGAGAACAGTACGAGGGAAGCCGTCGCTATGGTGTAAATAATCTTTTTCATATTCTTCTATCCTCCTCTATTTGAATGATATGTTGACTCCAAGAAGCACAGTGGCAACCGTCGGGTAGAAGTCGCAGAAGTCTATGCCCGGATTCCAGACGCTGGTGGTGTCCACCTCAGGGTCCTGTCCGCTGTAGCCGGTGATTGTGGCAAGGTTCTGTCCCGTGACATAGACCCTGAGGCTGTTCACGAGGGAAGTTTCCTTGAACTTGAAGTTGTAACCTATTGTTACATTGTCAATTTTGAGATAGGAACCGTTCTCGAGGTAGTAGTCCGAGAACTGCTCCTTGTTCGTAAGGACAACTCCGTCGGAGGTCTTGACATCCTTCATAAAGAAGTTGTCGGTTGCTGCGGCCATAGGACCGTATGCCCAACGGGTGAGGTTGAAGATTTTGTTGCCTACGACTCCTCTCATAAAGATGGAGAGGTCAAGATTCTTGTACCTTACAGTATTGTTCCATCCGAAGGTGAACCACGGCTGGGCGTTGCCAAGTTCCTGACGGTAGCCTTCAGCCGCACCGGATGAGTCGATTACTCCGCCGGCAGGGGTGGAATAGTACCAGGTGCCGTTGTTGATTCCGAGGAATTTGTACCCGTAGAATGTGCCCACGGAGCGTCCCTCGCGGAGAATCTGGGTGTTGGTGTTCATAATTCCCGTTTCACTGACGCTTCCGGTTGTGGTTTCCTTGTAATTGAAGCCTTTGGACTCGTCGGAGAGTTTGGTGATTACGTTGTGGTTGTAGGCAATCGTCGGGGTGGTGACCCAGGTCCAGTCGCGGGTCTTCACAGGAACACCGCTCAGAGTGAGTTCCACGCCGTAGCTGTTCATTCTTCCGGCGTTCGCCAAAAGAGTGGAGTACTGGTACGGAGGGGTCGGCACCTCATAGTCCCAAAGAAGGTCACGGGTCTGACGGAAATAGGCGTCGAGGCTTCCATAGAGGCGGTTGTCAAGGAAGGCGTAGTCAAGTCCAAGGTTGTACTCGAACTTTTTCTCCCACCTAAGGTCCGCATTCACGTTCTGTCCCACGCCGTAGGTGTAGACATATTTGCCGTTGTACCAGAATGTTCCGCCATTGGTGAGCATCATAACGGACTTGAGGTCGGAGGCGAGGTTGTTACCCGTCACACCGAATCCGAGTCTGAGCTTGAGCTCGTCCACTCCGCTCACTCCGCTCATAAAGTCCTCGCCGGTGATTCTCCATCCCAGGCTCACTGCAGGGAACCAGCCCCACTTGTTGTTCGCGCCGAAGCGGGAAGAACCCTCACGGCGGATTGAAGCGGAAACGAGATATTTCTCAGCGTAGTTGTAGTTCGCTCTCGCGAAGAAGGCTGCGAGGGTGTTGGAGTTGCGGGAAGAGGATGCCTTGAGGTAGGTTTTCTCGGCATCACCGTTTCCAATCTGGTAGTATTTCATACTCTCGGTCGGGAAGCCCTTGTTCTCCACGGACATCTCGTCGTTAAGGAAGTTCTGGTAGGAGAAACCTGCAACGGCGGAAATGTTGTGACGGCCGAAGCTGTGAGCATAATCGATGGTGGCCTCGAAGAGTTTGTTGAAGCTGCGCGAAGTTGACCTTCCGGCCTTTCCTGAGCCCTCGACATCGGTAGTTATCTGCTTATTTGACCAGTAGGATGCGTTGTCGCCCTCCTCAATCGCTCCGAAGGCGTTGATTTTCAAGCCCTCGACAGGAAGAATGTTGAGAGTGGCCTTCACGGAACCCCTGAAGTAGTTGCCGGTCTGGTAGGACTCCTTCTGATTCATATTCTCCACCGGGTTGCTCTGGCCCGTGCCCTGAGGGTTGTAGTAGCCGGAGACCGTGCTGGAGTCGTAGATTGGCATAGTAGGATTGAGGATTGCTGCCTGCTTGAAGTCTCCGCAGAAGTAGTCGTTGCGGTAGTGCATATATGAAAGGTCATAGTTAAGGTCGAGCCAGCCCTTGAGAGCTTTCTGGGAGGCGGCGATTTTCGCTATCACCTCGTTCCTTTCGTTGTTGCGGGCTATACCCTCGGCGTCTTTCCAGTTTATGGAAGCGCGGTAGTTGAATTTGCTTGAGGAACCGGTAATTGCGAGATTGTGGTTCTGGGTGAAGGCTGCCTTGCGGGTGATTTCGCCCATCCAGTCAGTGCGGTATGGGTCGCCGTTCTCGTCGCGGTAGATAAGCGGGGTGATGACTCCGCCGGTGGTCTCGGAGATGTTGATAAACTCGTCCGGAGTGGCCATTCCAGTGGAGGAATTGCGCATTGAGACTGAGGCATAACCGGAGTAGTCCACCTGGGTAGTGGCGGTTTCAGTGAAGTTGCCGCCGCGTTTGGTGGTTATGATAATCACGCCGTTGGTTCCTCTCGTTCCGTAGATTGCCGCAGCAGAACCGTCCTTGAGGACATCCATAGAGGCGATTTCATCCGGAGAGATGTTGTCGATGTTGCTTACCGGCACTCCGTCCACAATGTACAGAGGAGATGTTCCGGCACCCTTGTCAAGAGTGGAGAATCCGCGGATCTGCACGCTGTAACCGGTGCTGGTAGGGTCTGAGGTGGTGCGGATGATGTTGAGTCCGGCTACCTTGCCCTGAAGAAGTCCCATAGGGCTGCTCTTCACTCCGGCGTTGAAATCCTCGGACTTGATGGAAGACACGGCTCCGGTCACTTCCTTCTTTTTCTGGGAACCGTAACCGATGGCGACTGCTTCGTCAAGGAAAACGGTGTCTTCTTTAAGAGTGACTTTTGCAGGGACTGAGGAGGCAGGGAAAACCTGGGTGGCGTAGCCTATGCAGCTGAACTCTACCATTGACTCAGACGATGCGACACTGAGAGTGTACTCTCCGTCTATGCCGGTTGAAACGCCGTTGGAAGTGCCCTGTTCAATGACAGTTGCTCCGATGACAGGCCCAAGCGCATCCTCCACCGTTCCTCTGACCACATATCCGCCCTGAGCGGAGAGGGAGAAGGAAGGAATAAGGACTGAGGCAAGGGCTGCCACAATAGTTATCATTCGTTTCATATTGTTGTTATTGTGATTAGTTTTCTTGTTTTTCCTGAACAAAAGCTACGCTCACTGCAGCGCAGAGCATCAGAGCCCCCGCGAGAGCGAGCATTGCGACGGCGTTGCCGCCGAATACATATTTCACGATGACTCCGCCGAGAAGTCCCATACATATCTGAGGGATGACGATGGTGAAGTTGAAAATTCCCATATAGGCACCGGCGGCGCTTGCCGGGATGGCACGGGCGAGGATAGAATATGGCATTGCGAGAATACCGGCCCAGGCGATGCCTATTCCCACCATCGGGAGCATCAGAAGATACTGGTTATGGATGAGGGAGAGCCCGAGGAAGCCGAGTGCGCCGAATGCAAGAGTCATAGCATAGAGCCTGCGGTTTCCAACTTTCTGAGCTATCTGAGTCATAAAAAGAGCCATTATGCAGGCCGGAACGGGATAGACAGCGTTCAGAACGCCCACCCAGGTGGCTGTCGCGCCCTCGCTGAGAACTGCTCCGGAAGGGTCTGTGACGACTCCGGTGATGGCGGGCTTGAGGTAGTTCCACATAAGGAAGAGGGCGGCCCAGGAGAAGAACTGGGTCACTCCGAGCTGGAGCATCACCTTAGGGGTGCTTCTTAGAAGCTGGAGAAAACTTTTCGGGGCGGCAGAGGCCTCAACAGCCGCAGATTCGGCCTGAGAGTCATTTTCTGGAGCATTGTAGCGGGCAAATTCCTCGGGAGGATATTCCTTCACGCGGAAAGATGTTACGAGCACCGAAAGAAGAAGAATCGCTCCGCCTGCATAATAGGAATAAGCGATGTGAGGTGCTACGCCGCCTGCCTCGGCAGTGTCGCTCACTCCGCACCAGGTCATAATCAGAGGGAGAAGAGCACCGACAACGGCTCCGAGATTAATCAGAAGTGTCTGAACCACAAATCCTTCCGTTTTCTGGCTATCATCCAGCATATCGGTCACAAGGGCCCTGAACGGCTGCATTGTGACATTGAACGACAGGTCCATAAAAAGGAAGATGAGAGCGCCCATAAGAAGCGGAGCGAATGCCAGCAGTTTAGGGCAGTTCGGCATCAGGATGAGAGCGAGAGTGGAAATTATCGCTCCTCCAAGGATGAACGGAATCCTTCTTCCCAGACGGGTCCAGGTCTTGTCGGAGAACATTCCGACTATCGGCTGCACGATGAGTCCCGCGAGCGGTGCCGCAAGCCAGAAATAGCTCAGACTTCCCAGGTCTGCCCCGAAAGACTGAAGTATGGTGGATGTATTGGAATTCTGGAGGGAATATCCTATCTGGACACCCATAAAGCCGAAGCTGAGATTCCAGATTTGCCGGAATGATAGTTTTGGTTTTCGCTGATTCATTATGTGGTTCTACAAATAATCGTGTGGCTAAGATATGCACATTTTGCTCAATTCGGGACAAATTTCCGACGAACTGCGGATTTTTCGGGATGAACGGTGCGGAAGGAAGGATGATTTTTTTGTCCGGACAGAGGAATTTTTAAGATTTTTTCTTGAGTTGCGCGCTTATTTTCATAACTTTAACAAATTTTTAGAAGGGGCGGCTGTGACAGCCGGCTTCTTGATGACCACACATAATGACTAAATACACTAAGACAACCGGTCTGATAATCCTGGCGTTTGCACTTGCGCACGCCGCAGTTGCCTGTCTGCTGGGAAATTTCGGACTAAGCGACGAGCTGCTGCTGACTCTGCTCACGATGGCACTCACCGTTGTGATTTGCTGGCGAAAGAATCTTCGTCTGGAGGTCACGGCGGCGTGCATAATCCTTGTGAATGTCGCCGGCTTCCTCATAGGTACGGAAGGCGGCATCCTCATAGGGCGGGTCATCGGGACAGGGACCTTGACAAATTCTCTCGCCACCTTCCTCACCACACTCATCCTCGGCTGGGGCACAAACGCAGTTGCGGGGGCGCTGGTTCACGGGAATTCGCACCTTCAAGACACCGGGGACCGAAGGGAACAGGTCAGGATTCTGATTATCGCGGTAGCGTTCATATTCTTCCTCCGTCTTGCCATATTCATTTTTTCTTCGGCAGGAAGGTCCGCCTGGACTACGCTTGAGGTACTTGGGATGATTCTCTCGAATTCAGCGGTGCTGGTGACTCTCATCTGCCTCAACATCATATTCATACGCTTCAGCAAGACACTCAGGGAGCAGTTCGGCCGCAACGTATGGATTTTCCTTTTCATACTTTTCGTTCTAATCACCTCGCAGCTCTCCGCCTACATAGTCTGCTTCTCTCCCGGGAGCGAGATTACCGCAGAAGTGACCACTGAATTCGTCCAGTTGTGCGTGCTGTGTCTTATCTGCGAAATTTCCACCTACTGCATAATTTTCATCGCGAACTACTCCATTGAAGTGCAGCAGGCGATGAAGATTGAGAAACAGAAACGGCATTATGCGCAGTTCCGCTACGAGAGCCTCAAGCAGCAGGTGAATCCCCACTTCCTTTTCAATTCCCTTAACGTGCTGGACTCTCTTGTGGTTGAGGACCGGAAGGAGGAGGCAAGCGAATTCATCCACCGTCTTGCGGGGCTGTACCGCTACATTCTCCACAGCGAAGAAGAGAGGACGGTAAGTCTTCGAAGCGAGATGGAGTTTGTCGATTCCTATCTGTCTCTTATGCGAACAAGGTTTCCGGAGGGATTCGAAGTGAGGGAGGAAGTCGCGGAAGGGGATTTGGAGAAGAAAGTGCCGCCTTGCGCGGTGCAGATGCTGGTGGAAAATGCGTTCAAGCACAATGCGGTGAGCGCCTCGCATCCTCTTGTGATTTCTATTAGGAGCGACGGGAAGCAGATAGAGGTCAGGAACACGCTTTCTCCGCGAAAAAGCCAGGAACCCTCAACGGGAGTGGGGCAGAAATACATCAGACAGCAGTATGCGGACCTTGAAGGAGGAGAGATTTCCTTCGAAAAGACAGAAACGGAGTATGTCGTCAGGTTGCCGCTAATTTAGAGTTTATACATAACACCAAAACTATGAAAGTTCTTATTGTTGAAGACGAACCTATGGCACAAAGGGCACTTGCCCGAACGCTTACCAGCAAATACCCTCAGATGGAAATTGTCGGGACCACCGATTCCGTGTCGGGGACTGTCGCCTGGTTGCAGGAGCACGCCAGCAACGGGGCAGGAATGCACGGCGGATGGTCTCAGGAAAAGGGTGTGGACCTTATATTTATGGATGTTGAGCTTTCCGACGGAAACTGCTTCGAGATTTTCCGTCAGACAGAAATCTCAGCGAAGGTCATAATGACAACGGCCTACGACAGCTACGCGATAAAGGCGTTCGAGGCCGGTTCGCTGGACTATCTGCTCAAACCCATCGACCCCTCGGACCTTGACCGCGCAGTGAAAAGAGCCCAGAGCAGCCTCCAGACCCCGTCCGACGTGGCAGCGGCGCTCCGCGCTATGGAGCAGGGCCGAAGCTCAGGAGGAGGCGGAAAGGAGAGATTCATCGTACGGCTGGGAGACAAAATTGTCCCGGTTAAGGTGGAGGACATAGCCTATTTCTACTCCGAGGAGAAGAGCAATTTCATCTGCACCGAGGACGGGAAGAAATACATCGTGGATTCTTCGCTTGATGTCATTGCGGAGGAACTCCCCCAGAAGTCGTTTTTCAGGATTTCAAGAGGCTGCATCGTGAACATCAAGGCCATCCAGAGCATAATGAGGCAGCCTTCAGGCCGTCTGGTAGTGCTCTCAACTCCCCCGTCCGATTTTGAGATGGCGGTCTCGAGGGCCAGGGTCGATGATTTTATGGCCTGGCTGTCGGCTTAGGAAGGCTTAATAAGAAGCGGCCTGCCGCCGCCGTGTGCTCTCCGCCCCTATTTTCGGCTGAACTCGCAGCCGCACCAGAGCTGGTTGTAGAAATTCATCTCCCGGATAATTTCTCCGCGCCTCTCCTGGAGTCCGCCCTTGCGCCAGTTCTGGTCCCACCAGACTAGGCCGCTGTTCGGACTCTCAACCACTCCGCCTCCAGGGAAGCCGTCTAAGTGAGACTCCAGCGCCGAGGTCTCAGCGCCCGCCCTCATAGAGCCTCTCACCTGCTCCACAGCCCAGCGCCCTGCGGCGTTTATCTGGTCAAGGGATTTCCAGCGGGAAGAGGCGAGGGTCGTCGTAATGACCCTGAAGCCGTTTGCAGCAGCGTACTCGGCGGTTTTCAAAAGCCTGAATTTGAAGCACTGAAGGCACCGCCCTCCCCTTTCGGGCTCGGAAGCGATGTCGCAAACGCCCTCCCCCGAGGCCATCCGCTTCACCCCGGCAAGCCACGCCTCGTGGTCATAGTCCGCATCCACGATTTCCAGCCCCAGCGAGGCGGCATAGCGCGAGCACTCACGTTTTCGGATGAGATATTCCTCCTCCGGGAAAATGTTTGGGTTGCAGTAATAGATGACGGGAGTTATCCCGCTCCGGAGCAAGCACTCCACAATCGCCGAAGAGCACGGCGCACAGCAAGTGTGCAGCAGCACCCTCTTCTCCCCGTCCGGAGCCGTAACCGTCAAACCTTCCTGTTTCATATTTGTCGAATTTTGAGTTTCGCAGGAGTGAAACTTGAGTTAATACAGCAACCCGAAATTCCACAAGGGCAGGGTGCGGTAGCCCGGGAAGTCTATGTCATCCTTTACCGCAAATGAGTCCGGGATGTCTTTAATCTGCTTCTGTTTCTTTGAATGTCCACCAACTTCAAATGTGTAGCCGTCGATTCGGAAATCTCCGCTCATATCCGCGCTTGCGACTGTGGAGACAACAGAGGTCTGGGCAAAGAAGAATGTCTCGCGGACGCTTCCGATTTCCGGGGAGTTCGCCGCAAGCGCATACATAAGGCTCGTATTTGCCAGATAAACCTTATCCACCTTCTCAAGGATTTTCATCCCGGTGTCGGCCGTATGCAGCTGTCGCACCAGACCGGATTTTTCCATATAGGTCATATATGTCGATGCAGTCGCCCTATCCACCTCAAGTGACCTGGCTATCTCGGAGAAATTGGGTTTGAAGGGAACGCTCTGAGAAATGATATTCAGAAGTTTCTTCAATTTAACCACCGCGGACACATTCATCCGAGCATATTGAGGGACATCAACTTCAAGAGTCTGGTTCACGGCATTGTTGAGACGAATCTGATAGTTGTCCATTGAAAAAAAAGGATAGTCCCCCATTTCAAGGAACTTATGGAAAAGAGGTATCGGGAACCTGACCTTCTCAGAAATATCAACCTTCCCCGCCACAATGTCCTCCAGAGAATATACCGGAACGGAAATTCCCTCCGAAAGAAACAGGAACTCTCTGAAAGACAGACCTGAAAGGGTATATTCAATTGCCCTTCGGCTCAAATCCGCATCAACGCCTTTCTTAATGGAAAGCAGCGACGAACCGGTGAGGACAATCTTCAGTTCGGGCAGATAATCATACATCATCTTGACCTCACGAGACCACGCCTCATATTTGTGTACCTCATCGATATAAATACACTTCCCTCCATTTTTATAAAATGTCTCCACAAGATCATAGAGAGAATTTGAAGAAAAGTAGGCGTGACCGGCATCCAGATATAAAGATGTCGCGGACTCACCGCTGAGTTTAATCCGCTGTAGCACCATAGTGGTCTTCCCGACTCCCCGCGCCCCTTCGATGACGATAAGCCGTGAATTCCAATCAATCCGAGAATAAAGATACCTCAGAAATGTTGTCTCCGTCTGCGACAGAAGAAAATGATACAAAGTGTAGAGCCTCTCCATATTTTGCAATTTTGATGCAAAAATAAGAAAATTGATGAATAGATTCTACAGTTTTAACACAAAATTGCGGAATAAGTTCTACACTTTACGTTCTTGACCCCCAAAAATTTGGTTCTGCTTTCCGAACTTGTTCATCGACTGACATCTTTAGTCCGGTTTTCCCAAATGGGACAAAAGCTTTTCTTTCGCGATTTTACAGTTTCATTTACAGTTTCATTTACAGTATCATTTACAGTTGCATCCATTACTGGTGAGTCCTCCTTCGGATTTTATCTGCCGCTATCGGCGATAAGTTTCCTTAGGCGTGCATTGAATTCCTCTGACTCGCAAAGAGTCTCCAGCGGGAGGTGGAGGCGGTAGCGCCAGTAGTGGCGGCTGTTGGCCGGGACGTTGATTCTTTCGCTCTCGGGGTCTGCGGACCTGAGGGAAGAGTCCATCGCAAGATAGTCCTGCAGAGGAAGGATTGTGAGCATTGCCGGAGATTCAAGATGGTCTTTCACCACTTTTTCCGCAAGATACGGTTCGAACTCCGTCGGAGCATTGCCTCCAAACCCGAGAAGGTGGTAGAACCTCTCGGAAGCCTCCCTGTCCTCGTTCCACCACGCCCTGAGAGGATTCATATCGTGGGTTGAACTGGTGCAGACGCAAAGGTACGGATAGTGGTGAGGGTCAGCGAATTCCACGCCCACGGACTTCGGCATCCGCTGGATTTCGAGCGAAAGGATTTTGAGCTCGCTCATAACGCTGGCGACGCAGTCCGGAATCATTCCGAGGTCCTCTCCGCAAGCAAGCATCTGGGTCGCGTGAAGAAGAGCAGGGAGTTTGCGCAGGGAGTTCTCCTTCCAGAAATCGTTGTGGCGATGGTAGAAAAAGTCGTCGTGGATGCGGTTGAAGGCGGCCTGGCGGTGAGGGTCAAGATTGCGGTAGGTCTGAGTGTTCTGTGCACCGATTCTAGGATGCCAGTAACCTTTCTGCACAGGGTCCTCAACGAAAAGAACGTCAGTAGGGTCGTCGGATGGAGGGGTTACGAAAGCCCCTGAAGCCACATCAAACCCGTCGAATGCGAGTTCCTCCGCAGGGTATGGAAGAGCCGGGTTGAAATGTCCCAGAAGTCCGCTCTGAACTCCCGCAGGAATTTCCCAGATACGGAAAAATCCGAGGATGTGGTCAATTCTGAAAAGGTCGAAATACTCCGCCATCCTCTTCATTCTTGCCTTCCACCAGGCGTAGCCGTCCCGGGCCATCTCTACCCAGTTGTAGGTCGGGAAACCCCAGTTCTGTCCGTCGGCTGCAAAAGCGTCAGGCGGTGCGCCCGCACACTCGTCCATATTGAATAAGCGCGGGAACTGCCAAGCATCCACGCTGGTGCGGGAAATTCCAATCGGAAGGTCACCCTTGAGGACCACGCCCCGGGAGTGCGCATACTCGCAGACCTCGGAAAGCTGGCGGTCAAGGTGGTACTGGAGGAAATAGTAGAACTGCACCTGGGAAGGGTGCTCAGCCTCGAATTTGTCGAGTTTCTTCGCCGAGAATTTGGCGTACTCCTTCCACTTGTGGAAATCCGCCGTGCCGTTAAGGTCCCTAAGGGCACAGAAAACTGCGTACGGGCGCAGCCAGAAGGCATTGCGGGAGTAAAAATCCTTGTATCTTTCTGTTGAGGAGAGCTTCTTAAAATCCTTTGCGAATGCCCCCTGAAGAAGACGGGTTTTCTCCGAATTCACTCTCTCATAGTCAATCTGCGGCAGGGCGTTGAGCTCTGTCTGAAGCGCCCTGAAAGCCTCATCCGGCTTCACTCCGGCATCCTCAAGGCAGACAAACTGCGGATGGAGGGCGAAGGTGGAATTTGCGTTATATGGATAGGAGTCCGTCCAGGTACGGGTCATCGTGGTGTCGTTAATCGGCAAAAGCTGGATAACGCTCTGTCCTGTCTTCACGGCCCAGTCCACCACCTTTTTGATGTCCCTGAATTCGCCCACTCCGAAATCGTCCTCGCTTCGAAGAGAAAAGACCGGAATCGCAAGCCCCGCGCCCTTCCATCTGCGAAGGCCGAAGCGGTGGGCTATGTCGGCAATCACAGTAAAACTCTCTTCTGAAGTGGTGCAGACCCTGTTTTCGCCGTCTTCCCACTGTTTCGGGGTGAGGGTGGCGCGGTCCGCAATGACAAGTTTGTACTCGAAATCCTCCTCCGTTTCCACGGCGAGTTTCCACTGAGGGAAACTGCTGTCGTCCATCGGCGTCATCTTCCGCCAGTTGTCCATCCCCTCGCCCGTTCCCGCGATGCAGAGAACCTCATCCTTGCCCACCACCGGGACATTCACAACGAGAAGGGTTGTTGCGGGAGACTTCTTCTTCCGCAATGATGCGGATAATGGGGCATCACCGGAAACTTCCTGACGAGAGAAAATTCCCTTTGTGAAAGCTGAAGAATAGAACGGAGCATCCTCGGGAGCGTCCTGCCACCTCTCGCAGATGGTGATGGACGTTGAAGATGCTACCCCCGAAAGCGGCAGGGAGTGGTGTCGCCATTCGTGCCTTATGGTGCCGTCACGACGAATAAGCTTAAAATTATAATGCTGGAGTGCCTCAGGACGGACATTCTGGAGAGTGGCGCTCCATCTTCCGAGGCCGTTGCACCTCATCGGTACTTCCTTTTTGCCAATCTGAAGAACGATGTTCTCGCCCCAGACGGTATTGTAAGAGAGTGATATGGTTATAGTCATATTATTTGTGGTTATTATTAGTTGTCTGTGAATTGTCTGCCTGGATGCCGAGAGGCTTGATGTTTCTTTCCTTTCGAAGCTTATTCCAGTTCAGAACCGGTAGCAAAGTTGCCAAAAAAGCCGCAACTATCCAAAAAATTGAGACCGCAGTGAAATCGCTTCCGTTTTCCTGAATGAGGTAGCCGCTAGCGATGTCCTGGATGGAGGCGGCGATATAGCTTGAAATCCCCACCACCCCGAGAGCCGCCCCGGTTGCCTTGCGCGGCACGATATCTATCGCCATAAGCCCCGCCACAATGCAGTAGAGTTCACCCATAGCGAAGTTGAACACGGTGACATAAAGAGTATTAAGGACAAATCCTCCTCCGGTAAAAAGGAAAAGGCAAAGCATCGCAATTCCGAGAAGTCCCGAAAGCAGAGCAGGCATCATCCTGTCCCCCTTGAAGATTCTGTCGGAAATCCATCCGGCCGACACAGTGCCGAGAAGCCCCCCGACAAGAGCCGCCACCGCGATTATGCCGGAGGCCTCAGAAAGAGGAAGTCCCTTTGCCTTCTGAAGGAAAAGAACGCCCCAACCGGTTATGGCATATTTAGTTATATATATGAATGCGGATGATGCGGCAATTACCCATATTCCCGGATGGCGAAGCACACGGCGCTGGAGTATTCTTGTACGGAGTTTGTCTTCGGGGCGCAACTCCTCTCCGGAAAGAGTCTGAACAGAAGGGAGTCCGCAGCTTTCGGGGGTGTCTTTCACCGTGAGGAATATGAGCAGCGAGCCCGCGAAACCGATTATCGCGGCCACAAGAAAGCCCCATTCCCATCCCCATCGGGCCACAACAGCGGCGATAAGGACGAAGGAGATGAATTCACCGATATAGGGACTGGTGCTGAAAATGCTGTAGAAGGTGCCTCGGCTGGACATCGGGAACCACCGGGAAAGTGATATTACCCCGGGTGCCGGGCCCATAGACTGAAACCATCCGTTTGCGCCCCAAAGCACTATGGTACAGACGAATAAAGTGGTGCCGGAAACATAACTTCCTCTCATCGAAAGCCCCAGGACGGCAATTACAAGGTTCACGGCGGCGGACAGAAGAAGTCCCGCTCCCATAAAGCGGCGGATGTTGCAGTAGTCGGCGACAAAGCCGTTTGCAAATTTACCGAAAGCGTAAATGAGAAGCAGGGCCGACCCGATGAGTCCCAGCTCGCCTGCAGAGAGCACGCCGGAGTCAATCAGAGGCTGCTTCACCACGCTAAGGCTCATTCTGCAGACATAGTAGAGGCTATATCCGGAAAGGACTCCAAGAAATGTGCTGCGACGAAGTCTGCGATAGGTTGCATTGACGTCGCTCTCGGGGATTTGCTTCGGAGAGTTTCTGCTGATCCGAAAGAATGAGACTAAATTTTTCAAAACTAACGGTATTTTGTCGATTCCTCAATCATTCCGAGGTAGGAAGCATATCTTTCCTGGCTAATCTCACCGCTCTCCACAGCCTCTTTCACGGCGCAATGCGGCTCGTGGGTGTGGGTGCAGGGGGAGAAACGGCAATTCTCGGAGACACGGAGCATTTCCGGGAAGTAGAGCGGAATTTCCTCTGCGCTCAGGTCCACGAGACCGAACCCGCGGATGCCGGGGGTGTCTATTATGTAGGCCTTTTCGCCCGAGAAGGAAGCCTCATACATTTCGTAGAAGGTGGTGGTGTGGCGGCCCTGAAGGTGCGCCTCGGAGATTTCACCGGTGCGGGGATTGAGCGAAGGGTCAAGTGCCTTGATGAGTGAGGACTTGCCTACGCCGGAGACCCCGGAAAACAGGGAAATGCACGGAGAGGAGGCTTCTTCGGATGTAGCATCGCCAGTGCTGAGGCAGAGGCTCCTGAGCTGCTCAATACCCTCTCCCGTTTTCGCCGACACCTCGAGCACTTTATAACCTGCGCTTGCATAGACCCTATGGAAATTTTCCAGAGCCTCCCGAAACTCCTCCGGAAACTCTCTCACAATGTCGATTTTGTTCAGAACGATTACCGGCTTCACCCCATAGACTTCGCAAGTTACGAGCAGACGGTCCACAAATGGAAGTTTCACCTCAGGAAAAGCGAGGGTCACCACAAGGAAGGCCCGGTCTATGTTCGACGCGATTATGTGCGACTGGCGGCTCAGGTTCACGGATTTACGGATGATGTAGTTACGCCGGGGAAGGATTTTTACGATTGCAGCAGGCGAAGACTCGCTGGCCGGTACTCCCCCGTCCTCAAGAGGTTCTCCATCCGCATAAAACTCCACCCTGTCCCCCACCGCAACGGGATTGGTCGCTCCTTTACCGTCAAGCCTGACCTTACCCCGCAGCACCGCAGGGAAGAGCCTCCACTCCGGAAGGCGGGTCAGCAGATAGTGGCTGCCCGTATGTTTTACTACTGTCGCTATGCCTTGCATCGTTCGTATTTTTCTAATAATAAACCTGCAAATATACAAAGGGGAATTGATACTTAGTTTTCAAAAAAAGAAATATGTGGCGAAATTCAACTCTTAAATGATTTTGATTTTATACCTTTGCCGCCCGAAAAACCGAAAGAGATGCGAGTAAACAAAAATATATTCTGGGGATATATGGCTGGGGTAATCACCGGTGTGACATACGGAATGAACCCTCTTTTCGCGATGCCGATTCTAAAGGCCGGAGTGCAGACCGACACAGTCCTCTTTGTCCGCTACGCCGTGGCGGTCCTGGTGCTTGCAGCAAGCATCCTGTTTTCGCGCAAGTCGTTCAAAGTCAGCAGGAAGCAATTCGCCTATCTGGTGCTTTTGGGACTTTTGTTCTCGAGCAGCAGTCTCGGGCTCTTCCTTTCCTACAAATACATCCCTTCCGGAATCGGCACCACGATAGTCTTTCTTTACCCCACCCTCGTTGCCCTCATTATGGTGCTTCTGAAGGTCTATCCGTCGTGGCAGACCTGGGTTTCGATTGTTGTGACATTCATCGCGATACTTTTCCTCTGCAACTACGACTCCACACAGCCCATCGGATGGCAAGGCATTCTTCTGGCGTTTTTCTCCGCCCTCGTCTATGCGATTTTCATCGTAATCATAAATCAGAAAAGGTGCGTCAAAATCATCCCTAACGACATCCTCACCTTCTACTCCCTTGCAACCGGATGCGTAGTTTTCGGAGTCATCGCCATCATAAACAGCCTCACGGGAAGAGGGTCGATGATTGAGGATTTTGCCCTTCTAAGCAGCCACGCGTCAATGTGGATTAACCTCATTCTTCTTGCGATCATCCCGACCGTAATCTCCACGGCGACTCTTGCGGCCTCAACGAAAATCATCGGCGCGACAAAGGCCTCTGTGATGGGAGTTTTCGAGCCCATCACGGCAATCCTCATCGGAACGCTGGTTTTCGGAGAAAAGATGACCTGGAACATAGCGATAGGTATCTCCCTCGCCATTTTCGCCATCTGCTTTATGATTTTGTCCCCGAGCAAGAAGACAAAGTAGATGTTTTCGCTTATTTCGTCGTCTGACGCTGCCTTACGGCTTCAAAAAGCAGCACCGCCGCGCTCACGGACACGTTCAGAGAATCCAGGCGGCCGAGCATCGGGATTTTTATGTGAGAGGTGGCCGCGTCCCTCCACTGCTGAGTGAGACCCGTGGATTCGGTGCCCATCACTATTGCCGTCGGGGCGGTCATCGGTGTGGAATAGTACCAGTCGGAGTCTTGAAGCTGAGCCGTAAGTATCTGTATATTATGACTTTTCAAAAAGGCAATCGCCTCCGCTGTTGTGCAGACTGCAATTGGAACAGTAAAGACCGCCCCGACACTGGAGCGGATGAGGTTAGGGTTGCCAAGGTCCGTGAGAGGGTCGCAGATGATGACTGCGCTAACCCCTGCGGCATCGGCGCTTCTTAGGACCGCGCCGAGATTTCCCGGTTTCTCCACAGACTCCAGCACCACCACAAGCGGGTTTTCCTCCAACTGGAGGTCCTCCAGTCGATGGGATTTGGAGCGAACCTCTGCGAGAACGCCTTCCGTAGAGCCCCTGTAGGCCACTTTTTCGTAGAGAAAGGCAGGAATTTGGACCACGGTAAGGCGCGGATTAAGTGCTGAGGCCCTCTCAACGAGAGAGTCCAGTCCGTCCTTCCCCTCAATGTTTTCAGAAAGATGCCCGTCGCAGGCTTTCCCGGCAGCCCCCCCCTGCGCATTTCCTTTAGCAGAACCACACCCGGAGCGCGCCTGAGCGATTACATCCCCGCAAATGAATAAGGTCTCCGGGATAAACCCGGCATCTAGGCAATGCCCCAGTTCCCGCTGCCCCTCAACGACAAAAAGCCCGGCGGCTGCTCTCTCGCGGGATTTTTCCTGGAGAAGAACAAGCTGCCGGATTTTAGGATTCTGAGCGGATGTAATGTTTTCTATTCGCATAAAAGTGGAGGGAGGGTGACCGCGTGCCCCTAAAGGGGCTGTCGCGCAGCGACTGGGGTTAAAGAGTCTCAATGAGACCAAAGGAGGTTACTTAACCTCCTTTGGCCTCATCTGAGGGAAGAACAGGACATCCTGGATCGTCGGCTGATTGGTCATAAACATCGTAAGACGGTCGATTCCCATTCCAAGACCGGATGTCGGCGGCATACCGTACTCAAGAGCGCGGACAAAGTCCATATCGATGAACATCGCCTCGTCGTCGCCCTTCTCGTCCTTCAGGCGGGCCTGCTCCTTGAAGCGGTCGAACTGGTCAATAGGGTCGTTAAGCTCGCTGTAGGCGTTTGCAAGCTCCTTTCCGCAGACGAAAAGCTCGAACCTTTCTGTAAGGTCCGGATTGTTGCGGTGACGCTTTGTAAGCGGAGACATCTCCACAGGGTAGTCGGTGATGAAAGTCGGCTGCTCAAGATGCTTCTCGCAGTACTCCCCGAAAATCGCGTCGATAAGTTTTCCCTTGCCCATCGTCTTGTCCACCTCGACGTGGAGTTTTTTGCAGGTCTCCACGAGCTGGTCCTCGTTCATTCCGCTAACGTCCACTCCAGCGTACTCCTTGATGGCATCAAGGATAGGAAGACGGCGGTATGGCGGTTTGAAGTCCACCTGCTTGTCTCCGATGGTGACAACGGTGGTATTGTGAAGTTTGAGAGCAATCTTCTCGAGCATCTTCTCCACAAACTCCATCATCCAGATGTAGTCCTTGTAGGCCACATAGATTTCCATACAGGTGAACTCAGGGTTGTGGGTCTTGTCCATTCCCTCGTTACGGAAGTCCTTAGCGAACTCGTAAACTCCTGAGTATCCGCCTACTATAAGTCTCTTGAGGTAGAGCTCGTTTGCGATACGAAGATACAGAGGAATGTCAAGGGCGTTGTGATGGGTGACGAACGGACGTGCAGTCGCTCCACCCGGGATGCTCTGAAGGATAGGGGTTTCCACCTCAAGGCAGCCCGCCTCATTGAAGTATTCCCTCATAGTCGCGATAATCTGGCTGCGTTTGATGAAGGTTTCCCTCACCTGCGGATTCACGATAAGGTCCACATACCTCTGACGGTACTTGAGCTCAGGGTCTGCGAAAGCGTCGAACACCTCTCCGTCCTTCTCCTTTACGATTGGGAGCACCCTGAGAGACTTGCTCAAAAGGGTAAGTTCCTTTGCGTGAACCGAAAGCTGGCCCGTCTGAGTGACGAAAGCATAGCCCTTGATGCCGATGATGTCGCCAATGTCAAGGAGTTTCTTGAACACGGTGTTGTAGAGGGTCTTGTCCTCGCCCGGGCAGATTTCGTCGCGCTTGATATAAACCTGAATCCTGCCGGTCTCGTCCTGAAGTTCGATGAATGAGGCGGCGCCCATAATCCTGCGGGTCATAATCCTTCCGGCGATGCAAACGTCTGAGAAGTTGCCCTTTTCCGCGTCATACCCTTCCTTAATGTCCTTTGAAGTGGCATTTACCGGATAAAGCGGAGCCGGATAAGGCTCGATTCCGAGTTCGCGGAGTTTTCCCAGCGCATCGCGGCGCAACTGTTCCTGTTCGTTGAATTCCTGTGTAATCATATCTATTTCTTTTTTGTTTTCAATAAATAAAAGCTACTTTGCGGAGGCGTTTTTCTTTGCCGGGATGGCGAAGGCGTCCTTCGGAAGGGTCACGCCCGAGCGGAAACCGGTCATCTTGTATTCGCTGACGGTGCCGCCGAACTCGGTGAGTTTCATATAGATAAGCTGGCCGTTGGAGCGATTGTAGCTAAGTTTAATCTGAGAATATCCCCTTGCGGCCTTCTTGCGGGCGGTGATGGTGACGTCCTTTGTCCTGGCGAAATCCTTCACCACAATGTCAGCGTCATTTTCCTCCGCCACCTTCTTCGTTTCGCCCTTCACGCAGTTAATGAGAGTCGAAGCCATACTCCTCATCGGAGCGTTCTTCGTAGTGTCAAAATGGCGTTCCTTATCGCCCTGACGGCTGTAGACCGCGGTGCCGGCGATAATCATCAGGTTCTTTGACGGAGCGGCGTAGTGGAGCGCGAGACTGCCCGGCTCGGCATAGTAAATCTTTCCTGTAGCAGTCTCAGCTGCGCTTTTTGCGGCTGAAGTCTTTGTAAGAGTAAAGTTCGCCTCGAGACCCTTAGTCTGGGCTGAAAGAGTGAATGCGGATGCGAGCACCGCAAGGATTGTAAGTATCTTTTTCATATCTTTTGTTTTCAAAACCGGTGGAGAGACCTCTCAAATAGCGTTCCGTTGCTGGCTGTCTCTTATTTAGTGAGTCTTTTCCTGTAGAACGGAATCTTCAGAATCTGACGGAAAAGGAACGGCTCAATCGAGTAGGACAGAAGAATTGAAGCCGACATACCGATGATGGAGCTGATTCCGATGGACTTGATGGCAGGATGGACGGCGAAAAGCAGCGAGCCGGTCACCACGATAAGAATCATCGCGGAGAGGCCGATGGCCGTCTTGTGGTAGTTCAATATCTCGGTTCCCTTTCCGGAAGCAGCAGCGAGAAGACCCTGCATCACGAATATGCTGTAGTCCACGCCGATGCCGAAGATGAAGGACGAAATCACTATATTGATGAGGTTGAACTTCAGCCCGAAAATCCACATAATTCCCTGCACCACATACCAGCTCAGGGTCATCGGAAGGAAGGCGACAAGGCTCACGGCGACATTGCGGAATGAGATGAGCAGCACCAGGAAGACGAACGCCATCGAAATCCAAAGGATGGTGTTGAAGTCGTTGTGGATGATTTCCACCATATTTCCTGTGTAGAAGAACGGGTCTACGACGAGCGCCCCCTCAACGGAGTCAACTGCCTTATTTACAGTCATTTTCTCTCCCTCCGGCATAAGGGCGGAAGTGAACACCATATATGTTCCGTCAGGTGACTGTTCCACAAAATTGGAGAGAACCGACTCTGGAACGGCGCCGCTGTCATAGATGGACTCCGGCTCATATTCAGCCTCGCACAGAGCGGAGAACGGAGCGAAGAGGTCCGACGAAAGGTTCTGCTCCGCCGCAGCTCTTGAGAGCCTCTGCTCAGTGAGCGAAAATCTTGTGCGCGATGGAGTTATCTTCTCAGACCAGTAGTTGCTCCAAAGGTCAATCCTATTCTGCTGCTCGTCCTCAGGAATGAGGAACACCGATGCGGCGTCAGTATATTTTTTCACTACGTCCGCGTCTTTCAGTGAATCAAGCTTCGAGAAGAGCGCCCGGTTGCAGAGAATGGCGGAGTCAAGCGTCGAACCCGTTGCGGCATAGTACTGTGAAGACCATCCGCCGTTGTTTTCGGCATTGTATATCGTCATAGCCTCCCTCACCTTAGGACTCATATAGTTGATGTTGCGAAGGTTGCTGTCGAACTCCGGCGCTGGAAGAAAGAGGCAGACCACAGTCACAAGCGCAATCGTCCCGAGCACCCAAGGGTTGCTGTCCAGAGGAAGAGAGTTTATCTTGTCGAAGATTTTGAAAGCCTTCTCCGACCTGCGGTTATGCTCCGGACGGAAGAAATGCGGAAGGAACACCAGTGCGAAAATCGTTGTTCCAATCATCGAGAAAGATGCAAAAAGTCCGAAGTCCTTCAAGAGGTCGCTTGTCGTGAAAAGCAGTCCCGCGAAAGCGCCCACAGTGGTGAGGCATCCGAGGAAAACAGAAGTGGACTCGTCCCGGAGCACCCTTTCAGGGTCACTGACATATTTGTAGTGCGTGATGACGTGCAGGCAATAGCTCAGAGCCACTCCCAGCACCACAGCCCCGATGCCGATGGCCATCAGAGACATACTTCCCTTTATCCAGTACATTAGCGCAAGGGCAGAGAGAGCGCCGTATGCAACCGGAACAAGGAGCATAAGAAGCGATGACTTGCTCTTGAAGAAAAGGGCTATCAGAATGATAATCAGAAGAATGGATATTCCCACCGTCATCACGAGGTCAGCCTTTATCCTGCGGGAGTTGTTCGCACTCATCGCAGGTGATCCGTGCATATAGACGGAGACCTCCGGGTGAGCTTTCTCAAAATCGGAGATTTCGCCCTCTATCATCTTGACGAACGCTGAGGATGCGCTGGAGTCCATATAGTCAAATCCCGGAGAGATGAACGCCATCACGACATTGCCGTCCTGTGAGAAGAAATGGCGGTTTTTGAGGGTCATTCCGAATTTTGCCGAGGAAGTGGCGGCAGAGCCCTGAGCCTCGGAAGCGTTCTCAGAGGAAGCGTTCTCTGCGGTGGCCGCCTCGGAAGCGCCTTCAGCTGCCCCGGAAGCATCGCCATTGAGGGCGGAGCCGGAAGCGTCCGGAAAGCCCTCCTTCAAAGTGCCGAGCATCCCGTAACGAAGTCCGAGAGGGTCATAGCTCACGAGCATCGCAAGGTTTCCATCCTCATCATTTTCAAGCAGTTCCACATTCTTCGCCATCCTCTCGCGGATTGCATCCCAGCCCAGAAGCTCATTGAAACGCGGATAGCAGCTCTCGTCGACGAAGGTCGGGAAATGGGTGATGGCGTAATCCACAACGCCCATCATAGTGTCGTCGTCGATGCAACTGAGAATTTCCCCGATATATTTTCCTCCGTCACGGACAGTGAGGGAATCGATGAATTCGTCGCAAAGAAGGCTAAGAGTCTCCTCGTCCAGCGCCGGTTCGCTTCCCACTTCAGCCACAGAGAAGCCCTTGGGGGCAAGCTGAATAAAGACTTTGTCCTTAACCTTGAGGTTGCCGAAAACAGGCTCGAAAGAGGCCGTCCCTTCGGTCTGCGGAAGGAGTTTGAGGATGTTTTCCTCGTAGTGAAGCTGCAGGCCGAAAAATGCGAAAACCGCTGCCGAAGACAGCATCAGCAGCCACATAAGCCACTTGTGACGGCAAAAGAAATGATATATAGGGATAGTTATCCGCTCCATATTCGTTTTTGAATGGGTATATATGTTCAATCCGGATTGAATCCCGAGGCGAGGGCGTTGTAAATCAGAAGTTTCACAAACTCCATCCCGACAAAGGACACAAAGCGCGCAAAGTTACGAAATTATTTGATATTCAGCGCTCCGGCCGCGCACAAAAAAAAGAGGAGTGACTTTTCGGTCACTCCCCTTTTTAGTTATATGTAAAGCGGGTAAAAATCGTATGAGTGGTGCAGATGCAAGGCTCGCGAGGAGCTTAAACCGCAGCAACCTAATGGTTGTGAGGATTTAAGCGACGAGCACAACGCAGTCAGATGCGCCGCTCAGGCGGTTTTTACTTACGTATTGCTGCGATGCCAGGAAGCTCAATGCCCTCAAGATACTCGAGCATTGCGCCGC
>CAVJRU010000024.1:0-30566 GCA_963652025.1 bacterium
GGCCGCGCAGATTGTTACAGAGGGTTCTGGTCCTCTTCGTTGATGTTCGGATTATTGTTGATTTCGTCCTGAGGGATGGTCATAACCCAGTTGTAATTCTCAGGGTTGGTGAGGTTCACGCCGTTGCGGCTCATCATCGTGAGGCAATCGTCGGCGAACCCGTCGGAAGCGCTGCGGTCAATGCCCTGGCCAAGCCTTCGGACATCCACTACCCTTCCGAACTCGCCCCAGAGCTCGATTCTCTTCTCCACCAGAATCTCCTCCAGAAGCGACCCTGTCCAGGAATTTGTGGTCGCACCGAGATTAAGACCCGAGTAGGAGGAAGCATCGTAACCGGAGACCCTCTTAGTCATCACGGCGTTCAGATACCTAACCGCCTTATCCTTGTCTCCAAGTCTCAGGGCCGCCTCCGCAGCATCGAAATACATTTCCTCCACCCTCATATAGATGTAGTCTCCAAGCCAGGAAGAAACGTTCGAGAAATGGAACTTGTCCGAGATGTATGGCGCCTCCTCGTTGGAAGGGTCCCACCAGCGGCGGCGGATATCGCCCGGGTAGCTGTGCTTGTAAAGGGTTGAACTGATGAGTTTCGGAGCGGATTTGGCATACTCTCCGTCGGAGTTGTCCATATGGGAGAAGAAACTTGCGTAACCTCCCGCCTGCTCGGTGGTCTCGATGCCGGCGCCCCACATAACGTTGGAAGCCGACAGGTCGTTCATTCCGCCAAAAAGTTCGCTCTCGCCTCCGATGGTGTATTCCCCGGAGTTGATAATTCTCTCCGCAGCATCAAGAGCCTGCTGCCAGTCTCCCTTCGCGAGAGCCACCCTCACACGGATGCCGAGGGCCACATAGAGGTTTATGTGGGACTTGTTGCCGGCGACTGCAGCCCCGTAGCCCTTTTCCAGAAGTTCGATTGCCTTATCCAGGTCGGAGTCAATCTGGGCGAACACCACATCAAGTTTTTCCCTCTTGTTGCCGGTGAAGTCCTTGTAGGTCGGGGATGTGTAAATCGGCACTCCCGGGTCCTGCCAGCGGGACTTGTCCTGAAGCGCGCTGTAAGGCGGACGGGCATACCAGTTGGTGAGATTGTAGTACCCCAGGGCCCTTATCGCGTAAGCGCTTCCAAGAACGTATGCTTTGTCAGCTTCGCTCCCCTGCATAGTTTCAGAGGCAGCGAGGACGTAGTTCACGTTGGAAATCCAGGTGTAATTCGCATTCCAAACGTCGTAGGAACGGAACGAGTCGGAGGTGTAGTAGGATTTGATGTTGTAGCAGTGGTCATACCAGAACCATCCGTTTCCCTGACCCTGCATAATGAAGTCGTCTCCCATAGCTTCGAGGGCTATGTTGTAGGCCGAAATTCCAAAGCACTGGTGGGTGTTTCCTCCGGTGGACCATCCGGCAGTCCACATCGTGCTGTAGATGCCGTCAATGATGGAAACAGCCGATGAGGCATTCTTCAGGAGGTCGTCGCCGGAGCCGGAGTCGGTGGGGGCGAAATTCAGTTCGCAGGAAACCGCGCAAAGGGTCGCTGCACAAAAAGCAATAAACTTTGTATATGTTTTCATATTCCGTCCTCCTTAGAAATTTATGTCAAGACCGAGAGCGAACACCTTTGAAGGGGTGTAGGTGTAGGAAACCGTACCGGCAAAGCTGTACTGAGGGTCCATTCCGTCAAGATGGCTGAAAAGCGCCAGGTTGTCGGCGGTGAAAAAGATTCTGAACGATTTGATTCGTGCCCTCTGAGTGAGCTCTGTAGGGATTGTGTACCCGAGAGTTATGTTCTTGATGGCAAAATACGAAGCATCGATGAGCGACTCTCCGGTGGCGTTGTAGCTTCCACCGATTTCAACGCGCGGAACATCCGTTATGTCACCAGGCTTTCTCCACCTGCGGAGCTTGTTGCGGTGCCAGTTGTTGCCGGCATACATAACATTCATCGCTCCGTCGTAGAGGCTGTCGAGAATTTTTCCGCCTACAGAATATGTAGTGAGGAAAGAGAAGTCGAAGTTCTTGAAGATTATGAAGTTGGATGCGATGCTGCCGCTCCACAGAGCCTGACGGCTGCCGTAGTAGTATTTGCTCAGGGAAGCCAGGCCCACGTTATCGGTGACGTATTCGTCGCACTTTTCAGTGGTCACCGCGCCGCTCTCGTCCACTCCGTAGCGGTAGTATGCCCAATAGAGCTGCTTACCGGTCGTCGGAGAGACTCCCGCGGACTTGGACATATAGAAGGTGTAGATTGGTTTACCCACCTCTATCACCATATTTCCGTAGTTGATTACATTCTGCGAGGAGGTGAGAGACTTAACCTTGTTGCGGTTCAGAGAGAACATCGCGGTGGCGTCCCAGTGGAAATTCTCCCTCTCGAAGATGACTCCGCGGAAAGTTGCCTCAAGTCCGTTGTTCACCATCGCTCCCACGTTGTCGTCATATCCGGAGAATCCGGAGGAAATTGCAAGCGGGTTCGAAAGGAGCATATCGCGGGTGTAGCGGTTGTAGTATTCCACTGTCGCGGAGAGTCTTCCGCCCCAGAGGCTTGCCTCGATTCCGGCGTTCAGGTTGCCGTTTTTCTCCCAGGTCACAAGCTTGTTCTCAATTGAGGAAGCCACGGCGCCCGGCCTTGTGCCGTTCGGCCAGCCGTAGGAGAAAAGCCCCTGCCATACATAGTAGGAGCCGAGGTTGTCGTTACCCTGCACTCCATAGGAGACCTTCGCTGTGAGGTTGCTAAGCCAACTGGATGTTCCCGCCATAAAGTCCTCGTTGGTAACCCTCCAGGATGCGCCCACGGACCAGAAATTTCCCCAGCGGTTCTCGCTGTAGAAACGGGAAGACCCGTCGATACGCCAGGAGGCGTCCAGGTAGTATTTGTCTGCGTAGCCGTAGTTCGCCCTTGCGAGCACGGACTCAATCGCATAATCGTTTGAGTATGAAGTGTTTGACACGGTAGTAACCGCACTTCCGAGTTCATCGATTCCGTCCACGATTCCGCTCTTTGAAGCAGAAGCGTAGTTGTAGTTGTAGCGGTAGTACTCGTGACCTGCGAGAAGGTCAACGGAGTGGTCTCCGAATTTTCTCTGATAGGTAAGGAGTTCGTTCAGAGTGTAGCTCAGAGTCCTTGTGTTAGTCTTGGTGACCGTACCGCCCTGGTTCTTGGCGTTTCCGTGATATTTGTCGTTCACGCCCGTGCGGCCGTAGTCGGTGAAGTCCACTCCGAGGTTCACGGTGAAGTTCAATCCGTAAATCGGGGAGTCCTTATGAGTGGTTCCGAACTTGGCGAATGTCCTTGCTGACACTGAGTTGCGCTTGTAGTAGGCTTTGTTGTTGTAGAGTTCGGCCTTGGAGTTGAAGCCCTGCGCGGTGACACGGTTGGCATAGCCGTTGTCGTCCACGCTTCCGTATTCATACTGGAGGTTTCCGTTCTGGTCCAGAACATTGTTTCCGTCAATGTCCTTGAGATAGACAGGATAGACCGGGGCCATAAACTGGGCGGTGTACCAGACGTTGGATGTGGAAGAGCCGCTTGCGTCCTGGAAGTCGGAAACCGAATGCGCGAGGTTCGCTCCCATTCCGAGTTTGAACCAGTCGGTAGCCTGCACGTCACCGCTCAGACGGGCCGTGAACCGGTCGAAATCGGTGTTCTGGAGGGTTCCGTTTTCCTTGTAGTAACCCATCGAGTAAAGGTAGCTTGTCTTCTCCGTTCCGCCGCTCACTGAAAGGATGTGCTCGGTTCTGAACGCCTTGTTGTTACTGATTTCATCCATCCAGTTCTCGTCCCAGGCCGCCTGCGCATCGGATTTCACCTTGCCGGTGGAAGGGTCCACGAGCGTTTCCCAGGTGTAGTTCTTATACGGGTTATAATACTCAGGGTTCTTGACTCCGCCGATGGTCTCGGCAAGGTGAGCCGAGGCGTATGCTGCGGCGCCCTCCGAGTCGAGTGCTCCGCTCTCGGCGTAACGCACCGAGTTGTAGAGGCTTTCCCAGGTGAGTTCGACATATTCGCCCATATTCACGAGGTTATATCTCGGAAGCGCTCTGGAGGCCACGCCGAAGTTGCCTTTGTAGTTTACGTTCACCTTGTCCTTGCCGCCCTTTTTGGTGGTGATGACAACCACTCCGTTTGCTCCACGCGCTCCGTAAAGAGCACCGGCAGAGGCGTCCTTGAGGACCGTCATAGTCTCGATATCTGCAGGGTTGATGGAGCTGATGGCGCCGTCGTATGGCACACCGTCCACTACGTAAAGCGGTGTGGATGAGGCGTTTACGGAGCCGACTCCACGCACCATAATCGAGGCTCCCTCGCCAGGCTGTCCGCCGCCCGAAGTGACCTGCACTCCGGCCACGGTGCCCTCAAAGGATTTGGTGAGGTTGCCCACGGGGCGTTTGCTGAGTTCGTCGCCCTTTACGACGCTGGCTGATCCCGTGAAGGATTCCTTCTTTGCCGTTCCGTACGCTACGACAATAACGTCATCCAGCACCACGGCTTCGTCCGCAAGGGTAAAGTTCACTGTGGTCCGGCCTGCGACAGCCTCTTCTGCGGTGGCGTAGCCGAGGTTGGACGCGGTGAGAGTGGCATCCGAAGGCACGCCGCCCAGAGTGTAGTTTCCGTCAATGTCGGTCACGGTGCCGTTGGTGGTTCCTTTCACGAAGACTCCGGCGCCGATGACCGGCAGTCCCGCGGAGTCGAGAACTGTTCCGCTTACGGAGAGTTTTTCCTGTGCGAAGGCCGCCGCCACATTAAGCAGGGCGATAGCAAAGAAAGAAAGTATGTATTTAAGTTTCATTTTTTTCATATCCAGTTCCTCCCTCTTTTATTCAGCATCCTCAGAGAAAGGAGCATACGTGTCAATTATCTGTGCTCCGGAGAGTTCCGGACGAGCCTTCGGCATTGCGGCGCGAGTGGACCTCTTTACGGACGAAGTAGAAGAGGAGGCAGAGGTTGACGCCGTTGCATAACGGGTCAAAGTGTCGCCGTTTCTCTCGGTGAAAGTCGCAAGAAGTATGTACCTGGTGCCGCTTTCAAGCGGGGTGCCGTCCACTCCGAAAGAAAGTGAGAATGAGCCGGTGAGATTCATAAGGTCTATATTCGCCGCCGACAGGTCCGTTCCCTTTTCCTCCACGACCTTTGCCGCCTCGTCGGTTGAGATTCCGCTCAGTTCGCTCACAGGGCAGAAATAGTATCTTAGACCCTTGAGGTGGAAATTGAGCGGCTCCTCGTCGGCGTAGAATGCAGTCTGGAAAATTCCCGTAAGGGATGAGGAGGTTGGATGAGAGGTGCTATTTCCAAGGCTCACGCCGGCCCAGTCGTAGTAGGAAGCGCTGGACTTTGTCGGAAGGGAGTTCACAACGAAGGTGGTGTCACCCGCCTCGTTCACGGCAAGTGCGCCGAGAGTGTAGCAGGTGGATGAATTCAAACTGTAACGCGAAGTAAGGCCCTTCTCGCCGTTCACCTTTGCGATGGAAGCCGCGTCGGAGGTCTTAGTGCCCTTTGCCTCCACATAGTCCTTGAACAGGTCCACGGAAGAGTCGAAATAGAGTTTGAAGGAGCGCGTAGAGGTCATCAACGTGGTGAATTCCTTCACGCCTGTTCCCTTCCAGTTTATCCACATCGAGTTGGAAGGATTGTAGATGCCGTTGGTGCCGAGATAGAGCATCTGGCTGAACCAGGGAGCGCCCGTTATGTCCGGAATCGGCGCCGCGTCATCCGCAAGGGTCTTTGTATCGACCCGGTACAGAGGCGAAGTCGCCACGCCGTCGGTGTTCACTCCGAAGGCTACGATGCTGTAGGAAGTCTCGCTGTAGAGCGGAGTGGCGGTGTAGGAGGCGGTGCCGGTGTAGGTGTACTGCTGGATGCCGGCGGAGAGCTCGTAGCCCGCGTCGGTGATGGATTTCACGAATGCCGAGAGGTAATAGTCCCGGATTTCGGTTTCGGTCATTGCGCTGAAATAGGTCGTAGGCACGCCGAAATACAGGTAGCGGAAATCCGCGACCGCATAAACGTTGAACGTGCAGTAGTCGGCTCCGGTTTCCACAACGCTCATAATGACCTGAGGGATGTCCTCAGAGGCGGAAAGGGTCGTAAATTTGAGTTCTGCAGCCTCGGAGTCGTTGACGTTTTTGTCTGTGGAAGTGGCCTTAATGCTGAAAACATAATTCGTTGACGCCTCGAGACCGTTAATTTCCACTGAAAGTGAAGAGGTTTTCCCGCTGAAGTTTCCCACGCTGTATTCGTATGCGTCAGCCCCGTAAACGCTGCTCCATTTTACTATTGTCTTGGACATATAGTTTGCAACGAGTTCGGGCTGAGGAGCCTCGAGAGTGGAAACTCCGTCGGTCGTGACGGAATAAGTCACGGTCGGAGAGGATGTATAGTTGCCGTTAATCCCGGCGTCAGCGCGGAGTTTTACGGTGTAGGTCGTGGCTGCCTGAAGGCCGGAGAAAGTCACCGAAGTTTCCTTCTGCGAGATTTCTTCCCCGCCGTTGAAGGAGTAGGTGTAGCTGCCCGCGTCGGTGATGGTTTCCCAGCTGAGGGTAAAGCCCGTGCAGGTTAGCTCAGTAATGCTGGCTTCAGGAGTCGGAAGCGCGGTGGGCTCAGAGAGCTGAGTCTTTGAGCAGGCGCAGAGGGCGGCAATGGAGGCTGCCGCAAGTGTAAGGATGTTCTTTGCGTTCATTTTCATACTCTCCATCGCTATTTGACTGTGACAGTTATATCCTTGTAAATACGTCCGCCGTTTGAAACGGTGACTATGACTTCTCCCGCCGCAAGGCCCTCAAGGCAGAGGGAAGAGCCCTCAAGGCTTGCTCCGACAATCCCTTCCTTTGAAAGGGAGAATGAGAGCACCTGAACCTCAGGGAAATAAGCCTGAAGGTCTATTTTGAGAGTTTCGCCCACAGCAAGAGTACGTCCGGGGATGTCCCCGAGAAAGTCCATATATTGAAGAAGAGCTCCTGTATCAAGCATTCCCGCTCCCATTTTGCCGACGTAGGCACTGGAAAGAGAGCCGCGGAAAGGCGCCGCGGAGCTCAGCAGGGCCGCTTTCAGAGCCTCAGGTGTGAGGCCCTTCCTCTTTTCGGAGCCATAGTAATAGGAAACCGCAAGGGCACAGGCACCGCTCACGTGAGGGCAGGCCATCGAAGTTCCCTGCATATAGCCGTAAGACGAGCCCCCGTCTTCTCCGACGATAGTGCTGTAGACTCCGCCGTAATTGCTGTCCACATAGGTGTCTCCGCCCGGAGCGGAGATGTCAATCCAAGTGCCGTAATTGGTGTAAATCGCAGCGTTTCCGCTGTAGGCGTGTGATGCGACGCTCACGACAGCATCGTCAGCTGCCGGATAGCAAGGGTAGTCCACAGCCTCGTTGCCTGCGGCGAAAATTATGAGTCCACCCTTCATAGGGCCAGACTGCTCACCGTTTTCGTCCACTCCGGCATATTTCACAAAGTAGTCCATAGCTCTTCTGAGCGCGCCGTAGGTATTGCGCGTCCAGGTGTTCCAGCTCACTTTGCTGGTGTAACCCCAGCTGTTCTGGCAGATTACCGCGCCGTTGTCGGCGGCATATTTCATCGCGCGCACAGAGCCCCCGAGTCCTGCTCCGGAGTCACCGCTGTCGCTGCTTCCAAGGCACTGAAGGCTCATAATCCTGACGCCGTCCCCTATTCCGGAGCCGCCGGCGATGCCGTTCACGCCCAGGCCGTTGTTGTTCACGGCTGCGATGGTGCCGGCAACGTGGGTGCCGTGGGAGAGAGTGGCAGAAGTGGTGATAGTGCCGCTTCCTGCAATGAAATTATATCCGCAGACATCGTCCACATAGCCGTTGCCGTCGTCGTCAATGCCATTGCCGGGGATTTCGCCCGGGTTCACCCACATATTCGCCGCAAGGTCCTCGTGGTCGGGTTTCACGCCCTGGTCGATTACGGCGACAATCACGTCGCTGCTTCCTTTGCACAGCTGCCAGGCCTGCCAGACATTGGCGTCAGCGCCCACAAGGGAGACATTCCCGAACACGGAGCCGGGGTTATGGTAGTGCCACTGCCTTTTCTGGACATCGGCGCTTTCGTTGAACGGAAAAGAGGTCTTGCGGGATGGGGTGGCAGTAAGGTGCGCGGCCGGTTCTTCTTCATCGCAGGAGCTTAAAACGCCCTCGTCCCGAGCCCCTTTTGAGGAGGAGACTGCGGCCGGAAAGTTCTGAAAAAGAGAAGAATACCCGGCAGTTTCGTCCGCGAGAGTCGGCGCAAGGGAGTACTCGATGCACTCGAGGGAGCCGCAGCGGCGAAGCTGAGCGACGACCTCAGAGGTCTTTAGGCTCTTGTCGAAAGTTGCCACATACCAGCGGTCAAGCCCTTCGGCACGGGTTCTTTCCTCGAATTTCCCGCATTCGGGGAAAAGTCTTTCAAGACGGAAAGAAGGCGTTCCTGCCATAAGAGTGGCGATTTCCTTCTCTCCTTCCCGGGCCGAGGAAGCGTCTCCGGCAGCCTTGGTTGTTGCGGATGCCTTGATCTGGAGAAGGAGTTCTCCGCTGACCGGTCGTCCCACTCCCTCGGAAATGATGATGGGTCCGTTCCCGGAGTTCTCATCCTCCTGAGCTGTCACCGCCTTGCTGCAGGAAGCCGTCACGGCTAAAATGGAGCAGCACAGAAGCGGCGCAAAATTTCTAAAATTAAGTCGCATATAATTAAATTTTACTTTCTCAAGCAAGGTTTAATCGTTTTTCCAGTTCAAGTTCTTTTGGTGTCAGTATTTAAATTCGTAGGAGGCCACCTCGGTGGTAAGTCCCCCGCGCGTCTCATCTGAAAGGTAGCCCACGGCATAGACCACGTAGGTCTCGCCCTTGGTGACAGTATCGTCGGCAGCGAGATTTATTACCTTTGTACCCCTGCTGAGAGTCAACTGATTGTAAGCCGAAGCGTAATAGACATAAAGGTGGGCCGCATCATCCTTTGTTTTGAATTCATCCCACGAAGACTTGGACATATAGTCATAGACGTAAGTGTCCGAAGAATTGCTCGGGGTGATGGTCAGAAGTTCGCCTGACTGTTTGATGGTAAAAGTCATATTCGACGCAGGGGCGCTCGCCGAAGTGAACGCTACCTTGTCGATATTCCCGCTGTAGGAGTATTTCTTCGTCGACTCGTTGTAGGCGAGGTCAAACGCTGTTACATAATACTCCGTGCGGTCATAGACCGAAGGTTTGGTGTCAGCGGAGAGTTTGTCCGTGTCAACGCTCCCGCTGCTTAGAAATGCAGTCGGAGACTGCGCATAGGATGATGCCATCTGTTCAATCTGGCTTATCCTCGCCTCAATGTACTCCTTTGCGGTCATAGAGTCGAAATCGCTTTTGCGCGCAACGCCATAAATATAGGTTTTCGACGCATCGACTGGTTCCACCTCTATTCTGCAAGTGGAAGTGGTTATGTTCGAGACAGTTATCTTGTAGTTCGAGTAAATCTGCTGTTCGCTTCTCTTCGCGCTCTGGATGATGCGCACCTTCGCGGGTTTCACTCCGCTGCAGCTGAGCTGCACCTCCCCCGTGCGGTCCTTTCCGGTGGCGTTTTCCGCGACAGTGATGGTGAACTCGGTGGAATAAACTGCCGAAACTGCAATCCAGTCCTCAGCCGGGGTAGCCGTTGCGGTCACTCCTTCCTTGGGACCTGAGATGGAGTACTCGCAGACAAGCCTTCCACCCTCGGAGCCCACATTCAGCACGCTCTTCTTCAAAGAGAATGAAGAGTTATAATTTTCATCTTCCTCTGAAGGCTTACTGCAGCCCGGGGTAAGAGTGAGTCCCACCCCGAGAGCAATAACGAAAGATAATATTCTCTGAAATTTCATAACCATTTCACGTAAGTTTCCTTTGTTTCAATCCCTGAAGTCTGACGGTCTACTTATGGAAAGTAAACTTCAGCCAGGAGATGTTCGACGCCGCTTTGGTGGAAGTGTTGTAACTGAAGGCAAAGCCTACATATTCAGTGCCGTCCACCGCATCCTGCAAGCTCTTCATCGGGTAACCCCTTGCCCCGTCGGAAACTGAGTAAGAGGAGAATGAAGTAGACCCCACATAACTGTCAACCACCGCGGAAGGTGCCTTGGCACTGTCCCAATATTCGGCAGAGCAAACTCCGCAGCCGAAACTTCCTGAGGTGCCGCCCGTCGGGGTAAACATCACGATTCCGGTACTTTCGTCGTAGGTCACGGAGAAAGCGGAGGAAGAAGGCTGTACAGAGCCGGTCTTGAACTTATACACTGCGACGTTTCCGCTGTAGGCATAGTTCAGAGTGAGGTCGAAGGCCACGAGACAGTACTCGGTAGAAGGGGTGAGTCCGGTTGCAGTTGAGGACACATACCCCTTGTAGAGCCTGTCTTTTAGAGGGAAAGGAGTTTCATACTTCTGCTCGTACTGCGCCGCATATTCCTTGATTTTAGCCACATTGTCCTCAACGAACGCACGGGGTTCGGAATAGGAGTCGTACTGTTCCGCAGCAACGAAAGCATAAACATAGTAGCAGTCGCTAATGGACGGAGCCACTGTAAACTTAGCTGTGGCTTCCTTAACCTCTGTCACGTCAAGAGTGAAAGTCACCTGACTGTTCACGACATAGTCTGCATTGGCAGCCTGGATAATGGTGATTTTCACATCCTTGGCGCCTTTCTGGATGAACTTGACCGTTGCAGTTCTGGAGGCGCTGGATTCGTTTTCCGCGATGGAGAGCCGAACTATATGCTCAGTTCCTTTCTCCTCTGACAGGGAAGAATCATCCCCCGATGGAGAATTCTCTCCCCCCTCAGCCTTGGAAAAGATGTCGTCCCAAAGGCTTCCGCCGGAAGAAGACCCTCCGCCGGTGGAAGAAGCGGTTGCGACGCTGACCCATTCGGCAGAACTTACAACCTCAACTTTCTCCGCGGCATTGACCCCTGAAAGCGAAAGTCTCACCACCAGGGTATCGGCAGAAGAGTCGGCTTTAAGTACATTGTCCCCAAGGACCGAGATGGTTGTGTTGATGACCTGCTCATCCGCAACAGGAGACTTGTCACAAGCAGAAATTGTGGCTACGGCAAAAGCCGCAGCCACAATTCCCATAAAGCAATCGAGAATCGATATTTTGTTCATTTAATCTCTAAAGTTAGTCAGCGAGGAATGTTACCTCGATGCTGTAAATTACAGGAGAAGAGTAACTACCATACAACCTTGCCCTACTGTAGGTGTCAGGGATGTTGGTGATGGTGGTGGTGTATCCTCCGTCTGTGCGGTTCTCCGCAGCAAATGAATATCCGTCAGTGCTCTTGGCCCTTGTCCAGGATGTGCCGTCAGCAGAGAAGTGAATCTCAACATCAGCCCAACTGCTGTCTGTGAATTTAGCGGCAGACTCAACTACGACTTTTGTGATTTCCCCAAGTTCAGAAGATTCGAATCCGGCTGTACTCTTGAGAGTGAAGCTTGTTTCTGTCGCTTTAAGAGGAGCAATGCTCTGATCGGAGAATGTAATTTCCTTGGTTGAAGCTCCGTCAGTGGAAGTTGCCGTCACAGTCTTGCTTACAGCCGTGTATGTATACTTGGATGTGATTCCTTCATCCTCTGCAACCTTCTGGAACACAGGATACATATCCGCTGCGGTGAGTTTTACCGTGAACTCCTTTGCTGTGGCGCTCGCCTGAGTGACTTTAATCTGGGCTGAAACCTCGCTCGTACCTTTAGCATTGATGGTGATGACTCCGCTTCTCTTTGCACCCGCGTTTGCGGCAACAGTGTAGGAGATGGTTTTGTCAGAAGTGTTGTAGGTTGCGGTGAGCCAGGAAGCGGCGTCAGCGGAAACGCTTACGGTAGGGTCAGCAGATACGGCGTATGCAACGCAGGAGAGAGTGCCGGTGGCTCCGGCTGTCGTAACCCTGATAGGTGTCGTGTCAACGTCGATTTCAGGCTCCGGGTTAAGGGAAATGATTCCCACGTAAGGACGGCAGTTGGTGTCGGAGAAATTGTTTACCCTCACTACAAGCTGACCGCTCTTCTTTGAGGTGTTCTCGAAGAAGCAGCTCTTGCCGTCTGTGTTGGTGTTGTCACCTGTGATTGTAATGGTATTTCCAAGTTTCGTGGTGTCGGCACCGTTTACAAGCAATACGGAGAAATCACCGGTCACATCCTTGGAGTAGATGCCGCAGTTGAGTTTCACGAGTGATATTCCGGAGAATGAGGCATCGGAGCGAAGTTCAATGACACCGCCTTGAATGTTCTGGTATGCGAGACCCTGAACATAGTTAGGATATGAGCCGAGGCTTGAACCGTAGTTGTCGTTTCCGGAACCCGGGTATGAGAGGGAGAAAATCATCTGATTTCCCGCCGGACCCCACGACCTTTCTCTGGATGAGCTTGAGATGTAGGTGCTGTAGGTGAAGTGATCCTGAATCCAATTCTCGCCATCGACAAGAGTGATGTCGTGAGAATCGGTGGTGTCGGTTGACTTGTAGTTTACGGTAGGAGCTGCAATCTCGCCGCGCTTGATCTGGAGACCTTCGCGCTCGAAGATGAAGTCTGCCTTTGCGGTCACGACAGTTATCCTGACATTATAGGTGCCAGGGTTAGCAACGAACCACGCGGTGTAGTCACCGAGAGTGGTCTTGCCGTCTCCATTGAGGGAAATGTAGTTGTTCATATTGTATGAAGCGCCCTCTGCCGGAGTAATCTCGTTGATATCCTTGGTAAGGTCAATGGTGTATCGGCCTGTAATGTACTTGGAGTCGGTGGTCTCAATCTTAATGGATTTCACAACAAGGTCCTTGTACTCTGAAGGGAAACCGGCGAACTTGATTTTACCGAAACCGAAGACGTGTGCAAACTCCACTTTCTCGCTGTTTGTAACAGTATACTCCTTATACTTGCTGTCAAAAGTGCTGTCTGCCGTTGAAATCAGAGTCTGTCTCATAACCATAGCGTCAGACTTGCCCCACCAGGAAGTCTGGGTAGACTCCTGACTTGCGTCAAGAGTGAAGGTCCATTTGGTCAGATCTGAACTTGCGCCTGCCTTGGATGAAGGGAAAAGTCCATAAAGGATGTAGTTGTCAGCAATATCATTTTCAACGATGCTGTACAGCTTTCCGTTAAATGTCGGCTCAGTAGCCTCTGCATCAGCGATTGTGAACAAAGAATAGTACACAGATGCAACGGCACCCTGCTTGGAAGCCACTTTGATTGCAGTTGTAGGGGCATCAGTCTTCGCGATTCCTGCATAGAAAGCATCGCCTTTGTCGAACTTGATGTGAGAGTCTCCGTCAAAAGAAGACTTGGTGACTCCGTTTGCAACTTTCACGGAAACGGAAAGGTCTTGTGCTCCGGTCGTCGTCTCCGGAACGATTTCAGTCTTTGAGCAGCCGGCGAGCACTACAAGCGCAGCTGCGATATATGCGATTTTTTTCATCTTCTTACTCATTTTTTACTGATTACCACTCTGTGTAAGGATTGTTGTCGGTGATGATCACGCCGCCGAAGGCTCCGTACCTGCTCTCGAAGTCCACAAGAATGTACTGAGCTGATTTCTTGCCGTCGGAGTTGCGCACCGCGTTGAGAACGATGTACTCTGCCTGTGCGCTTTCAGAATTGAGAGTCACATAAAGCTTCTGGTTCTCTTTATCAAGTTTGTAATCATAACCCTTGCTCTCCACGTAAACATAAGTGCTTTCGTCTGCTCCGGTGATGGTGTAGGTAAACTCAATGGTTTGTCCCACATAAGCGGTAGGTGCGGAACAACTTACTTTCACTGTGAAAAGGTTGTCCTTTGCTATGCTGACTTTCACTTCACCGATGGTGAATATGTAAGCCTCTGCAGTCTCCTCAAGCGCAAGGCTGATTTCTTTCGGTTCAACAGGGACATTTGTCCAGGAAGTGCCGTCGAAAGAAACTTTCCAGACTCCGTCCGTAATCTTGAACTGAGGGGTAAGACCGTCCTCGCCTTTTACCGGAACATTCGCGCCGTTGTATTTAAGAAGTTCGCCGTTTACAGTCCAGTAGCATACTCCGTCGATTTCCCTAACTCCGAGAGCCGGGGTGAGGCCGTCCTTGAGAGTGACGGTTGTCCCGTCGCTGAAGTTTACGGTGTAGGAATCCTCTCCTTTCACTACAGAGGTGATTGTGACCGCACGCGCAGAAGCTGAGAGCAACTGCTCAATTGTAGTGACATTGGCGTTTACTTTCTGCTCGAGAGCCGCCACTTTGTCTTCGAGGGTCCCTACTCGCTCTTCAAGACCCTTTGTGCAGGAGCAAATCGTCAGAGCTGCTGCAACAAAAGCGAACAATACTTTTTTCATATAACTATAGATTATTTATTGATTTTCATTTTTAACAAAACACTTAGAACGACAGAACCGGATGGCAAACAATCGAGTCGTCGGTATGGCCCGGGAAAGGCATCAATTCTCCGGATGCCGACATCCAGTAGATTATGCACTGAGTCTCGCTGTCCGAGTTCTGATAGAGGCTTGACGTCATAAGTTCACATATTCTGTAGCTTTCGCCAGAATTGCGCGAATACTTCAAATTGTGCTTCATCTCCAAAGGGACAAGCGCCCAGTAGGAATTGAGCTTCTCGACAGGATTGAATGAGAACTTCATATTGTAATAGCTGTCAATTCTGTAGAGGTCAACGCTACCGTCTTTTGCGAAAGAGAAATTTGAAGCCACTTCATCACCGCAAAGATTCACGACAAAGTCCCAAATCTGTCCGCTGCTCGGGATGTACCATCCTGAAGTTCCCGCCGGAGCGGCAGGCGCGAAATCCGTGTGCACCCAGTCGAAAGCAGGATATTGCTTGAGGTCGTCGCTTCCTTTCGGGTAGCGGGAGAGGATTGTCTGGTTTATGCTGTAACCGTTGATGTCATTGTAGCATTCTGTAGAACTCTTGTGTGAGACGAGATTTGCGATTGCAGAAGTGCTGGACATAGAATACCTCGTAAGGGAGTCAAGACTATGATCTGTCGTAGGATAAGGAGAAATCGGAGCAAAAGCCGCCTTTAGACAGAACACAAGTCCGTGCGTATAACCAAGCGCCCTTTCCGTAGATGAGATTCGGGATGTGTCGGTCTGGAACACGATTCCGATGACGGTCTTGTCCGGATCCGGCGCCGGTTTCTCAAGTCCGGTGAGCCAAACCGCTCCGGTTCCGTCCTCGTTTATTGACACGAGTCCGCCGTCACTCCAAGTGCCGTCTGAGTAGAAATAGTCACCGATCTTAGGGTTGGCGCTCGGACGAGCAGGCTGCTGGGTGCTAACCTCAATGCTTGCGGAAAACGCTCCTTCGGCAGTGCCGTCAGTAATTTTTGCCGTGATACGGGACTTGCCTGCCTTTACCGCCGTAACATATGCGGAAGCGGTGTTGCCGTCAATGTAAATCGGCTCGCAGGAGATTGCAGCTTCCTTTCCATCCTCAACATTCTCCACAGTCCATTCCACAGTCTTGTATGTTACTGTTTCCGGCAGGATGAGAGCATCCACCTTAAACCTTTCGTTTATCGAAATTTTCTTTTCAGAGATTTCTTTTCCGTCAACGGAAAGACTGAGGGAAGTCGCATAAACGGCACTGACGCTGACCTTGCACTCGGCAGTCTTTCCGTTGCAACTTGCCGTAACGGTTGCCTCGCCGGAGGAGACTGCAGTGACGATTCCGCCATCCACAGTCGCGACGGCCTCATTGTCCGATTTCCAGGTAATCACCGGGCTGGTTGCGTCCGCAGGGGTGATTGTCGGGCTTAGCGTATAGGTCTCGAACACCTTGAGTTCGAGGGAAGTCTTGTCTAGAGTGATGCCCTCAACGCCGATCGGAGTCACAGTGACTTCGCACTCGGCCGGAGTGTCAAGGTCGTCGTGGATGGCGTAGATGGTGGTGCTGCTGAGCTTCTGAGCCTTCAGCGTAAGAGTCAAACCTTTATCCGTGTACTCCGTTTTCTCAATACCGACTACACTCTCTTCGGCAATGGTGACAATAACTTCTTTCGCCCTGTCCGCAGGAGTCACGACAAGTTCCACTGTCTCGGTCCCGTTCACAGGAACGCTCACCTGAGGAACAGCAAACTGCGCAGTCACTGTCTCCTCCGGCTTCGACGCAGGGTTCTCTTTATTCTCGTTATCTAGAGTATTGCCGCAAGACGAGGCTACAAAAAGGAAAGAGAGGAAGCTTCCTCCCAGTAAGATTGATTTTAAATTCATTTCTGACCACTTATTCGTTTAGCCGGAGCTCTCCACTCACAAATGCCGCGCTGGTTCGGGTCGCCCGGAACCAAAGCGATTTCAAAATTAACTCTTTTAGATTTTAATTGCAAGAAATTTCATAGAAAAAATTTCCCGAAATAACTATAGCACAATAAGTTCCGACAAACAATCCAAAATCCGACAGCGGCATTTCTCAAAAGAAATAAAGCAAAAAAAACGAATCACTTCCAGTTTGGAAGCGATTCGCTAATATTAGAATCATATTGTAATTATCTGCCGAAAAGACCCGAACGGACATCACTTGGAATTTCAGCGCGCTCATATACGCTTTCTATCGCCTGGGCATCGCAGGAGCGAAGAGTAAGGGAACTATTGTTCGCTCCGCCCAAACTGTACGAATACTTGGTGGTCCACAAAGCCCCGTCGTCATACACTCCGCTGAGGTACCCCCCGTCAAGAGAGAATGTGCCGTTGAAATGGCTGTAATCCGAGCTTTGAAGCCTTTGGTAGAGGTTGAACGTCCCGTCGGAAAGAAGTTCAAGATAGATATCGAAATTTTCAGGCTCGGCCCCGTTCCACTGGACAAGATGCCACTGCCCCACCTCGGCTGAATTGATTTTCACCGAATTGTCTTTCTGACAGCCCGCGAAAAGGCAAAGGGATGCCAGAGTAAAAATAATCTGAACTATTCTTCTTTTCATTATAACCATCCTCCATTTGACGCTACGCCTTCGCGTGCAATGATATAAATCTCTCGGGTCATCTCCATTCCTCCGAGCACGCTGCCGTTGTTAACCCTGTCGCCTCCGGCAATGGCCTTAATGGTGATGCGGGCGCAACCCGGCTTTGTACACTTGATTCTCAGTTTTCCATTATACATCTTAGGAGCTTCCGGCATCCCGAGAGCCTCAACAGCGCCATCTTCCACGACGACAGAAGTGTAAGTGAGCGACTGTGCAGACCCGCCGAAATAGTCCTCAAGGGAGATAAGCTGCAGTTTTCCGGTTGCAACGGAAAGGCACGGAGTCCCCTCGATGGCCATAAGAAGGCGCGTTGCGTCCGTAAGGCCGGACCCCATTTTTCCGCCCGTGTAGTTCTCCAGGTTGATGGTGCCGGAGGACTTTTTCGTGCCGATGAAACGGGACTCTATTTCGCTCACAGAAGAGAGCAGAAGGGAGATGTACTCGTCACGGGTGAATGTCTTTCCCCTCTTGAGAGCGTAGGAAAGCCCGAGGGCCGCCACACCGGAAACGTGCGGGCAAGCCATAGATGTGCCCTGCATATAGCCGTAGTCCTCTCCGTCGCTCCATTCTGAGCAGACAGTAGAAAGCACTCCGGCCCTCTCCCCGCCTGAAAACCCGACAGTCTCACCGCCCGGAGCCGCTATGTTGCAGCCCAGCCCGTAGCAGGTGTAGTAGGCAGGAAGCCCATCCGGGCCGATGGAAGTAACTGAAATGCAGTCACGGTAGGCTCCAGGATAGTTTGACAGGCTCTTGGACTCGTTTCCGGCGGAATAAATCGCGATTCCGCCCTCAAGGGCGTCACAATTCTTCTTCGAGAAGAAGTAGGAAAGAGCCTCGCAAAGAAGCGGAGCCTGTTTTTCAAAGAGATAGTCGGATGAAATCTCATACCCTTCGTAACCATATGAGCACTGAAGGATGCAGGCGCCGTTGTCGGCAGCATACTTCACAGCGCGGGCAGCATTGTAGTCCGATGCGGAAACTCCGCCGGAGAAAATCTGACAGGACATTATCTTCACTCCATCCCCCTCTCCGGTTCCTCCTGCAATTCCGCAAACTCCGATTCCGTTGTTATTCACAGCCGCGACTGTGCCGGCCACGTGGGTGGCGTGTCCTGTGTCGGAAGTGGTGGTAGTTCCAGACTTAATGGACTTATTCCAGGTAATCGGGCCGTCATCCACGAAATTGTAGCCGTGAATGTCATCCACGTAACCGTTCCCGTCATTGTCCACACCATCGGAGTCCGTCTCAGCCGGATTGGTCCACATATTTGCTGCAAGGTCCGGGTGAGTGTATTTCACGCCCTCGTCAAGCACAGCCACGATGACCCTTGGGTCACCTCCCGTGAGCGACCACGCCGGAGCCGCGTTCACATCCATCCCCTGACGGGCGGATGTTGCGATTGCCTGGTCGGCGTTATTGATGTAATGCCACTGCCAGAAAAGGTTGGGGTCATTGTATGGGCCCTTCACCATTGATTTTGTAGCAGGCTCGGGATGGAAAGGATAGACTTTCCCGTCTGAAGCCTTGGTAAGGCGGGCGCTGAACTGAAGCTTGGTAACCTGAGAAACCGATGCAAGGGCTGTTGCCGCCTGCTCGGCGTTCTGGTCGGAAGGGAACTTCACAAGATACCACCTGTTCAGCCCGGCAGCCTTCGCCTCCGGCTCCGAAGCCTTGTTAACAGGGAATACCCTCTCAATGGAGAGAGCGCCTATCTCGTCAAGAGCCACGTCAATCTCTTCTATGCCGGTTCTGCGCGCTCGGGGCTGTCCCTGAGCGTTCGCTTCTATCTGCAGAGCCGTAGCTGCGTCTACTTTAAGGATGATCACACCCTCCTCGGCATTGCGGGAGCTGTTGCAAACCTTCTCGCGCACCGCCACGGCGGAAGAAGACCCTTCTTTTTCAGAGGGTTGCAACCCCTCGGTAGAGCAGGCTGCCAGCGCAAGAGCGGAAAATATTATGAGGATTGTCTTCTTATTCATCACTAAAATTGTTTAAAGGTGTTGGGGATTCTGAAGCGGTCCGGGCTGCTGAGAGCCTTGATGCTCAAGTCCCGTGGGATTGAGAACTGGGAAACCGGGATTTCCATAACATCCGTACCCAGGTTTTCCGGTGCTCCGGGGAGTCCGCCCATATCCTTCTCGGGGTCAACCAGAATAATCTGAGTCATAAGAGAATAGAGCGTATTGTTCGATGCCGTGTAAAGGTATCGGCAAGTATATCCTTCGGTCTGCATCAGCGGTGAAGGCACTCCGTAGAGGTAACCGTCAGCGACTTCTCCGAAGAAGATTCCCCATCCCATATAGATGTGCTGCGGGTCCTCATCTGTAAGGTACCCGGAGTAAACCGACTCTCCGTCCTTGGTGCCGAGCGTATTGGTCTGGTCCACATACAGGGCGAGCGTGCCGAGATAGCCTTCCAGCTGATAAGAATCCGGGATGTATGCCGCCAGAAGTGTTCCGCCGCTGTCGTATTCGACGGCGTTCAGGCCTTCGACATTAAGCATCTCCAGGCCACTTCCTGAAAGGTTCTTATTGCTTGAGAAGTTTACTTTCCCGATGAAACGGCGACGCGGGCTGTTGTCACAAAGTTCAAGGGCGTAGCAGTTCCACGATGTGGAGAGCACTTTTTCCATTGAAGGATTCGTGGAATGGAAACTTGAGTAAGTGTAGTCCGTCTCAAGGAGAGGGTTGAAAGTTCCGGTCGTTTTGTAGTCACAGCTGAGCACAACGCTGTTATAACCGTTGCTTGCCCTGAGAACCAGCCTGTAATCGGTATTTCCGTTGAGACCGGTTATCATCACGCTGTAGTATTTGTCGTTGACCTTCTGGAGTTCCGCAGCGGTAAAGTCTTCTCCGCTGTTGTCCAGCAACTCCTCCAGGTCTCCCTGAGCCTTAGACGTCTTGTAGAGACCGTAAGTTATGGACTCGATGTCCTCGCCATAGACATAGAACTTTCCGGCATTGTCGGTGCTTACTCCCTGGCCGGCATATTCGTTGGTTCCCTCCAGGCCGAAATGTATGTCGACAGGAACCTCGTCCCCCGGGGCTACGTAGCCGAAAGAGATGTAGACATAGTCACGGAATACTCCCTCAGCATCATACACACACCCTACGAAGGTATATTTGCCCGTCTTGGGGAACTGGACGGTGAGCGTGCCGGTGGAAGTAATCTCGCCCTCGAACTCGCTCACTCCCCCGTCAAGGTCCTGAGCCCTCATATTAGCCGAGTCGTCGTCAAGCGTGCCTTCAAAATAGGCATACTTCACGCTGGCGACATCTTCTGCAAGGGCGAGGGAAATCTCGATGTCACCGCTCTCGGTCGCCGATTTTTCCAGGGTCACAGTATAATCCGGCACTGTATATCCCGGCAGGACAAGACGGGTAGCGCCGTTGGTGTTGACAGTGTAGTAGCCGCTCATACTTGCCATAGTGAACATTATGCTGGAAACCGGGAAGGTGATGATTCCGTCCTTGAGCGCGCCGTACTGGGCCGCCGTCTCATCCATAGAGAAGTTCTCCGGGACGTATGACCCGAAGGAAATCTCTCCGTAAGAGGTGCTGAACGTGAGACCGGTTTTCTGGAGCGGGAGGTAAACCTTCTCCGGGTCGCGCGCATCGACGTAGGTGTAGGCATCGGTATTATCAGCTACACTCACGTCACCTGCCCCGCCTGCCAACGCATTGAGGAAGGTCTTTCCGCCATAAACTTTCATCCTGTAATAGCCCTTCATATCGTCCCTTTCGTAAATCTCCACCTCAATCTCCGGGTTACGGGTAAATGAGGATGTGTTCAGAGTGAACACGTCTCCGATGATGTCGTCCTTCCACTTTCCTTTGGTAGCTCCGCCTGCTCCGGTGACAAGATTCCATCCGGCGCGAACCACCGTGAATGAAAGCGATTTCTCCCTTGGGCTGTAGATTTTCACATACTGAGGGTCTGTCACCGCAATGGTGCAGCTGTAGGTCGTGCCCACTTCTGCCCCCGGGAAGCTTACCTTAAAAGTTGTCTCATCTGAACCTGCATTGAAATGGATAGGCTCAATGTCAAATATTCCATCCTCGCTCACAGTGATTTCAACAGGCACCGTAATTTCATCCAGGCTGTTGGTGCGGCGTACCCTGTAGGTTACTTCCGTAGTCTCGCTCGGCTCAAGTTCAACTGTAGTCGGACTTGTCTGGGAAGGGAAATACACGCCGTAGGTGTTCTCATTCTCCTCCTCTCCCTTTTGATACAAGTCCTCCTGTGCGCAGGCGGAAAGGGCGACAAGAGCCGCGGCGGTCAAAAATATATTTCTTGCTGTCTTCATAAATCCTCCGGTAAAATTAGTTGTTCCACAAAGGCACTATCTCTGACGGGTCAGGGTTGTTCTGAGTGGCGATTACGGGGTTGTTCTGAGTCTCGCCTCGCGATATCACAAGATTCCAGTATGGAGCTCTGCCATCGCAATTAATTCTGTATGAGGCAGGTGCATTAGTTCCGACGTATCCTCTCTTGGACGATATGTTAAGTCTCTTCATATCGAACATAACAATTCCCTCGCCCCAAAATTCGATTCTCTTCTGAAGGATGAGCTCGTTGGTGAATCCCTTGATGGAGGAAGACTGCGGGGTGCAGTCGTACTTGACTCCGTCCGTCATCCTGTAGGAGTTCATAAATTCGTTGAGAAGACGCACTCCGTCAGAAAGGGAAGAGTGTGCAGTCGCCTCAGCCTCAATAAAATACATCTCCTCAACCCTCATAAGAGGATGGTCGGCCGCACCGCCGGTCTTGTACTCTTTGTAGTTTCCCTGCGCCGGACGGAACTTGATGTTCGCATAATCCTCCAGACTCTCCTTGAAATAGGTTTTCCCGTCTTCACGACAGCTTTGGTAGTCATACACGCTTCTGTCCGGATTGAGCCAGGAATGTTTGCGGAAGTCGTAGTCGCTGATGCTGTTGTAGAGGTTGCGGTTGATGGAGCGGCACACGTCGTAGCCGTAAGCGCTCCAGGAGTTCTCGGTGCTCATATGAGCAGTGAAGCAAAGAAGGTTGGACACGCTTTCGCTCGGGAGAGCAAGTCCCCAAATCCAGGAATTGTTCGCCGTAGCATCGTTGAATCCGGTCTTAGGGTCTTCCCACTGCTCCTGAGTGAGCGGAGTGCAGCCGCTTGAAGTAATTGCATTGCGGGCATATTCGGCAGCCATCTTGTAGTACGCCAGGGCGTTCTGCTCATCGCCGTCTTCCTCCACAGAAGTCGCACGTTCAAGATATGCGCGAGCCTCCAGACCGTAAACCGCCGATAGAGAAATGGTGTATTTGCTATCGGAGGAGTAAGTGGAAAGAAGTTCCTGCGCCTTTTCAAGGTCCGGGAATATGACGGTGTCATATATGTCGCTCACCTTAGCACGCGGGTTATTTTTTGCCTGAGCCTCAGTGGTCTCGGGAAGGACAATCGGCACTCCGAGGCCCTTCAGAGCCGGGGCGCTGGTGTACTTATTCTCCTTGAACTCATACAGTCTCACAAGGTCCAGATAGAACATTGCCCTGTAGGCGTATGCGAAACCCAGATATGCACGGTTCGTTGCATCAAGAGAGGAGATATCTTCATTCCCGATGAGACCGATGACGCTGTTCGCCGACATAATCCATTTGTAGTAATTGTTCCAGGTGAGCACCCCGACGGCATACTCCGCGCCGAGAGCGATGTTGGAGCCCCACTGGGAGAACCAGTCATAACTTGTGTTTCCGGCGATGACAAGGTCACCAGTCATAGACTCCGTGGCAAGATGGATGGCCGGAAGGGAGAAATCCCAAGCGCTGCCGTATCCGGTCGAACCAGCCTGAACGAGCGCTGCCGGGATGCCCTCTATATTGGTCTCCACGGTGACCTGGCTGGAGGTCGCCCCCGAAGTCAAGGTTGCCTCCTTTATGCAGCTGCAGGCTGCTAAAGCCACAGATGCGGCTGCGACAACTTTCAAAATCGTATTTTTCTTCATAATCATCTCCATTTTTAGAACTGAACAGTCAATCCGCCCGAGATGGTGCGCACAGGGGAATAAGTCGCCTGGGATGTGGAACCGGTGTAGGACTGGCGCGGGTCAAAGCCCTTTCTGCGCGACCAGTACCAGACATTCTCGCAGCTAAGGTAAACCCTCACTTTCTCGACTTTCACCTTTCTGGTGTACTTCGCCGGGATGGTGTAGCCGAAATTGATATTCTGAAGGTTCAGATAACTTGCATCCGTAAGGAAACGGTCTGAAGTTCCATTCTGGTTCTGGTCCTCATACTGAAGCCTCGGGATGTTAGAAGAGGTGTTGGTCTTGCTCCAGGCCTTCAGGATATCCTTGTGCCAGTTCATTCCCGTGGATTTGTTGGCCGGGGAGTACATAGATTCGGCATATCCTGAGTCGTATGCAAGACCTCCTATCTGGTAGTTAAAAGCGATGCTGAGGTCAAATCCGTAGAAATTGAGGTCAGTGCTGAAACCTCCGTAAAGGTCCGGAATAGGGTTTCCGCAGATATACTCGGTTGCAGAGGTGTATTCGGTCGTGGTGGTACGTCCGGTAACGTTTCCCTCCTCGTCGGTTGTGTCCATATACCACATCGACAGACCGTCCTCGGACACTCCGGCGTACTTCTTCATATAGAAGGTGTACATAGAAAGTCCCTCTCCATAGAAAGTATTTCCGCTCACGAATCCCGAATATCCCTCAACGGTTTTGGTCTTCCTCTCGGAAGGAAGCATCGTGATGCGGTTGCGAAGGTGAGTGAGGTTCAAGTTGATGTCCCACTGGAAGTTATCCTTGCGGAAAGGAGTGTAGTTCACCTCGAACTCCACACCCTGATTGCTCATATTTCCGACATTGGCATAATAGGAAGAATATCCCATTGAAGGTGCCACAGGGAAGGAGAGGAGCATATCGGTGGTGTTGCGGACGAAGTACTCCACGCCGCCCGAAATCATTCCGCGCAGGAATCCGAATTCGATTCCGGCATTTATGTTCGTATTAGTCTCCCAGGTAATATCTTCCGCACCCTTTGAGCTGAACACGGTGGAAACGTTTCCGTTGGCATTTTCGATGGTGTAGACATCCGTATAACGGAAATTTCCGATGTTGTCGTTACCCTGCGAGCCCACTGAGGCCTTGAGTTTGAGGATGTCAAGCCAGCCGTAGGTCTGCTCCATAAATTTCTCCCTATTTATGACCCAGGCACCTCCCAGAGACCAGAAGTTGCCCCAGCGATGCTTAGGATGGAAGCGGGAAGATGCGTCGCGACGGAACGAGCCGGAGAAGAAGTAACGGCTGTCGAAATCGTACTGAGCCCTTGCAAACCATCCCTCGTTGTAGTAGTCCGAACGGTATGAATCTGCGCTCTGGCGGTCGATAATTGCGCCGGAGAGCTCGTCATTGCTCTGGGTGAGCATATTGCTCTTGCTTGCCGAAAGGGTGTAATACTTTGACTGATAATACTCGTGACCTGCCATCACATTGATGTTGTGACGGGAGATCTGTTTGGTGTAGTTCAATATCTGCTGAGTATTGAAGTCGATTGTGCGTCCGTGAGCCTTTGAAACGATACCCTTCTCACTTGCGAACTGTCCGAAATAAGGGTTATAAACGGATGTGGAACGGGTCTCGTCCAAAGCGACGCCGGCATTGACCGTGAACTTGAAGTCGCGTAGGAAGGTTATGTCGAAATACCCGGTGCCGTTGAAGGCGTTTCCTTCGGACTGAGATTCATTCAGTCTGGAATCCGAAAGCGCGTTGCCGTTAGGGAACAGCGAACGTTCCATCCCGGCATTGTCTCCGTTTCCGTAGTCATACCTCATTATGCCGCCTTCGGTGTAGAGGATATTTCCCTGTCCGTCACGGATATAGAGAGGATATATCGGGCCCATAGTGGAGGTGTACGCAAAAACATTTCCCGAAGAACCGCTTTCTCCGCTGTCGGAAATCTGGTTGTAACTGAAGTGGGAATAGTTGGTGTTCACCCCGAGTTTGAGCCAGGATGTCGCGTCATAATCAAAGCGTGCCCTTGCGGTGTAACGCTCCATATCCGAGTTGTAGGCGATGCCTTCGTTGTTGAGGTAGCCCAAAGAAACGAACAGAGAGGTCTTGTCGCTGGTACTTGCAAGGCTGGCATTATACTCCTGCCTCAGAGAATTTCTGTATGCGGCATTCACCCAGTTGTCCGGCTGAATCCAGTATTCTTCGCCCTTGTACACGACACTGCGTCCAAGAGTCGCCTGAGGGTTCACCTTGCCGTTGCTTCCGATAAAGTCCTGTCCGTCAGGAACTGCGAAGACCTGATACCCGAGTCCGCCCTCATCGATGGAGCCGGCCACGATGCTGTTGGCCTTCTGATGCGCCGCGGCCTCGCTCGAGCCCTGGCTGAGGTAATAGTTTTTGAGAGCCCCGTAATGGACCTCGTAGTACTGCGCCGGGTCGGTGATGTACTCGTAGTCCTGGGTTGCGCGGGAGTTGACTCCCCATTTCGCGTCAAAATTTATAACGGTCCTGCTTCCCTTCGCCTTTTTGGTCGTCACCATAACGACTCCGTTGGCACCTCTCGCGCCGTAGAGGGAGTTGGAGGCGGCATCCTTAAGCACGGTTATGGACTCGATGTCGGCAGGGTTGATGTTTCCCAAATCTCCTGAATAAGGCATACCGTCCACAACCCAGAGAGGGTCGTTTCCGGCATTGAGGGAACTGAAACCTCTCACACGGATGGAAGGAGAGGAGCCTGGCTGACCTGAAGAATTGGTAAGCTGCACACCGGCAACTTTTCCGGCAAGGGTCTGAGCCACATTGCTCTGCTGGCTTTTTGCAATATCGTCAGACTTGATGACTGTGGCGGAACCAGTATAGGCATCTTTTTTTGCCGTACCGAATGCGACCACTATAACATCATCAAGAGCCACAGCATCCAGATTAAGCGTGACATTGATAAGAGAGCGTCCGGCAACCGGCACGGACTGGGTCTGGAAGCCGACGGAAGAGAATTGAAGAACCGCATTGGAAGCCGCCTCTATGGCATATTTTCCATCCACATCCGTGGACACTCCCACCTGTGTTCCTTCAATTATCACATACGCTCCCGGGACAGGTTCGCCTTCGGGGTCCGTCACCGTACCCTCCACGTGCAGGGTCTGCTGCGCGAAGGAAGGGATGAGGCATCCGAGGGCGAAAAATAATACAGATAGAATCTTACGTGACATTTATACACAAAATAAAAGGGCGGCAAGCCTTCATTGTCAGGTGTGCCGTCCCCAGTTTAATACTAATAATCCTCGTCCGTGAGGTCATTTTTCTTGCTTCCGGTGTACTTCGTAGCCGGTCCTCGCCACTCGATGGTGAGGACATTCTTTGTTCCGGAAAGCTTTGTCGGGACCGTTGGCGGATATGACGTCGAGTTTCCGAACGTGCCCCAATCTTTCATTACAAATTTGAATACCCAGTTCTTACCGTCCTTAGTGACAGTGAGTTTTGCGTCCTGCGGGCACCTATAGATACCATACTGAGAGAAAGTTGTGGCGTGAGCATAGAGCCCGTCATACTGGGAGAAATTTGAATTTTGGAAAGCCATACCCCAAATAATGCTTGACCCGTTAAGCTGAGTTTCATTAAGGTTGTTGACATTGGAGGCCTCCAGAGTGAAGACCGGAGTAGCATTAGCCTCTTCGATGCCGTTGCTCTCGGTATTCTTGTTCACAAAATAGAAGGCATAAGCTTCAGCGAATTTCGTTCCGCTGATAAAATCCTTAATGTCGCTGCGGGCCGGCTGATGACGCACCTGCATCTCGGTGATGTCCCAGTCCAGCAGCGTCTCGCCATTAGAGGATGTAATTGTAATCTTGGGCTCAAACGGCTTCACCGGAGTAAGGTCAGGGATGTTTGCGCTTACAACGTTAAGATAACCTGTCATATAGACATTTATCTCTTCACCGGCGGCATTCTTGAAGATGAGGTTGTAGCGGATATAAAGTTTGTCAGAGCCTCCGTTAGGCTCGCTTCTGAGGACAAAAATGCTATTCTTGTCGACGTCAGAGGCGCTCCACTTGAAGGTGGAGTAGGTCTTGAAGTCATACAGCGTAGCCTTGAAGCCTTCAGGGAAAGTGAAGTTATCTTTGTCTATTTCAGCGTTCACTATGCTCTGAGGCACTTCCAAAAAGAGTGCGTAGTCCCCGGAGGTAAGGTCCTCAGGAGTCTCTGCGGCAGCATTGGAGCCTAGTGCGAAATAGTAGGTGGCTGTTCCGTAGGTTTCGCGGAAGATTTTACTGATTTCGACCGCCTCTACACCGCCCCGGCTAAAGAGGTTGTCACCGGCATATTCGTACTTCACGCTCCCTTCGTAGTCCGCCCTGAGAGTAACCCCTTCCGCATCCTCGCCTTCAATGGCAACGGAAAGGCGGGTCTTCTCAGCCTTCAGGACAGCAGTTCCGGATGCTGCGCTGCCCCAGCCTGCAGCCTTCACGTTGTAGGAGCTGTTTGTTTGGGAGAGGTCAAACGTCTCGTCCGTTCCCGGAGTCGTGACGCAAAGGGCATACGCCCTGTCTTTTTCGTAAGCGGTGACGCCTTCCTCAGAGTAAAAATACCAGCAGTTAAGACCGGAAGTCTCATTGATGAGGCAGACAGCGCTTTTAAGAGACACAATCGCCTCCTCGTTCTCCGCGAGGATCATCTGGTTGTTCAACTCCACGAGAGGAGTGCAGGCATATACTTTTCCGGCGTAACGGGCGAAAATGTATTCGTCGGCAGCGCCGATATAATCCACCGAAATAGTCACTCCATCAACAACTTCCGTCAGCCACTCAGCCTTGGAAGAGACCGAGAATGTGACCTTTACCTTGTGCTCTTTGCCGGTGAAAGTCTTGTCATTGACGGTGAATTTCCCGTAGGTGAGCTCGAATGTCTTAGTGGTATCCACCACTCCCGTTTCGTCAGGACAGGCACACTTCAGGTAGAGATAGTCCTCTGTTTCGAGAACGCCCTCCACCGTTCTTATACCCTCCTGCGGAGAAAAGAAGAGTTCCTCGGTCTGAGACTTGGAGTCGTAGGCACAGATGACGGACTTTATATCTATAAGGTCGGCGCTATTGTACTGAAACTGGTTGCTGATGCCGCTCGCAGGAGTCGGGTCCACCTTCTCCGGAGTCGGGTCCGGTGTAGGACCCGGAGTCGGCGTCGTAGAGTCAGGAGTTTCAATTGCCTTGTTGCAGCAGACAAGAAGGGTCGCTGCAGCGACTAAGGACGCCGCTACTTTCCACTGCGAAGAAAATCCAAAGCTTTTCATAATATTCGTATTTTACCTTAATTCTGTTTCTCAGGAAGAACAATCGGGCCTGTCCACTCCCCTGTAATCTTGTGTCCGCGCACATCAAAGGTCTCGATGCTTACGTGATACTGACCGTTTTCAGCATCAGAGATTGTTATGGCTCCGGTGTAGAAGGCTGCGTGCGCATCCATATAGTAGTACCATCTTCCGGATTCGCCCTGGCCGCCGTAATAGTGCTTAAAGGTAGTTCCATTAAGGTCACCGCCCTCATAGAAGGAACCTTTAACAGCCCATCCAGGAATGAAGTAGGCCGGATGACGTTCAGGGGTAATCTCATATTTTCCGACATTCACCTGGTATTCCTTGCCCGGCTCTGTCAGGAGTTCAAGGCGCACAGCGTCGCCCACCGGGCCAGTTCCGTTGAACCCGCCGAGGTCGATGAACTGGTGTCCGCAATTATAGTCGGAAACAGGTTTGAATGTGCCGTAGCCAATGACGAAAATATTGTCGTCAACCCTAAGTTTTGCTGACTCGATTGCGCTCAGGTCAAGCACATAGTCCTTCTCAAGGGTGGATGTTCCGTCGTCTTTGGTGTCGTCGTCGGACTGGTCTTCCACAGGGATTGTTCCGGTGTATTCGCCTTTGAGGCTATAGCCATAGCCGGAGACAAGGTCCCATTCGACGTGATACCCTTCGGAGACTTCACTGATTTTGATGCTTCCGCTCTTTGCGTATGAAAGCAATCCGTTGCGTGACCCGTCATTGACCATTCCGTAGGTTCCGAGCGGGAATACGGAGCCGCTGTAAGACACTTCCGTAGCAGGCATCCAGGACATATAAGTAAAGTCTGTCTTCATCGTGTAGTCGCCAGGCATAACCCTGATTTCGCGGGAGTTGGTGAAGAGGTCAGCGAACACGACGAGGATGACGCCCTGCCCACCGACTTTGTCGTCAACGTAGTTCTGGTCATATACGATAATCTCCATCATTCCGGCTGCGCCCTGAAGCAGATTTCCCATATATACTCCCGTAGCCTTCACACCGGTGAAGTTCACATCCGCTTCAACCTGAGGAAGCGAATACTGCGGAAGAGTAAGGTCCTTAGGCGAAGGAAGCTCTCCGGAGAAGCAGAGGGTATCTACCGCATATTCAGCGTTTTGGAAAGCCACTTTGAAGCTGTATTTCCCGTCTTCACTTTCAGAAATGGAGACGTCGCTCTGGCCAATCTGGTAAGAGGAACGGGAGAGAGAGGCATCGTAATACTCAATCATTGAGTTGCTGGTTGTCCAAGTATGGTCAGAAACTGACGCAGCACGTGAATAGACACCGGAAGGAAGATGCTTCTTGTTCTCAGGGTCAGGAGTAGCATACAGGTCTATGCACAGGAGGTAGCCTTCCTGAGTAAGAGAGGCTTCTGCTGCACTGTCACCGGTTATATCTGCGCTGGAGAAAAGAAGATAGTACTCGGTAACGGAAGGGTCTGAGGTCGCAGGGCCGGCATAGTAGAAGAACGGCACCCGGTCAAGCGTAATGCACTTTCCCTTAGTCGTCGTGCTGTCCGGCCACTTGCTGCAGAAACCGTGATAGGATGCAGAAAAGCCCTTGCCGGTCTTCGGTGTAACAGTTGTATTGAATTCTACTACGTTATCCGACAGGAGGTTCACATAAAGTTCCGCAACAGTGAAGTTATCAACAGTAGAGCGGTTTACCTCAATGCCGGCGTAGCTAAGCGAAACATTTGCTGAGCTGAATGCAAAATCTCCGGACGGGGCCTCGTCTGAAACGATCTCGGCGCAGATATAGTCGTCTGCGAGAATCATACCCTCACGGTCGGTGAGGCCTTCTGTCGGAGAGAACCACAGAGTATATTTATAGTCGATGTGCTGTTTACCAGCAATGGTGGTCTGAACCGAGTCAACAGACCAGACTGCAGAATTAACTGCCACAGTAACGCCCTTTTCTACATCGACATCCGATGAAGGTTTCTCACACGAATAGGCGAAAGCCAAAAGAACCAGCAGGACAGCCGGCAAGAAATGCATTTTTTTCATTCCACAAATAATTAAAACCGTAACCCGAGAAGTGTGGCCGAAGCAAGTAGCATACTTACAAAAACGCAAAATCCCGACATTTCGACTTAACATTTGAAAGCAAAGTCAAGTTAATCCGAAAATTAGAATTAGATAAAATGCTATTTTCTCTTAAAGAAGCTAAGCCAAAGACCACTAAATCAACGTATTCCAACTCACAAAGTTAAGAATAAGAATTTGAAATCAGTAGAATTGGAACAGATTTTTGAGAAAATTCGCCGGCCGGGCATCTGTCAAGGCCTTGACTCCTCGCGCCGTGTGGGAGAGTAGGCTTCGCGGGTATAAAAAAA
>CAVJRU010000025.1:0-15138 GCA_963652025.1 bacterium
GGGGAGGAAAGTGTGAGGGAAAAAGTGCGTGGGACTTAGAGAGGGTGATTAGAGAGAAATTGTTTATATATAAATGAGTTAGATACTTGCGAAAGTTAAGTGATTGAAAAAATGAAATACAATAGAAGATTTATAACCGCTGTCGCTGTCGCCGCCGCCGTTACGGGCGGGGTGGCCTGCTCATCGTGCTCGAAGCCCGAAACAGGGTTCAAGTGGCAGGACGAGTGGAACGATCCTTCAGAAGACGAGCCGTCCGCTCCGACGGAAACAGTCCTTCCGGTGCTTCCTGAAAAACCGCTTTCCGCTCTTGCGGACCCGACGGCAATCGGCTGGCAAGATGTAACCTCTTCCTACAAGGCCGGCGAGGGCGTGAAGGTGTATAGTTTCACCGACAAATTCTTCTCCCGCCCTGCAATCGCCTACATAGCAGTTGGACACGTCCGCGATGTGGGACTTGGAATCTGGAGCATCAACGACCCCGCGCTTTCGGGCACAACCGACCCCTTAAAGACCCCTTCAGAGGTCTACGGGGCGACGGAGGCGGGCGTTGTCGTGAACGGCGGATACTTCTATGCTTCGGGCGGCAAGAATTACAGCGCATCCCTTGCGGTGAGCGAAGGAACCATTCTCGCCCAGAACATCAACTACGCTTCCGAGGACTGGAAGACGATGTATTACCCGACCCGCGCAGCCTTTATCGAACACACCGACGGCTCTTACGAGGCCGCCTGGACCTACTGCACATCGGCAGGGGAAACCTATCTCTACCAGTCTCCCGCCGGGAACTCCTGGAAAAAGAAGCCTCTTGCAGTTCCTTCTGCAACATTCCCTTCAGCCGCTTCGTCCTTAGATGCGCTTAACGCCATCGGCGGCGGCCCGGTGCTTCTCAAGGGCGGTGAAATACGTAACACCTACGTTGAGGAGCTATTCAATGGAGACTCCGGCATCGGCCCTGATATCTATGCTCCGAGAACAGCTGTGGGCATTTCGGCGGACTCCAAACTGGTCCTTTTTGTTTGCGAGGGCCGCGAGATGACCGAAGGGGTGAAAGGCCTTACGACAGAAGAAGTGGCGAAAGTACTCTACAGTCTCGGATGCACCGAGGCCATCAATCTTGACGGCGGCGGTTCTTCCTGTATGCTTCTGGGCGGAAAGAAGACCATCAAGGTTTCCGACGGAAGCGAGAGGGCAGTTGGCAGCGCGGTTTTCTTTTGCGGGAGAGAGTAATACCTGCGATTGAATACAGTCACTATTTGAGTGCTGGCAGCGATAGACTATAAATATCAACAGAATATGAAAATCAGTACATACTTAGCGATGGCCATTGTCGGGGCTCTTCCTCTGAGCCTTTGCGGCGCGGCCTTTTCCGGTTGCACCAAGCCTGACTCAGGCTACAAGTGGCAGGACGAGTGGCAGGAAAAGGAAGAACCGGATGAGCCGGACAAGCCCGACCCGGACGACCCTACAGACGCCCCCGAGACAATAAAAGGCAAGCCGCGCGTGGTCTGGATTGACGCTGCGGCGAATTTCAGCGACTACGCCAACTCCGAGTCGAAGATAGCTTCCGATGTGAAGAAAATCAAGGAGACTGGCTTTACCCACATCGCCGTGGATGTGCGTCCGAGCCTTACCGGCGTGCTTTTCTCCTCCAAGAATGAGCACGCCCTCACAAAAGTTGACGTCTGGGAGAACGGTTACAAATGGGTCTCCCGCACCGCTTCCTTTGACTATCTTCAGAAATTCATCGACGAGGGCCACAAGAACGGCCTCAAGGTTTTCGCCACTATGAACACTTTCACGGGCGGCTACCTTTGTCCGTACGGCCTCGGCAGCGACGGCATCCTCTACAGAGACTCCTCCCTCAAGGATTGGGCGACTGTGATTAACTCCGCTGACGGCCTCGTGAACACTATGGACCTTCAGGACTGCACCTCCGACTACGGCGCGAAGTTCCTCTGCCCGACCAACGACAAGGTGCAGGAGTATCTTCTCGCTCTCATTGGCGAGCTTGCAGCCTACGACATAGACGGTCTTCTTCTGGACCGCTGCCGTTTCAGCGACGACGGCCTTCAGAGCGACTTCTCCGACTCTTCCCGCACCAAGTTCGAGGCCTATTACGGCAAGAAGGTTTCCTCCTGGCCGACAGATATTTTCTCAAAGGGCCAGTCCGAACTTGGTAACCGCGTGTCCGACATCCAGAAGGCGTGGCTGGCGTTTCGCGCGAAGACTATCCACGATTTCATCGTGAAGGCCGCCGACAAGGTGCATTCGGTGAACCCCGACTGCCAGTTCGGCGCGTACGTGGGCGCGTGGTATTCCTCCTACTACACCAGTGGCGTGAACTGGGCGAGCCCTAAGTATGACCCCGCAGCTGCAGGCTACAAATGGGCCTCCTCCGACTACAAGAACTACGGCTATGCCGACCACTGCGACGTTATGCTCATCGGAGCCTACGCCTCCACCTCCAACATCTGGGGCACCGGCGAATGGACAATGCAGGGCTTCTGTCAGAAGGCCGGTGAACTTTTCAAAGGCGATGTTCCATATTACGGCGGACCTGACATCGGCAACTCCACGGGCTTTGAAAAAGGCGGGCAGGGCGACCTGATGCCGGACATTGTGAAAGCCTGCATCAACAATTCCGACGGAATGTTCATCTTCGACCTCTGTCACATCAAGATGTACTCCTACTGGACAGCCATCCACAAGGCTTTCGACTCCTATCTGAGTACGGTGGAATAGCCTTCGGAGCGGTCTCTTAGGGACTTTTTAGCCACCCTCCTGAAAATGGATATTGAAAAAAACGATTTAACAACAATATTAACACTAAACCAACAAATTATGAAAAAGTTTATGTTTTGGGCAATGGCTCTTGCCGTTGCATTGGTTTCCTGCCAGAAGACAGAAACCCCAAAGGCTCCTGAAATCACGGCCGACGCTCTCGAATTCCAGATTCCGGCAGAAGGCACCGAAGAGGAACCTTTCTACATCACTTTCAACTCCCCGGTTGACTGGACAGCGACAGTCGATGCCGATGCCAAGGACTGGCTCACCATTTCTCCTGCCAAAGGCTCCGCCGGCGAGGCGTCAGTAAAGGTCATCGCCCTTTCCAACACTGAATCCCCTCAGGAGAGGACGGCCACTGTAACAGTCACCGCTTCCACTGCAAAGGCCGAGTTCAAGCTCATTCAGCTCGGACGTAACGAATTCACTTTCGTTGACGAGGACCAGGAAACTGAAATCGACGAGAAGGGCGGCACAATTGAAATCAAGGTGATGACCAACGTAGAGTTCAAAACCGAAGTGTACGAAGGCTCAGACTGGCTTCATATCGCAACTTCCACCAAGGCATACGGCGAGCAGACCCTCACTGTCACTGTTGACCCGTTCACAGAGTACGACGAGGAGCGCATAGGAGAGATTAAGTTCACGGTCAGCGGCGACTGCATCCCTGACGGAGTCGCTTACTACTCCATCACCCAGAGCGGCCCGTCAAGCAAACTTTGGGGAATTGATCTGAGTTCTGTTATGAACCACGTGGCTACTTATAAAACTGCAGCCGAGACCCCCGAGACTGTAAACACAATGGCTTCTTTGGCACTGTTTAACGGTGACCTCGTTGTTTGCGCAGGCGACGGAAGCAAGCCTGTCATTCTTGACAAGAAGACCGGAGCAAAGAAGGGCGAACTCTCAACCGGAGATGTTGTCCCTTACACCATTACAAATGACGATGCCGGTAATCTTATCATTTCAAACCGTGTCTGGAACTACTGGACAACCTATACGTTCTTCACAATCTGGTATATGAAACCAGGTGACACCACACCTACTCAGCTTATTACAACCAAAGAGTACTATCCAAGTTATGTCGGCTACGCACTTTCAGTCAGAGGCGATGTTACTAAAAATGCTGTAATAGTTTCTCCGAAAGAGGGTGGCGGATATGGTTGCAACTCTATTCTTGCCTTCGAAATTGCAAATGGTAAGGAAAGTTCTCACAGTGAAATTACTCTTACCGGCTTTGTCGGTATAGGCTGGTTGAGTGGATATTGGAGCGGCGCTCCTGCGAATTGCCCTGCCATTGCTCCGCTTGGTACCAGCCTTTCTGCAGGACTCGTTATGGGATGTTATGATGAAAATACCCCGTATTATATGGCGGCGAACGGCGCTTGTCAGAAATTGACAGAGTCAGCAATAATCGGCAGCAATAATAATTTTAATAATGCTGATATCCGGACAATAGACGGTACTATGTATGCGGTGGCTGCAGCTGATACATACTTCGATTATTCAACTCCTGAGGTCAAGGTGATGGACGGGGCTTCTCTCAGCATTATCTACACTGCCGAGACAAAGAATTATTCAGAATCCTTGATTGGCAACCTTGGTGCAGATGCAACCCTTGAAAAGGCAGATGGCGGACTTAATATCTATTACATAGCCAACAACGCCTGCGCAATCGAAGCATTCTTTGTTCCAATCGCGGCAAAAAATTAATCCGTATTCCATAGCCTGACCCCGCAATCAGGGTCAGCATAAAGAAGAGAGGGTGACCAAAAGTCAAATTTTGACTTTCGGTCACCCCTTTAAAACCATTCGATACTATGAAAAAGAGAATACTGCTGCTTCTGGTGGCTCTGCTTTTTGCAGGGGCGGCATCTGATGCCCGTGAAGTCAAGGGCAGGGTCTGCTGTGACGGTAAAGGTGTCGGGGGCGTCGAAGTTTCCGACGGAGTTTCCATCGTGAGAACCGACTCACGGGGACGCTACGTCCTGGACCTTTCGCACGAAAGCCGTTTTGTCTTTCTCAGCACTCCGAGCGGATATATTTCCTCCACCAGGGGAGGCGAGACCTGCTTCTGGAAGGCCGTGAGGGAAGGGGAGAGACGCTATGATTTCTCCCTGGAGAAAAATCCTCAGGATGATACCTGCCACGAGGTCGTCGTTCTTGCCGACCCGCAAATCTCTGATGCGGAGGAGTTCCCGCTTCTTAGGGAAAACGCCCGTTCTCTTTCCGCCGAGGCCGCTAAGCTTCGAAGTGAGCATTACACCTTCGGAATCTGCCTCGGGGACATAGTGGGCTGGAATCACGCCCTCTACGGAGAGTACAATGAAATTATGGACTCCACTCTTCTGGAGTTCCGCAGCGTCATCGGCAACCACGATATGACCAACTACGGCCGCTCCTTCGAGACCTCCACCGCCGACTATGAACGCACCTACGGCCCGACATACTACTCCTACAATGTCGGCCTGGTCCACCACGTCGTTCTGAACGACAACTTTTTCGTCGGCAAGGACTGGTACTACATCGGATATCTGCCTGAGAAGCAGCTGCGCTGGATGGAGGAGGACCTAAGGGGCGTGTCTCCCGAAAAACTGGTCGTACTTTCCATCCACATCCCGACGACTCTGGATGTGAAGGACCGCACCGGCTACTATTTCGACTACGGGATGATATCCGAGGTGCTCTGCAACAAAAAGGCGATTTACGACATTCTCGCTCCCTACCGTGCCCTCATCCTTTCAGGGCATATCCACACCTGCAATAACCAGATGATAAATGACCGTTTGGAGGAGCACAATATCACGTCGCTGGGAGGCGCGTGGTGGTGCGGCCCTGTCTGCATTGACGGTTCCCCTGCGGGCTTCAAGGTCTATTCTTTTAACGGAACTGACGTGAACTGGAGGTTTGTCAGCTGCGAAAACGCTGACGCCTCAGTTTCTGCGGAAGGGACCCCATCCGCTTCCGGTAAAACTCCAAATGAGACCCGGAGCGAAGGGGATAGAGCGGAGGGACATCTCAAGGTCTATGTGGACGACCCGATGTACCCTGGAGAAGTCGTCGCGAATGTCTGGGACTATGACGGGAAGTGGAAAGTGGAGTGTTTTGCTGACGGGGTGAAAATCTGCGATATGGAGCGTTTCAGGGGTACAGACCCTCTTGCGGCCGCCCTCTACAAGGACCCGTCCTCGCTCAAGAGAAGCTGGGTGTGCGCCACTCCGACCCCGAATCTTTTCCGCGCCCCTTTGCCCGAAGGAGCGAAGAGCATAACGGTAAGAGTCACAGACCGTTTCGGTCGCACTTGGAAAATTAGTGCTGACAATGTCGGCAGTGTTGACAGATAAGAGGTCAATGGAAAGATAGGGCCGACTTAAAAGTCACGAAGGGACCGCGGCTTTTTACAATAGACCGAGTAACCTGCTTCTTGACAGCATACACGCCCCCACCGGGCCGCCCTTCTTGCCGAGCTTTGAGAATTTGATTGCCGTGTCCTTGCTCACTATGATGAGTGAGTGCTTGTTGATGGCACTCTTGATCGGGAGCATCAGGTAGTCCTTCGCGGCGGCGAGCTTGCCACCGATGACAACAAGTTCGGGGTTGAAAATGTTTATCAGTCCCGCAATCGCTCTTCCGAGCGTGCTTCCGATTTCCTCCACGCACTCGATTGCGAGCATATCCTCGTCGAGCAGGGCGTCAAGAATGTCGTCCAGCCCTATCTTTTCGGGGTCTGCGAACTTTCCCGAGAGCGAGCTGACCTTTCCAGCCTTCAGCTTTTCAAGGAAAATCCTTCTCAGCGCGCTTCCGGACGCCCCGGTTTCGAGGCAGCCCACCTTGCCGCAGTGGCAGATTTCTCCGTTGTTGAGCATAGGGAAGTGGCCGATTTCGCCCGAGAACCCGGACTTGCCGTAGGAGAGTTTCCCGTCAATCACCATCCCCATTCCGAGTCCCCAGCTGAGATTGATGAAAAGCATATCCCGCTCGTTGTTCGCCTCTCCGCACAGATATTCCCCGTAGGCCATCGCCCTGGAGTCGTTTTCGATGTACACCGGCGCACCGAGTGCGTTTTCAAGCTCGCTGGAGAGCGGTTTGTCCTCGCCGAGGAAGTAGGAGAAGCAGTAGCCGGTCTCGTGGTTGACCCTTCCGGTGAGGTTGAATCCGTAGGCGAGAATTTTCTCGGGGTCTATCTCCAGAGAATCGGTGTGGCTTCGGATGGTCTTTGCAAGGTCTTTTATTGAAGCTTCCGATGCTTCGAGGACGAACGGGATGTCTTCGCGGTAGTCCACCATCTGCCCCTTGAAGTTCATCACGGCGATGCTGATGTGGTGTCTGCGCACGTCCGTGCCCACAAAATAGCCGGCGCCCTGGTTGAGCCCGAAGATGCTCGGACGCCTTCCTCCGCTTGTGCCGCTCTTTCCCAGGTCCTCAAGGAATCCGTCGTCGATGAGTTCGCCGATAAGGCGGGTCACCGTCGGAATGCTCGCCCCCAGCTCCTTGCTCAGTTCAGCGATGCTGAAGTCTCCGTCATTGATGCAGAGTCCCAGAATCTGCTGTTTCATAATTCCGTTTTTACCCTCGATGTTGCTGAGAAATGTTTTCATTGCGCTAGCCTGTTTGTTCAAGATTCCTACAAAATTACGCAGAAATAGCATAAAAGCAAAATTGCTTTTTGAAATTTTTTAATAAATATGGTAACATATTCGTAAAATTTTCTAAATTTGTAGGACTAAAACTAAAAAATAAACACTGACGATATGACCAAACCTGATTTTAAAGAGATTGCCGCGAGGTACGAAAAGGAACTTCGCGAAAACTGCCTCCCGTTCTGGCTTGAACACTCTCAGGACAAGGAATACGGCGGCTATTTCTCCTGCCTTAACCGTGACGGAAGTGTCTATGACACAGATAAATTCATCTGGCTGCAGGGCAGGGAAGTCTGGCTTTTCGCTATGCTCTACAACAGCGTGGAGAAGAATCCGGAGTGGCTCGCCTGCGCGGAGCAGGGCGCTCGTTTCCTCCTTAAATACGGCCACGACGAGAACTTCGACTTCTATTTCTCCCTCACCCGTGAGGGCCGTCCGCTAGTGCAGCCCTACAACATTTTCTCCAATACATTCGCCTGTATGGCATTCGCCCAGCTTGCGAAGGCGACGGGAAACGAGGAATATGCCACTGCGGCGCGCAGAGTCTTCGACCGCATTCTCCTCAGGCGCTCAAATCCGAAGGGACAGTGGTGCAAGGCCTATCCGGGTACTCGCCCTATGAAGGATTTCGCCCTTCCGATGATTATATGCAATATGGCGCTTGAAGTTGAGGATATCCTCGAGGACAAGAGCATCCTGGACACGACCGTAGACGAGTGTCTGCACGAGGTGCTGGATGTTTTCTATCAGCCGGACCTGGGATGTATGCTCGAAAACGTCTCCTCTGTTGACGGCTCGCCGATCGACTGCTACGAGGGACGCGAAATCAATCCTGGCCACGACCTGGAGGCCCTTTGGTTTATGATGAACCTCGGAGTGCGCAAGGGTGACAAGGCTCTGGTGGAAAAGTGCGTGGAGATTGCCCTGAGGGTTATCGACCGCGGCTGGGACAAGCAGTACGGCGGCATCTTCTATTTTATGGACGCCAAGGATGTGCCTCAGCAGAAGCTCGAATGGGACCAGAAACTTTGGTGGGTTCATCTCGAATCAACGATTGCTATGCTCAAGGGCTACCGTCTCACTGGCAACGAGAAGTGCCTGGAGTGGTTCCTGAAACTGGACGAGTATATGTGGACGCATTTCAAGGACAGCGAATATCCTGAGTGGTACGGCTATCTCAACCGCCGCGGTGAGGTCCTCCTGCCGCTCAAGGGCGGAAAGTGGAAGGGGTGCTTCCACGTGCCGAGAGGCCTGTATCAGATTTGGCAGCTGGCAGCAGAGTGTGCCCGGGGCGAATAAATGGCGGCCTGCCGTATCTCTTTATTTATGGATCTTAAATAGATACCTTTTTCAGATACCTTAATTGTTCAGACATTTTATGGCAACAGATAGACGTACATTTTTGAAGACGGTTGCTGCGGCGGCTTCCGCTGCTGCCGTGACTTCGGTGCTTCCTTCGGGGTGCACTCCTTCCGGGGAGGGCAAAGGCGTAATTCCCGGCCCGGGGGGCGACTCTCCTCTTATAGTCCCGAAGGCTCAGGGACTCAAGATTACTGGAACCTTCCTTGACGAAATCTCCCACGACATCCCCCACCAGAACTGGGGCGAGAAGGAATGGGACAGGGATTTCCAATATATGAAGGCCATCGGCATCGACACCGTAATTGACATCCGCTCAGGCTACCGCAAATTCATCACCTACCCGTCTCCGTACCTTCTGAAGAAGGGCTGCTATATGCCTTCGGTGGACCTTATCGATATGTTCCTGCGTCTTGCCGAGAAGTATGGAATGAAGTTCTATTTCGGTCTGTATGACTCCGGAAAGTATTGGGACACAGGGGATTTGTCCTACGAAATCGAGGATAACAGGTTCGTCATCGACGAAGTGTGGAAGATGTACGGCGAGAAGTACAAAAGCTTCGGCGGCTGGTACATCAGCGGTGAAATCAGCCGCAGGACCAAGGGCGCAATCGATGCTTTCCACGCTCTTGGCAAACAGTGCAAGGACGTTTCCGGAGGGCTTCCGACCTTCATCTCCCCGTGGATTGACGGAAAGAAGGCTGTGATGGGCACTGACGGACAGCTTTCGCGTGCTGACGCAGTTTCGGTGCAGGAGCACGAGAGGGAGTGGAACGAGATTTTCGACGGCATTCACGACGTGGTTGACGCCTGCGCGTTCCAGGATGGCCACATCGACTACGATGAGCTGGACGCGTTCTTTTCTGTGAACAAAAAGCTCGCGGACAAGTACGGAATGCAGTGCTGGACCAACGCAGAGACTTTCGACCGCGATATGCCTATCCGTTTCTTCCCGATCAAGTTCGACAAGCTCAGGATGAAACTCGAAGCGGCGGCCCGTTGTGGCTACGACAAGGCCATCACCTTCGAGTTCTCGCATTTCCTCTCTCCTCAGTCCGCCTACCTCCAGGCCGGTCACCTCTACGACCGCTACAGGGAGTATTTTGACATAAAATAATTGAATGCTTCTTGAGAGGCTGATTAGAGAGAAAAGGTTTATATATAAATGAGTTAGATACTTGCGAAAGTTAAATACTGGTTAGCAAAGATTTATGAAAAACAAGGAAAATCTTGGATATGTCGTATTCCTTTCGGTGGTTGCCGCCATCGGAGGAATACTCTTCGGGTATGACACGGCGGTGATTTCCGGCACGACGTCGAAAGTGGCCGAGCAGTTCGGCTTGAGTAGCCTCCAGGTGGGTTGGTATGTTGGCAGCGCGCTCATCGGCTCCATCATCGGAGTGGCTTCGGCGGGCGTTTTGAGCGACCGTTTCGGACGCAAGAAGGCGATGCTCTTCTCTGCGTTTATGTTCAGCCTCTCGGCAGTCGGCTGCGCCATCTGCAAGGGTTTCACAGGTCTTGTCGTTTACCGTATCATCGGTGGAGTGGGCATCGGAGTTGTTTCAATCGTTTCTCCGATTTACATCTCGGAGGTTGCTATGGCTTCGCGCCGAGGCACTCTCGTCTCCCTCTACCAGCTTGCAATCACGGTGGGCTTCCTTCTTGCTTATTTCGTTAATTTCCAGATACTTGGAGTTGCGGAAAGCGGAGAAGGGCTTTCCTCCGGATGGGCTAATACTCTTTTTGTTGACGAGTATTGGAGAGGTATGCTCGGCTCCGAGACTCTCCCGGCGCTGCTCTTTTTCTTCATAATTTTCCTGATACCAGAGAGCCCGAGGTGGCTCATCGTCAAGGGGCAGGGAGACCGCGCGGCTGCAATTCTTCAGCGAATTTATGTGACCCCTGACGAGGCATCCCGCCAGAGGGCCGTCACTGAGCAGTCCATTGCCGGCGAAGTGAAGTCAGAGTGGAAGGCTCTGCTGAACCCCGGCATTTTCAAGGCCGTTCTCATCGGCTCCGCCATCGCCATTCTGGGCCAGTTTATGGGCGTTAACGCCGTGCTCTACTATGGCCCGGAGATTTTCAAGGATGCGGGCCTTTCTAGCGGCGACGCTCTCTTCTCACAGGTGCTCGTGGGTGTCGTGAATATGTTTACGACCGTCATCGCCCTTCTCATTATTGACAAGGTGGGCCGCAAGAAACTCGTCTGGTGGGGTGTTTCGGGAATGATTCTTTCGCTGCTTGCAATCGGATTCTATTTCATATTCCCGGAGCAGCTTGGAAGCATCTTTATGCTCGTGTTCTTCCTTTTCTACGTGTTCTGCTGTGCCATTTCAATCAGCGCCGTCGTGTTTGTGCTCCTGTCGGAAATGTATCCGAACAATGTTCGCGGCACCGCAATGTCCATCGCCGGTCTTGCCCTCTGGGTGGGCACCTACCTCATCGGTCAGCTGACCCCGTGGCTGCTTGAAAATGTGCCTCCGTTCGCGCCTGCTGGAACATTCTTCCTCTTCGCGCTTATGTGTGTTCCGTATCTGCTGATTATGTGGAAACTTGTTCCGGAGACTACCGGCAAGTCCCTGGAGGAAATTGAGCAGTTCTGGACGAAGGGTAAGAAATAAAGAAGAATATTTTCCTTTTTTAGATACGGGATATATTTAAAAATTTCCTATCTTTGCAATTGTTAGTGGGGTTTCGCCAGAAGTGGCGAAACTCTGTTTATTATGTTGTCGCCGTAAGGATCCGGACAAAACCGGACTTTGCGACGATGCCGTTTTGAAGTAAAAGTTAAAGTAAAAATAAATTCTATGGACATTCACTATGTTACCCAGCAGGGTATGGACAAACTGAAGAAGGACCTCGCGGATGCCATTGCGCAGCGTCCTGTCATCTCGGCTCAGATTGCAGAAGCAAGAGACAAAGGAGACCTTTCAGAAAATGCAGAATATGAGGCAGCCCGCGAAGCTCAGGGCCTTTTGGAGCTCACCATTTCGAAACTTCAGAACCAGCTGGCTTCAGCCCGCGTGATTGACGAGTCTCAGATCGGTACCGACAAGGTGCAGATGCTGAACAAGGTCCGCGTGAAGAATCTTTCTCTCGGAAAAGAGATGGAATTTACCCTTGTGGGCGAGTCTGAGGCCGATTTTACCAAAGGCAAGCTTGCCGCAACCACCCCAATCGGAAAGGCTCTTATGGGCCACTCCAAGGGCGATGTCGTTGAGGCTAAGGTGCCTTCCGGTGTAATTAAGTTCGAAATCCTTGATATCACCCTTTAGGCTTTAAAAAAGCGCATTGCTGCGTTATACATTATTATGGCAACTATATTCACCAAAATCGCGCACGGGGAGATTCCTTCCTACAAATGCGCCGAGGATGAGAACTACTATGCTTTCCTCGACATCAACCCTATGGTGGCGGGGCATACGCTTGTAATTCCTAAGAATGTCGAAAATCCCTACATTTTCGACCTTGACGACGAGACTTACGCGGGGCTTTGCGCCTTTGCAAAGAAGGTCGCTAAGGCCATTGAGAAGGCAGTTCCCTGCAAGAGAGTGGGAGTAGCTGTGCTGGGAATGGAAGTCCCTCACACGCACATCCACCTCGTTCCGCTCCAGAGCGAGTCGGACCTTGCGTTCGGACACCACGTGAGCCTCAGTGAAGACGAATTCAAGAAAATATCTTCGGACATCCTCAGGGAGTTCAATAACTTATAATGTGCGTACAGCTAATCACAACCACCGTATGAAGCGATTCTCTCTTACTAAGACATTTGCTCCGGGCGTCATTGCAGCCGCAGTCCTTTCTCTTTCTGCCTGCACCGAGGGCGCGAAAATTTCCCTCCATCTTGACGGCGACACTTCTCGCGAAATCGTCGTGAAGGCACTTGACGTCAACCGATACACTCCTCTCGATACCCTCAAGCTTAATCCCAAAGGGGATGCAAGCTGCAAGGTGAAAATTGAAAAAGGGCAGCCTGAGTTCTTCTACCTTTATGACGGAGGGACAAAGGTCGCATCGCTTCTTCTTCAACGGGGAGACAAGGTGAAGGTAGAGATAGATTCTCTCGGCGGTTACACCGTGACAGGCTCCGAGGAATGCGTAAAACTTCAGGGTGTTGAGAAGGATTTTAAGGACGTTACTGAGAAAATGTCCGACCTTGCATACGACATCAACCGCGCCGACAACGAGGCTGAAGCCTCAGAGCTTCGCCGGGAAATGGGGCAGACTTACATAGACTACTATCGCAAGTGTGTGAGATATGTGATAGAAAACTGCCATTCGCTTACTGTCGTGCCTGTTTTCTATCAGGCATTTTCTGCCGAGCTTCCTGTGTTCGGACAGGAGACCGACGGCATTACGGTGGGCAATGTGGCTGACTCTCTCGCAACGGTTTACCCGGATTCAAAGTATGTGAAGGCCCTCAAGGAGGACGGAAAGAAGAGAATGGATTATATGTCAATCCTCGGCACTGTCCGTGCGACTGAACCGGTGAATTATTTTGATGTTTGCCTTCCGGACATAAACGCTCAGAAAAGAAAGCTTTCCGAGGTGAACGCCCGTCTTGTTATGCTCCACTTCTGGAGCGCATCAGACCCTGCCGAGTGTCAGTTCAATCTCGAGGTGCTGAAAAAGTTCTATGACAAGTACCATTCAAAGGGATTCGAGATTTATTCCGTTGCCATCGATTTGGACAAGACCAATTGGGCAAAGGTAATCTCAGAACAGAATCTCCCGTGGATCAATGTCTGCGACTCTGCAGGCGCTTCCTCAAAGCTCATAGGGCTCTACAATCTTAGCGCTCTTCCGACTTCGTATTTCATCAGCAACGGTTCTTTGGTGAATGAAAAGATTTCCGATGAGAAGTCGCTGGATGCGCTGATTTCGAAATTGCTGAAATAAAAAAATGCTCGCCATTGGCGGGCATTTTCTTTATTTCAACAGATTTTTCTTGCTCACTGTAGCGACGAAGTCTTTCAGATAGAACGGTTCAAGGTAGGCGACATCCTTGAACCGTTTTTCGTCCAGTTCCTTCTGGGCGATGCGGCACATTGCGCTTGCCTTGGGGCACACCTGAAGGAAATGGGCGTTGGGATGCTTGAGGGCTTCTTCGCATTTTCCGGCACCGTCGCCGATGAAAAGGACAGGTCCTTCCTCAAGAATGTCCTTGTAGCTGTCCGAATCGATGATTTTGGCCTCCGTCCGGGTGAGTCTTTCGCCGCTCCCAGAGAAAAGAGCGGTGTAAACTTCCATCCTTCGCGCATCAATCATCGGGACTATGTATTTGAACTTTGAAGTGGCTTCATCTTTTCCGCTCCCGGCCACGTCTTCACCTTCAAGCGCCTGGGCGACAAGAACTTCGAGCGTGCCTACGCTAAGAAGCGGAATCCCGGCACCGAAGCAGAGCCCCTTGGCTGAAGACACCCCGACGCGAAGACCGGTGTAGGAGCCGGGCCCCTCGCTCACGCAGACTGCCGAGCAGTCTTTCAGGCTTAAGCCTTTTTCGCGCAGCATCTCGTCGACAAAAACGGCAGTGAGGGATGCGTGTGCGCGCGGAGTGTCGCTCTCACGATAGCAGACAAGGCGGCCATCCTCGGAGAGTGCAGTCGAGCACAGCGCCGTCGAAGTTTCTATAAGTATAATTCTGTCCATATCTAAGTAAACTTATTTCCAAAAAAACAACTCTTTCAGGTAAGGGAATACGGCGTAAGAGACCTTTTTCAGCGGAGCGTAGAAAATCGTTTCGGAAAGTTTTTCCGCGCTCACAAGGGAGAATGTCCCGTTGATGGCATCGAATGCCATCAGCAGCAGGCAGAGAATAAGCGTGCACTCGATAAGCGCAAGACACGCCCCCAGAAGCCTGTTAACCCAGCCCAGCATAACCACCCTCACAACCTTTTCAAGTACTTTCCCGAAAAGCGAAAGACCTAGCGACACGGCGATGAAAATCAGAATGAACGAGACAACCCTCAGAAGAGTCTCGTCCAGGTCCAGCCACTCCTTCAGCCACGCTCCGACTTCTGACGAGAACTTCACCGAGAGCCACACCCCGATGCACATCGCGGCAAGTGAAACCACCTGAGAAATGAGGCCCTTTTTGAGTCCCGTGAAAAGCGCCGCCGCAAGGCAGACCAAAACAATTATGTCGAAAATTCCCATCTGAAGAATAAATTTTTCCCAATAAAAGATTTCTCCTCGCGCCGCTTTTCATCCTTCCGCCCCTTTTCAAGAAAGTGTGCAAAAATAATCATTTTGTAAAAACTCTACAATTCATTATCTTTGTCGGTTCAATTTCTAAGGGGAAGGGGCTTTTGTGCCCTGGCTCGCGGAAAATGTATGACAGAATTATATATAACAT
>CAVJRU010000025.1:15148-30426 GCA_963652025.1 bacterium
GAATATAAAGGTCTGGACCTTGTGGGCATCGGAAACGAAGTCCTCGAAAATTGGAAGAAGAACAGGGCATTTGAAAAATCCCTGGAACTGCGTGAAGGTGCGCCTGAATTCGTGTTCTTTGAGGGACCGCCTTCCGCTAACGGAATGCCGGGCATCCACCACGTGATGGCCCGTTCTATCAAGGACTCCATCTGCCGCTACAAGACCCAGTGCGGTTACAAGGTGCGCCGCCGTGCAGGCTGGGACACCCACGGACTGCCTGTGGAACTTGGTGTGGAGAAGAAACTCGGCATCACCAAGGAGGACATCGGCAAGAAAATCAGCGTTGAGGAGTACAACGACACCTGCCGCAAGGAGGTGATGAAATACACTAAAGAGTGGATGACCCTCACCGACAGAATCGGTTACTGGGTGGATATGAACGACCCTTACATCACCTACGACAACCGTTACATCGAGACTCTGTGGTACCTCCTGAAGGACATTTACGGCAAGGGACTGCTCTACAAGGGCTTCTCCATCCAGCCATATTCTCCTGCAGCGGGCACGGGACTCAGCTCCCACGAGCTTAACCAGCCAGGCTGCTACCGCGACGTCAAGGATACAACCGTGGCCGTGCAGTTCGAGGTTATCAAGGACGAGAAATCGCAGGTCCTCTTCGAGTGCGAGACCGTTCCGGTGTATTTCCTTGCCTGGACCACAACGCCGTGGACTCTTCCTTCAAACACCGCGCTCTGCGTAGGTCCTAACATCGACTATGTGAGGGTGAAATCCTTCAACCCATATTCCGGAAAACAGGCAATTTACGTTGTTGCCAAGGCTCTGGTAGACAACTGGTTCAACCCTAAGGCCGCTGAACTCTCCCTCGAGGACTACAAGGCAGGCGACAAAATGGTTCCGTTCAAGGTACTTGACGGCGAGTTTAAGGGACGGGAACTCCTTGGAATCCAGTACCATCAGCTTATTCCTTGGTTCTCTCCGGAGACCGACGGGGCATTCAAGGTCATCTCTGGAGACTATGTCACTACTGAGGACGGTACCGGAGTCGTTCACATCGCGCCTACCTTCGGTGCAGACGACAACAAGGTGGCAAAAGCCGCAGGGGTGCCTCCGATTATGGTTCTGGATGTAAACGGTGACCGCTACGCGCAGGTTGACCGTCAGGGACGATTCTTCCGCGTGGAGGATATGGACCCTGAGTATGCCGCAAAATATGTCTCAGCGGACTATGCCCAGTGGGCCGGTAGGTATGTGAAGAACGCCTACGACTCTTCTCTCGCGCCTGATGCTCCGACCCTTGACATTGACATCTGTATGATGCTCAAGGCCGACGGCCGCGCCTTCAAGATTGAAAAGCACGTCCACACCTATCCGCACTGCTGGAGAACCGACAAACCGGTCCTCTACTACCCTCTGAACTCCTGGTTCATCCGCACTACCGCTGTGAGGGACAGGATGATAGAACTCAACAACACCATCACCTGGAAGCCTGAGTCCACCGGAACCGGTCGTTTCGGAAAGTGGCTTGAGAACATCCAGGACTGGAACCTCAGCCGCAGCCGCTACTGGGGCACTCCGCTCCCTATCTGGAGAACCGAGGACGGCAAGGAAGAAAAGTGCATCGGCACGCTGAAGGAACTCTACGCAGAGATTGACAAGGCTGTGGAGGCCGGATTTATGGCTTCCAACCCTCTGAAGGACAAAGGCTTCAATCCTGAAGATATGTCAAAGGAAAACTACGACAGGATTGACCTTCACCGTCCATACGTGGACAACATCTTCCTCGTTTCCCCTTCAGGAAAGAAGATGACAAGGGAGACTGACCTTATCGACGTTTGGTTCGACTCCGGCGCAATGCCTTACGCACAGGAGGGACTCCGCAACTTGGACAGTTCTCGTTTCGGGTGCACGGCGGACTTCATCGCCGAGGGCGTTGACCAGACCCGCGGATGGTTCTACACCCTTCACGCCATCAACACGATGGTAAGCAACAAATGCGCTTTCAAACGTGTGATTTCCAACGGACTCGTCCTCGACAAGGACGGCAACAAGATGAGCAAGAGGCTCGGAAATGCTGTGGATCCGTTCGGAGCGCTCGACAAATACGGCGCAGACGCACTGCGCTGGTATATGCTCACCAACGCCCAGCCGTGGGACAACCTCCGTTTCGACGAGGCTGGAGTGGACGAGGTGAGAAGAAAGTTCTTCGGAACTCTCTACAACACCTACTCCTTCTTCGCTCTTTACGCGAATGTGGACGGTTTTGACCCTGCAGCTCCACAGATTCCGTACGCTGAGCGTCCGGAGCTTGACCGCTGGATCATATCCCTTCTCAACAGTCTTGAAAAGGACGTTAAGGCAGCTTACGAGGACTATGACATCACCCTCGCCGGCCGTCTCATTCAGGACTTCGTCTGCGACCATCTGAGCAACTGGTACGTTCGTCTCGGCCGCAAGAGATTCTGGGGCGGAGAGATGGACCCCGACAAACTTTCAGCATACCAGACCCTCTACGAGGTGCTTCTTTCAGTGTCCAAACTTTCGGCGCCTATCGCTCCGTTCTTTATGGACCGTCTTTTCATCGACCTTACTTCCAGCACCTGCGACTCATCGGAGTTCCGTTCAGTCCACTACGAGGCAATGCCTGAGTGCTGCGAGAGCCTCGTTGACAAGGACCTGGAGGAGAGAATGGAACTCGCCCAGAGGGCATCTTCAATGGTGCTCGCACTTCGCCGCAAGGTGAACATCAAGGTGCGTCAGCCTCTTTCAAAACTCATCATCCCTGTAATTAGCGACAAGGTGAAGGAACAGCTTGAGAAGGTGAAACCGCTTCTTCTTGGAGAAGTGAACGTGAAGGAGGCGGAGTTTATCCACGACACTGCGGGCATAATCACGAAGAAGATAAAGCCGAACTTCAAGACGCTTGGAAAGAAATACGGAAAGCAGATGAAGGAAATCGCTGCGGCGTTCCCTGCAATGAGTCAGGAGACCATCGCTGCAATCGAGGCTTCAGAGGTTTACACTCTCGCTCTTCCGTCAGGAGAGGTGGAGCTTTGCCGCGGGGACTATGAGATTACTTCCGAGGATATGCCTGGATGGCTCGTTGCAAGCGACGGTCCGCTTACCCTTGCGCTTGACGTCACCGTGACCGATTCTCTCCGCAGGGAAGGAACGGCGCGTGAACTTATAAACAGAATCCAGAACCTTCGCAAGGACAATGGCTTCGAGGTTACCGACAGGGTGAAGGTGGGCATTTTCGCTCCGACCCCGGAGTCAAAGGCCGAAATCGCCGACGCTCTCTCCTCATTCGGAGAATATATCGCCTCTCAGACCCTCTCTACTGAGGTTTCAGAGGTCTCCTCTCCAAACGGAAAGGATGTTGAATGGGGCGAGGGAACGATTAATATAGAGGTCAGGAAAGCTTAAACGCCACCCTTAAAGACAGAATAATCTTTCTTAAAACATATTCCATAAGTTGTGAGGTCCATATTGACTCCACACCCGCGGAAACAAAAACAGAAACACTATGGCAGAAGAGAAAAAACAGAACGGAACCGACTTTCAGGTCCGTTATAGCGATGAGGAACTTCAGGAATTCAAGACGATAATCCTTGAGAAGCTTGCTGCCGCAAAAGAGGAGTACAAATCTCTTCGCGCGGCTGTCACTCAGTCTTCAAGCAACGACATCGACGACACATCACCAACATTCAAGGCTCTTGAGGAGGGTGCAGCATCCCTCTCAAAGGAGGAGGCCGGACAGCTCGCACAGCGCCAGTACAAGTTCATCCAGAACCTTGAGGCGGCTCTTGCGCGCATTGAGAACAAGACCTACGGCGTTTGCCGCGTGACCGGAAAGCTCATCCCTAAGGAGAGGCTTCGCCTCGTTCCTCACGCCACCTTGACCGTGGAAGCTAAAGAAATGATGAACAAAAACAAGTAAAGTTGAATCATCTTTTTATTCGAACTTTACCTCAATGAGAGAATGGCGAAAATAAAAATGTCCAAAGGCAAGTGGCTCATCGTTCTGGGTGTGGCCCTTGTCGTTATAGACCAGATTATTAAAGTGCTCGTCAAGACCAATATGGCTCTTGGCGACCATTTTAGTGTCATAGGCGACTGGTTTCAAATCTACTTCATTGAGAACGAGGGAATGGCCTTCGGAATGAAGTTCGGCGGCTGGGTTGGAAAACTGCTGCTGTCGCTTTTCCGTATCGTCCTTTTCAGTGTGCTCGTCTGGTGGATTAGCAAACTGTGCAAAAGGAAGGATGTGCCGACAGGAGTGCTTGTGGGGCTTACGCTAATTACGGCAGGGGCTCTCGGCAACATTTTCGACTGCTTCTTCTACGGCCTCATCTTCAGCGAATCGCTCCCGGGTGTTGTCGCCGAGTGGGGCGGAAACTATGCACCGTTTCTTTTCGGCAAGGTGGTGGATATGTTCTACTTCCCGCTCATAGACACCGTATGGCCCGACTGGATGCCGCTCGTGGGCGGCAAACCGTTCAAGTTCTTTGAGCCTGTGTTCAACTTCGCCGATAGCTGTGTCACAGTTGGAACATTCTATCTGATTTTCTTCCAGTACAAATTCTTCGCTTCTGATTCTAAGCCCGAGGAGAAGAAATAGTATCTGCACTATGTATTTGATAGCGTTAAGACGCACAATAAGTTAGATATTCGCGAAAATTAAATTATGCATATAGGAATCGCAGGAAATATCGGATCAGGAAAGACCACCCTCACCCGAATGCTCGCAAAGCATTACGGATGGACGCCGCGTTTCGAGTCCGTCACCTACAATCCGTACCTTGAGGACTATTACACCGACATTCCGCGCTGGTCCTATAATCTTGAAACCTATTTTCTCGCTCAGAGGCTAAAGGACGTGATGGAGATTGCAAAAAGCAATGAGACCATCATCCAGGACAGAACCATCTTCGAGGGTGTGGAGATTTTCGTGCGGAACAATTACCTGATGGGAAACCTCTCAGAAAGAGATTTCAACACCTATATGGAGCTGTTCCGTGTTGTGATGTCATCGGTGAAATATCCTGACCTTCTGATATACATCCGCTCATCCATCCCTCATCTTGTCTCCCAGATTGCAAAGCGGGGACGCGACTATGAAAAGGGAATGAGCATCGAGTATCTTTCCGGGCTTAACGACCTCTACGAGAAGTGGATAGCTTCCTATCCGGGCAAGGTCATCACTCTTGAGGGAGATGAACTGGATTTTGAAAACCGTCCGGAGGATTTTGCATTAGTTACTGACCGTATTGACGCCCAGTTGTTTGGATTATTTTAGCGTCGATTCCGAGATGGACTCCGGGCGCTTCTGGAGGCTCGGGTCCGGATGGAAAAGATCCTGATGAGGGAGCGATTTCGAGAACTGCTCCCTTAGGCTTTTGAATAGGGCGGACGTGTATTTGTAGTGCCCCGGCCCTTTCCACGTGCTCGTGTTCGTCATATAAATCCAACATTCTCCGTCTGGAAAATACTTCACAACGGCGTTGGTTCCCGCGAGCGTTCCCGTTCTCACCCAGCCCTTTTCCGGGTTGGTGTCGTTCCAACCGAGCGAGTAGGTGTCGGAGTCGATGTAGCGGGTCATTTCTTCGATGCTTTCCGCAGTCAGCACTTCCTTAACACGCGGATTCCTGTCAATCGAACATACGAACCTTGCGAGTTCAGCGGCAGAGCAGACCCACGCTCCGGCTGACCCCAGCAGCCTGATGTCGTTGCCGCCGTAGCACCTTTCCACATCTTTCCCGCTCCCGTTGTACTCGGGGACGGTTCTTCCGTCGCCGGAGTGGACGAAGTATTTGCTCTCGCCGATGTAACGCTCCTGGTAGTAGTTGCGGGCAATGTGAAAATCGTAGCAACCGGCAGGGCGGAGCACATTTGTCTGGATGTAATCCTCATATCCCATCCCGCTGACTTTCTCGATAATCCTTCCAAGGAGCATATACCCGTAGTTCGAGTAGGTCTGACTTGTTCCCGGGGCGTAGCGCAGCCTTTTGGAAAGAACCACCCGCGAGTAGTCTTCAAGCGAGGGGGGAGCGGTGAGTCCCAGCTGCTCCGTCACAGAACGGGCTGAGAAAACCGGGTCTCGGCGGAAGCCGGCCTGATGTCTCAGAAGGTGCTCAACTGTGATTTTGCCGTAGTCTTTAGGGTATTTGATTACAGAATTGAACGCCGAGTCACAAAGAATTCCTCTTTCGCCGAAAACCGTGTCAGTAAGGTGCAGAAGGCCCTGCTCCTGAAGTTTCATAATCCCTGCGGCGGTGACGAGTTTGGAAACTGACGCCACCCTCATAGTCGTTCCGGGGGTCATCGGAAGGGGAGTCACCCCTTCTTTTATCGGACCATCCTCCGGGGAGGGCTCTGGAGTGCCGAGCCCGTCGTCGGCGATGCCGTAGCCCTTGCAGAAAAGGAGAGAGTCTCCGCGGGTAACTGCAAGCTGGGCCCCTCTCACGTGCCAGTACTGCATATATCTTTCAACCTTCGCGTCCATCTTGTCAAGGGCTTTCACCTGGGACATTTCGTTGGTGAGGACTTCGTTAAGGTGTATTTCCGCGGGCTCCTGTGGGGCAGGTTCCGGCTCCTTTGGCTTCTCGCTCAGAAGGTAAAACACGCCAAGAGCCACCGCCACAACAGCAGCGATGCTCCACCAAATCGCTTTTTTCACTTTGCCGGGTTCACCGGAATTGAATCTATGCTTAAACCTTCCCGCCACTCTCGTGAATATTTATTCGTCAATCATTCCGGTTCTGCGGGCAAAATCAATTATGAAATCCGCTGTACCTTCAACCCCGAGCAGCGATGTGTCCACGCAAAGGTCGTAGGTCGATGCTACGCCCCAGTTGCCGAAAGTGAAGTAGTTGTAGAAGTCTTCTCTGTCCTTTTCTTTCTTCTGGATGAAGTCGCGCGCTTCCTCAAGACTTATTCCGGTCCTCTTTGACACCCTTTCCATCCTTACATCAAGAGGGGAAGTGAGGAAGACGTTGAGGCAGCAGTTCTCCTCGCGAAGGATGTAGTCCGCCGCTCTTCCGACAATTATGGCTGAACCTTTGTCGGCTATGTTCTTTATGGTCTGCGCCTGCATTGAGAACAGAGCGGTGTCGTCCGTGCCGTAAGACCCCCCTCCGAAAATGGATGAAGAGAATATGGACGAGAGCGAAAGCGTGCGTTTTTTCTCGTCCCTGTCTTTGAAAAGTTCCACCTTGAACCCGTAATCCTGGGCTGCTTTGCTCAGAAGCTCGTTGTCATAGACCGGAATCCCAAGCTTCTGTCCCAGACAATCCGCCACGGCCTTTCCACCGCTTCCGAACTGTCTTCCTATATTTATTATGATTTTCTTATCCATAGTGTTATCTGTTTAATTCTCACAAGTGAGTTCCTTGTGTCATCCGTTTAATTTATTGCGCCTCCCAGTGAAGCAGAGTCCTCGCCGTCCTGGATTTTATTGAACTTGCGGAAAAGACTCCCGAGCATTATCGCAGTAAGAATGCTTGCGACCACGTCGGAAATAGGGAAACTCCACCACACTCCGTCGGCTCCAAGTCCAAGCGGCAGAAGGTACAGAGCCGGAACAAGGCACAGAAGCTGACGTGAGAGGGAAAGGAATATGGATTTTTTCACCATTCCAAGGCACTGGAAAAGGTTTGTTCCGACCATCTGGAATCCGACAACGGCAAAAGCTATGTTCATACACCTCAGGCCGTGTGAAGCAAGGTCCAGAAGCTGCTCGTCGTGGGTAAAGATGGAGCAGCAGAGTCTCGGAATGCACATACACACCAAAAAGCACAGAACTGAAACCCCGGTTGCGAGCGCAGCCGTCTTGAAATACACCTCGCGGACTCTGGAGTATTGCTTTGCCCCATAGTTGTATCCGGCGATAGGCTGCATACCCTGATTCAACCCCATACAGATCATTACGAACATAAAGGTAATCCTGTTGCAGATTCCGTATGCCCCGATTCCAAGGTCTCCGGAGTATTTTCCAAGCTGCTGGTTGATGAAAAGTGCGACGATGCAGGACGCGGTGTTCATAAGGAATGGTCCCATTCCGATTTCAAGCGAGTCCTTTGCAACCCTAAGGTCAAGCCTCAAGATGCCCTTTTCGAAATGAAGACCCCTCTCCCTGTTGGTGAAGTGCTTAAGGGCGACGAGCATCGCGAGGAACTGGGATATAATCGTTGCCCAGGCCGCTCCCTTGATGCCCATCTTCATCCCGAAAATCATCACCGGGTCAAGAGCAGTGTTGAAAAGCACTGTGAAAATCGTGAGTCCCATAGCCATCTTCGGACTTCCGGAGGAACGCATCGCTCCGTTTAGACCGAAATATACGTGGGAAATCACGTTTCCATAGAGGATAATCTGCATATATTCCCGGGCATAGGAAATGGTGTTGTCGCTCGCTCCGAAAAAGTAGAGAATCGGGTCCAGAAATATAAGCGCCACTGTTGCGAAGAGCGCACCTATTATTATGTTGAGGCTCACGATGTTGCCCAGCACCTTGTTTGCCGCTTCGTAGTTCTTCTGTCCCAGGAGAATGGAGAGTATTGTCGCTCCTCCCACACCCACAAGTGTGCCGAAGGCAGTGGAGAGGTTCATAAGCGGGAAGGTCACTGCAAGTCCTGAGATTGCGAGCGCTCCCACGCCCTGGCCGACGAAGATGCTGTCGACCATATTATAAAGCGACGATGCCGTCATCGCAATGATGGCCGGCAACGCGTAGCTTTTGATGAGTTTCCAAATTTTTTCAGTCCCGAGTTCCGTAGGGACAGCATTATTCTTTTCTGCCATAACTTAACTTTCGCAAGTATCTAACTCATTTATGGATAAACCTTTTCTCTCTAATCTCCCTTTCAAAGTCCCACGCACTTCTTCCCTCACACTATCCTCCCCTCTTTTTTATCTGAACCCCCTGCACCTTTATATTAACCCCTCCCGTCCCCTTTATAGGGGAAGTGGTGCTCCATCTTCCCTATCATCACATCCCCTCCCTTCAAAGACTCCGCACGGCTCTCTAGAGCCTAGGGATTTTTTACGGCCCAAGGGCCGGCGGGCAGAAGCCCTTGTCAAGTTTCGCACTTGCGAAACTTGAGTGCCATAGTATTTTTTCGCAGTAATTCGCTCTTTAAGACAATCCTAAGATTAGTCCTCAGGCTCCTCTACAAGTTCAATCTCAAAGATAAGGGGCGCGTAGCCGGGGATTACACTTCCGCTTCCTGAACTGCCATAGCCGTAGTCGGAAGTGAAAATCGCTATCGCCTTTCCCATCGGATTCATAGCCCAGAGCGTGCGGGTGAATCCCGTGATGAGTGAGCTGCTGCTCATAGTGATTTCGCTATAACTGTCGCCCCAGGTGATTTCCTTGGCGGAATATGTCGTGCTGGATGAGTACAAGCCCTCGTCTTTTGCCGTTTTTTCAATCGTAGTGTCGAAGGCCTGAGAGTCGAGACGGCGTCCTGTGTAGTTGATGTAGACGGTCGTGTCGGACGGGAAGGTGGTGTGACCTGTCGTGTCTGTAATCGGGATGAAGTAGAACCCGTCGCAGAGGGTGTCCACCTTCTCGATGAGTTTTCCGTCCTCGGTTTTCATCTTTCCGATTACGTTGTTGTTGATGTAATCCAGAATCTGCTCCTTCTGCCGTGTCTTGATGTCCTTCGTGAAGTCCTGGAGCGTGATTTCGTAGATTGTGTTAGAACCGGAGGTGGAGTTCTGAAGATACTGCTGCTCGCTGTCGTAGTTGCTGCTTGTCATAAGCCACTTCGGAATCATCACCGTGCGGGAGTCTCCGACCTTCATTCCTGCAATCGCGTCGATTATGCCGGCGTAGTTCTCGGTCGGGATGATGGAAAGGGCCTGCGGACCATAGTAGTAGGTGGAGTTGTACTCTCCCATCTGCCGGGCCGTCACTTCATCGGTGTAGCCGGTGATGTCAAGCGAGAGGTCTCTGGATGTGTAGGAAATAATCGCGTAGCCGTCCTTTGTGGCGGTTACAGCTTCGGCGTCTCCCATTTTTGTCTCGTTGAAAAGGTAAACTCCGCGTCCGATGGTGTCCGGAAGCTGAGTCTCGGAGTTCCTGTTTATCGTTATGCCGGCTTCCGAGAGGTCGGCATTTTTAAGCCACGCCGTGAGGTATCTTCTTTCACTGTCATACACTCCTTCGCTCACTTTCTTTGCGCAGGCGCAGCCAAGACCCGCAACAAGAACGAGTGTAGCTGCTTTCATCAACCTTTTTGTCATATCGTTGTTTTTCGTATGTTTTTTCTTTTTACACTTGGGCGCATCGCCCGCCCCTCTTCTGTCATTTTAGCGATGCCCGGTCAAACGTTATTTGCCGTTATCTATGGCGGTTACCCTCACATCGTAGAGCAGCGCCGAATTAGCAGGAATTGTGCCAATGGACTTGTTCCCGAAACCGTACTTTCCTGAAAATAGAATCATACAGTTTTCTCCCTTGCGCACTCCGAATAGCCCGCGGCGAAGTCCCTGGACAAGGTCGCTGCTCTGAAGGTTCACGGTGACAGCCGTGGTGTCAGCGTCGGTGACGCCGCTCCAAGTTCCGCTTTTTATGGTTTCAGGGTCGTTCGTGGAGAAAATATTGGTCTTGGAAACGCTTCCGCTGAAGGTGTAGGCGGTGTAGAAGAAGGTGACTGTTCCGCTTGTCGAGAGACTGTCCGTCCCTTCTCCCTCAACTGCAACGAGGCGGTTCACCCCGCCGTCGGCGTAAACCCTCACTGCACTTCCGGAATTGAGCTGGCTCTGGATGAACTGGTCAATTTTCTTGTCCTGGTTGTCGTAGGTGGTCTGGAGCGACTGCTTGCTGCACCCCAGAAGCATCGTTGCGGCTCCTAAAATGAGCACCGCAAGAGCTGCTGCACCTGATATATGGTAATCTGTTCTCATTCTGCGAAAAATTTCTCTGTGCATTCTTCAATGTAGGCTGCCGCATCTGCGATTGACGGAAAATCCACTCCTTCGCAAAGCCGGCCTCCGGCGGCAAGTTCGTGCCCGCCGCCGTGAAAATATGTCCGTGCGCAGAGGTTTGCGGATGTGCCCGGCTTGGAGCGGAGCGACACCCTGATGCGGTCCTTGTCCTGCTTGAGGAGTATGCTCAGCCTGACCTCGGCAATCCCCAGCGGCATATTTACGAATCCCTCCGTCTCGCCTTCACGGATGTCGAACCGCTTTAAGTCGGAGGCGGTAAGCACTGCGTAGGCTACTCCTTTCGGCGTGATTTTCAGCCTCTTGCTAAGGTAATAGCCCATCATTCTGAAGCGGTTCTCACGATAGGTCTGGTAGAGCTGTCCCAGAAGCGCGTCCCTGTCCACTCCGGCATCCACCAGTTCTCCCGCCATCTGAAGGGTCGTCGGGTAGGTGGAATTCGCGAAGTTATTGCTGTCGGTAGTCATTCCCAGAAGAAGGGATGTCCCGATCCGGGGGCCAATCTTCTTCGGGTCTGAGTCTACATCACCCATACCCTTCAATATATAGTAAAGGAGCTCCGAGGCGGAAGACACTTCTTCCTCGGAGATGACGAGCGAATAGAACGCGGTTTCCGGAAAGAGGTGGTGGTCGATGAGTACTTTTACTCCATCGAAGGCCCTTATGTATTCTTCGAGGCACTCTGTCCTGCCGGGGGTGTTGTAGTCGATGCTGACAAGAAGGTCGGCATCGGAAAGCAGAGCCCCGGCGTTTTCTTCTCCAGCTTCCACAAATCCCGCGACATCCTCTCCGATGGCGAATTCCAAAGTTTCCGGGCAGGGGTCAGGAAGCAGTATCCTGGCATCAATCCCTCTTCTTCGGAGATATTTCAGCAGGGCTGTGGAACTTCCTATGGCGTCTCCGTCAGGGTGGGCGTGAGTGGAGATAATTGCCTTCCTCGCCTTCGCGAAGATTGCGTCCAGTTCCTTTATCTTATCTGAAGGTATGTTTTTCATCTTTTTCCTGTTGAAACGTGTCTTGCGCGGCCCCTCTATCTGGGGCAGGCGCACAGAACTTGCAAAGTTAACAAATATCGTTGATTGTTGAAAATTTGAATGTGCGCAGAATAAGAATAAATGCGCATTGGAAGTCCTTATCGGGATTTGAGAGATATTTTCGAAGAACTCTTGTTGCAATTCATAAATTGATTTTCTAACTTTGTGGAGTTTTTGAGGAAAATGAACTGATTCAGTTTTTGAAAAATAAATAAACTAAACAATAATGAACAAAGCAGTTAAGGTCATTTTGACCTACATCCTTCTCCCGTTGGTGATTATCTTTCTTGCAGTAGTCACCGTTAAGAGCGTAATGGAGCCTATCAAGTTCAACAAGGCCAAGGACTTCCGCGAGAAAGTCGCAATCCAGCAGCTTAAGGACATCCGTGACCTTCAGGTTGCCTACAAGAGCGTGAACGGCAAGTATGTCTCCACCTTTGACTCCCTTCAGACTTTCTACAACACTGGCAAAATGAAGGTTATTATGAAGGTCGGTTCTTTGGACGACTCCCTCGCAGTTGCAAACACCAAGGCTCTCAAGAAGAAGCAGCCTAAGATTACTCCTGCTCAGATGCTCGAACTCTCTAAGAAAGGTCAGAAGCTCGTCTTCACCATTGAGAACGAGGTTGCCGTGAAGGATACTCTCTTCAACAACCGTCCGGACTTCAACATCGAGACCATCGGTGAGGTTCCGTTCAGCGACGGAGAGGCTGTTGAGATGGCTTCGGTAGTTAAGACCGTTTCCGGTGTGCAGGTTCCTCTTTTCGAGGCTTCAATGCCTTACAAGGCTCTTCTCAAAGGACTGGACAACCAGCTGAGGATTAACCTCGACGCAGAGAGAAAAGCAACCGACCGTTATCCTGGCCTTAAGGTAGGAAACGTAATCGCTCCTAACAACAATGCCGGTAACTGGGAGTAACCATAGGAATATCTCCGTTAAGGTAGCCCGTAGCGGCTTTCTTCTAAAGACGGATTCAGTCGAGACCGGGCATTCATCTTCGTGGATGGATGCCGGGTCTGTTTTTACTGTGGAGGAGTTCCAGCGGCGGTATGACTCCGTCGAGGTTTCCCTTTTTACCCCTAAGTTCACTCTCGTTCCTTCCCAGTTTGTCGCAAAGGGACAGGAGAGGGCGCTGCTTGAAAGCGTCTCTTCTCTCGGAGGGGAGGATGTCGTGTCCTCTGTGGAAATACCCTCTCTTGGTGCGACGCTTCTTTATTCCCTCTCTCTCGGCGAGTCTCTCTCCCGGACCATTGCGGGGATGGTGCGTCGCACTGACGGAAGCGTTTCGGAAGTCCTTCCTGAGATATATTATATGCTGGAGGGCCTTTCCGACATTCCGCAGTACAATAAGATAGTAGCGGCCTGGGCTGACGGGAGGCTTTACCTTGTGATTTCAGAGGGTAAGACCCTCAGGCTCTGCAATGTCTTTGACGCCTTGGATTTCACCACGGCAGAATATTTCCTTTTCCTTGCAGTGAAAAAACTTGCGCTCAATCCGGAGCTTTCAGATGTCTATTTCTGCACGCCGCTAAGCGTTGAGGAGGAAGTTTCCCTGTGCAGCTATTTCCGTAGCGTTGAAAGGTTATAAAAATTGGATATACCGCTATGAGGATAATTGGAGGAAGCCTTCGGGGGCGTACAATCCCGGTGCCGGAAGGCTATGCGGCACGCCCTACTACAGATTTTGCTAAGGAGGGCCTTTTCAATATTCTTGACAATGAGTATGAGTTTGACGGCCTGAAGGTGTTGGACCTTTTTGGAGGCGCCGGGTCAATCTCGTTCGAGTTCGCTTCCAGAGGTGCGGGAATGGTCTATTCTGTTGAAATGGCCGCGCCCAATGCTCAGTTTATTCGTTCTCAGGCTGCTCGTTTCGGCCTTAAAAACCTTACGGTGGTCCACCACAATGTCTTCGATTTCCTTCCCCTGTGCAAGGAGAAGTTTGACATCGTTTTCGCCGACCCGCCCTACGCCCTGGAGGGCCTCGCGTCCATTCCGGACAAGGTCCTTTCAGCAGGCATTCTGCATCCTGACTGCTATTTTATTCTTGAACACCCTGCCGAATACTCCTTCAAGGAACATCCGAATTTCGTCAAAGAGCGCAAATACGGCAACGTCCACTTCACCTTCTTCGAGTCCAGATAAAAGAATCTACTATTGCCGGCGGGCTTGAAGGGCTTCCTTGTGGGACAGGCTGAATGAATATAGAGCCGTAACTCCGAAAATGTTGGAGTTACGGCTCTATATTCTGTGGCTGGAAAATCTGGAATTCCTTTTAAATTTCAGTCCTGCTTGAGACTGAGTACTTCTTCGAGCGAAAGTCCTACGCATTGGGCGATGAGCTGGGCGTCAACTCCAGCTGCCAAAAGGTTCTTGGCGCTTTCGCGTGCTTTAGCCTGTTCTCCGTCCTTGAAGTAGGCCTGAGTTTCGGCCTTGTAGTCCATTTCCGTAAACATAGTCCTTATGTATTCAAGTTTTACATCGCTCGGGAAGTTTTCGATTTCGCAGGCGTGGATTAGTTCGGAGCTCACCTCATCCTCCATCAGCTCTTCCGGGGCTTTGTCCCAGTCTTTGGCGTGCTTGAAGGTGTAGAGGATTTTTTCCAGTGAACTTTTTAGGTTCCGCCTGTCTTGTGTTTTAAGCCTTCCCAGTTCGACAAAGATACAAACAATTGTGTCAGTTGCAACCTCTCCGGTGGATTTTTCTGTCATCCGGTAGCAGGAGACCAGGTGGTTTTCGTCCCAGAGGGTTTCGTCCTCGTGTGGGAGGGACTCTTCGAGGAAGGCTACGGAATAGACGGGGTGGAGGTCTTTGTATTCGGAGCCAGGTTTGAGGTCGCTGCCATAGACATTCGAGGCGTACCAGACGCAGCGTTGGAAGAAGTAGTCGTTCATTTTGCGCTGCATTTCCACAACGAAAGAGCGCCCGGAGGTGTCCCGACAGCGGATGTCCACGCGGGAGTAGCGGTTGAAAGGGGTGAAGCCGTTGATTTCCCGGTCATCGTAGCTTTCGATTTCCTCGATTCTGCGGTCCGGCGGAATGATGAGGTTGAGGAGATCCCGGAGAAGGCCTCGGTTCCGTGGATCCGAAAGTACCGCCTTAAAGCCGGCGTCAGACAGCAGGTCGGCATAGCGCGACAGCTTTAGTTCTTTAGTTGTTTTTACCATAATGTTAGAGTTTAGAAATTAAACTCTGCAAAGAAATAGATAAAAACAACGCTTGTCCAGCAAGTTTTTCTTGCGAATCGCAAGAAAAACTTGCGATTTTTGAAAAAAGATGCAGAAATTTTTGCCGTGTCA